>NZ_JBXEJE010000016.1:0-204239 GCF_056820935.1 Streptomyces sp. Q2 | reverse complement strand
GAGGCGCCGCAGCGGGCCGCGACCGCCGGTGCGCGCCGCTCGCACCGACGAGGGCGGAGGCCACACTGCCGCCGCGCAACCCCCAGGCCGGCGCCGGCCGGGCCCAGGGCCTGCCCGCGGAACTTGGCGATGCCGTCGAGGCGCCGCAGCGGGCCGCGACCGCCGGTTTGCGCACCGCGCACCTGGAGCGGGCGGAAACACGGCAGGGCAGGCCCCGTCGGCGGCGTAGCCTGGCGTGCGTGTACGCGGAGCGGGCGTCCCGGCTGACCGGGGCGGTGGTGTGGACGAACACCCCGTCCGGGCCCGGCGGCGGGCGGATCCTGCCCGACGGCTGCATGGACCTGCTGTGGCACGAGGGCCGGCTGATGGTCGCCGGGCCCGACACGCGTGCGTACGTCACCGAAGGCGAGCCGAGCGCCTGGGCCGGCGTCCGCTTCTACCCCGGCACCGCTCCCGCCCTGCTGGGCGTGCCCGCGCACGAGATGCGGGACCGGCGGGTGGACCTGGCCGACCTGTGGCCGGCCGTGGAGGTGCGGCGCCTCACCGCACAGGTGAACGCGGCCGGCGACCCGGCGAGCGGCCTGGAGCAGGTGGCGCTGGAGCGGGCCGCCGGGACCGATCCCCCCGAGCCGCTCCTGCGACAGGTGGTCGCCGCCCTCGACGCGGGCCGCCCGGTCGCCGCGACCGCGGACGAACTCGGCGTCGGCGCCCGCCAGCTGCACCGCCGCTGCCTCGCCGCCTTCGGTTACGGCCCCAAGACGCTGGCCCGGGTCCTGCGACTCCAGCGGGCCCTCGCCCTGGCCCGCTCCGGCGCCCCCCTCGCCGAGACGGCGGCCCGGTCCGGCTTCGCGGACCAGGCCCATCTGGCAAGGGACGTCCGGGAGTTGGCCGGGCTGCCGCTGACGGAACTACTGGGCCGCTCCGGGTAGCGGCGCGAACAGGTCGACCCCGTTGCCGTCCGGATCGAGCACCACCGCGTACCGCTGCCCCCACACGGCGTCCCAGGGCTTCAGCTCCCCGTGGTACCCGGCGCCCACCAGCTCCTCGTGGACCGAGTCGACCTCGGCCGGGCTGTCGCACAGCAGCGCGAGCGAGACGCGCCCGCCCGCGGCCGGCGGCTGCCATCCCGGGTGGATCGAACGGACACTCTCCTCGCTGTCGAGCATGATCCGCAGCCCGCCCGGCAGTCCGGCCTCGGCGTGCGGCTGCTCCTCGGCACCCTCGGGGAACGCGAAACCGATACGGCGGTAGAAGGCGACGGAGGCGGCCATGTCGGAGGCCACCAGGCCGATCGCGTCGAATCGTGGAGTCATGGGGCCACCGTAGGCAGCGGCGCGCGGTGTGGTCTTGAAGGAATCGGACACGCGCCGGACCGTGTCGTGAGAGCGCCTGTCAGCCGAACGTCACCGGGCCACGAGGTGTGTCCAGCGTGAACGAGAAACCCACCGGGCCCCGGACGAGGGGCAGTTCGGTGCCGACCGCGGCCAGCAGCGGCCGGATCTCCTCCGGGTCGGGGGTGCTCGCGGACAGCTCCAGCAGGGGAGTGGTGGGCAGGCCCGAGGCCGAGGGGTGGGGTGAGGTGCCCCAGTCGATGAGGAAGGGGACCAGGCCCGAGGGGTGGGCGGTGTCGCCGTCGGTCAGACGCCATCTCAGGAGGGTGCCGTCGGGTCTGCGGCGGCTCATCGGGCGCACGGCGCCGGGGTCGTAGCCTCTCGCCCGGGCCGCCGTGACCGCCGCGTCCAGGTCGGGCGGGCTGATCGCCCAGGTGAGCGTTCGCGGCCCGGAGAGCCGGTCGACGTCGAAGGGCCGTGGCTGCCCGGGCGCGGACTGCTCCGGATCCGGGCCGATGATCTCCAGGTAGCGGGCGCCGCCCAGGCAGACCAGGTGGTTCCGGGTGCCCAGTCCGACGTGCACGCCGCCGGGCGCGGGACTCACGCCGGTGCGCCGGGCGAAGTCGGCGACGGTCGCCGCCAGGTCGGGGGTCGCGAGGACCAGGTGGTCGAGCGTCGCGGGGATGGCGTTCATCGCAGCAGAGGCTACGCAGTCCGGCAACGGCAAGGGAACACCCGTACGGCTGCCCAGGGTGTCCCCTAGGGTCGTGGGCCATGGCCCCCAGGCTCCTCGTCCACACCCGCACCACCGCCTACCGGCACGACTCCGTCCCGGCCGCGATCGCCGCCGTCCGCACCCTCGGCGACTTCGAGGTGACCGCCACCGAGGACCCCTCGGCGCTCGAAGCGCCCCTGGACGCGTACGCGGCCGTCGTCTTCCTCTCCACCAGCGGCGAGATCCTCACCCCCACCGGGCGTGAGCGGCTGGCCGGGTACGTGGAGGCCGGTGGCGGGTTCGTCGGGGTGCACGCGGCGGCCTGTACGGAGTACGAGTGGCCGTACTACGGCGAACTCGTCGGCGCCCGTTTCGACCGGCACCCCGAGTTCCAGCCCGGCAGGGTCGTCGTCGAGGACCGCACCCACCCGGCGACCCGGCACCTGCCCCCCGTATGGGAGTTCACCGACGAGTGGTACGACTTCCGCACCAACCCGCGTGGCGCGGTACGGGTGTTGGCCGCTGCCGACGAGTCGTCGTACGAGGGCGGCGGGATGGGCGCCGACCACCCGCTGGTGTGGTGCCGGGAGCAGGGGGCGGGGCGGGCCTTCTACACCGCCCTCGGGCACGCCACCGAAGCCTACGAGGACCCGGACTTCCGCGCCCATCTGCTGGGCGGGATCACCTGGGCGGCACGGCTGGAGGGCCACGCCGGCTGAGGGACGGGGGGCCCGTCCCGTCCCACCCCGTCCCACCCCGTCCCACCTGGTCCCCTTACGACCCGTCTTCGGTGGGGACTTGGCCGTACGCGGCGTGGATCGTCCCTCGCCGGTCCACGTGTGCCCTCAGGCCTCGCCGTGCCGCCCCGCGACCGTGACGCTGTGTCGTGCCAAGCGAGGCGAGCCGCCCCAGGGGGGAACCACGGGGGCCGGCGGTTCGGAAAGGAAGACCGTATGAGCAAGCGCAATCGGGCTGTGGCGATGGTGTCGGCCGCGTTGCTGGTCGCCGGGGGTGCCGTGACGGCCCTGGCGCCGGCGGCGAACGCCGCGGCCTACCACGGCGTCGACGGCAGCAGCTACGTCTACGACGACTGGCAGGACGAGGAGAACCTCGGCGTCGACGACTACGCCCAGAGCAACGCCACGGCCCTGTGGGAGACCGTCCTGTGGGCGGACGGCGCCCTGTACGAGGACGAGGACGGCGACTGGCACGCCTTCACGAGGAACAAGATCGACGGCTCGTTCGGCCCGGAGACCGAGTCGGCCACCCAGTGGTGGCAGAACCACTACGGCATCCCGGAGGACGACGGCGTCGTCACCGACGACTGCTGGCAGTCCGCCCAGAACCGGCTCCACGGGCCCTACGCGGGCGGCACCGTCCAGTACTGGGGCAGCGCCCGGACCGTCACCTTCAAGCGGGTCAGCGGCAAGTACCGGGTGAAGCTCAAGAACACCGGATCCTGGAAGATCGCGTACTACGACAAGGTCGGCTGACAGGGCCGACAGCTCGGATCCGGAGGGGGGCGGGTGGCCGCGGGGTCATCCGCCCCCCTCCGGCAGTGCCCACAGCAGTACCGCCGCCAGCAGCGCGATGACGGCGAACGCGGCCAGCGCCGCCGTCCGCCAGCGCCGGTACTCGGCGCCCGGTGTCAGCGGCGCGGCCTCGGGCGACCCGGCAGGCACCGCCGTACCGGGCACCATGGCACCGGAGACCGCCGCGCCGGGCGGCACCGTTTGGTGCGGCACCGTTCCGTGCGGCCAGGTCGTGTCGGCCAGGTCCCACAGCGCCAGCAGCCGCGCCGGATCCGCTCCCGCGACCCGGCACAGGGCCTGGACCGCGCCCCTGGGCGGCTGTTTGACCCCGCTGAGATACCGCTGCCAGGACGACTTGCTGTACGCGGTCCGCCGGGCCAGTTCGGCCAGGCTCAGGCCCGTACGGTCCTTCAGCGCGCGCAGTTGCCCGACCAGGTGCCGTGCCTCCCTCGGCAGCGCATCCGGCAGCGGCCGCCAGCGTGTCATGGTCGCCCCCCCCAAGTGCTCGCCGCCGCCCCGCCCCCGGGCCGCGGCGCCCCTCCCCGCCGCATCCTTCGACGCCCCGCCGACCCGGCCAGTTCCCTCCCTCCGTATATGAGCAAAAGTGAGCGAATCCGGCGGTGGATGGCCCATGCAGACGTCCGGGACGACAGGAGCCCGCGCGGTGAGGTGCGCTACGGCGAACACGCCGCGGGCAGGCCGGTCATGCGGTGGTCCGGGCGCGCGGCGGGGCCGTGCTCGACCGCTCCACCAACCGTGTGGACAGTTCCGTGCGGGTACTTTCCGGCCGGTCCCCGTCCATCATCCGCACCAGCAGCCGCAGTGCCGTCGCCGCCATCTCGGAGAGCGGCTGGCGGACCGTGGTCAGGGCCGGGGTGAGCCACCGGGCCTCGGGCAGGTCGTCGAAGCCCACGACGCTCATGTCGTCCGGCACGCTCAACTCCCGCTCGGCCAGCGCCTCGTACACCCCGAGGGCCATCCGGTCCGAGCAGACGAAGACGGCCGTGGGCGGCTCGGGCAGGTCGAGGAGTTCGCGCATCCGGCGGTGGGCGACGCTCTCGTCGAAGCCGGCGTGACGGACGTACTCGGGACGCTGCCGCACCCCCGCCGCGGCGAGCGCCGAGCGGTAGCCGGCGACCCGCGCGCTGCTGCACATCTTGCGCTGGTGACCGGCGACGACGGCGATGCGCTCATGACCGAGCGCCAGCAGGTGCTCGGTCGCCGTCACCCCGCCGTGCCAGTTCGCCGCGCCCACCGACACCACGCCGGGCGGCGGTTCGAGTACCGGGTCGATCATCACGTACGGGATGCGGTGCTGGTCCAGCCACGCGTACTGGGAGTCGCTCAGCTCGGCCAGGTTGAACAGCACCCCCGACGAGCCGCGGGCGATGAGCTTGTCGAGCCAGCCGCGTTCCGGACGGCCGCCGCGGGTCCTGTTGAGGCCGGCCGACACCACCACCTCGAGACCCACGTCGTGCGCCGCCGCCTCGACCCCGTGCAGCACCGCCCCCGACCAGGAGCTCTCCAGCGAGTGCACGACCAGGTCGACCAGCCCCGACGCCTTCGCCGAGTCGAAGCGGGGTCTGCGGACGTAACCGAGCCGGTCCAGCGCCTCGGTGACCCGGCGGCGGGTCTCGGGGGCGACGTCCTCGCGGCCGTTGACCACCTTGGACGCGGTGGGCACGGAGACCCCCGCCTCCCGGGCCACGACCGCAAGGGTCGGCCCGGCCGTCATACCGGCGCTCTCGGTACGGACCATCGGGAACCACCTCTCCGGCCCGCCCGAGGGCCATGAAAAGTTTCGACAGCGCTGCTTCCGCGGTCGGGAGACCGAACGGATAGTAAGCGCTCTCTACCCTAGGTTCGCCGCAGGAACTCGGGAAGGGGCCGGAGTTCCCAGGTCTTGTCGGGCCGCCGCTTTCGAAACCCCCATACCGGGCGGGGCGGCTACCAGCAGACGAGCCGGAACCCCGTGAAGTCGGCCGTGAACGCCGCGTCGACCGGGNCGGGCCGCCGCTTTCGAAACCCCCATACCGGGCGGGGCGGCTACCAGCAGACGAGCCGGAACCCCGTGAAGTCGGCCGTGAACGCCGCGTCGACCGGGTCCACGGCATGGACGCCCGCCATCGACCCGGTGAAGCGCAGCCTGGACCCGTGGTCGTCGGACAGCTTGCCGAAGTCCAACGGCGGCCCGACCGGCGTGCGCACGCCTTCCCGGACGTACCAGAACCGCGCCTCGGCACCGTCGACCGTCACACCGAGCGTGACCGGGCCGCCCCCGTCGACCTCGACGACCGCGGCCTGACGGGTGTCGCCCTCCTCGCGCTCCACGAGGCTGAGCACCCTGCGCCCGCCCCCCTGCCACTGCTGGCCGCGCTGCCCTTCGCCCTCGGGCTCCGCCCAGGTCAGGTCGAGGGCGAGATAGGCCTCGGTGTTGTACCAGAGCACCAGACCCGCGGCCTGGGTGAAGGTGCTCGGCCGTGCCTCGACGGTGACCTCGGCCTCCGCGCGGTGCTCGGTGATCCGCTGGGCCAGCAGACTGTGCGCCCACCACGACTCCGGACCGTGCCGGCCACGCAGCCGGATCCACCCGGGACGCGCACCGGTGTCGGCCCAGGACGGGTCGGCGGGGGCCCGCAGGGTGCTCCACGGCCACCCCAACGGCTCCTCGGAGGCGGACAGTCCGAGCTCCTGCCGCTTCGTCGGTACGTCGACCTCGACCGCCGGATGCCAGCCACCGTGCCGCAGCCTGGGCCAGCCCTCCTCGTCCCAGGTCAGCGGCTGGATCGCGGTCTCCCGCCCGAGGGTGCAGCGCGGGCCGTCCGGCGTCTGGAGCGGGCGGGCCGTCAGGTGGCTCATGACCCACTCGCCGTCCGGTGTCTCCACCAGCTCCGCGTGACCCGCCTTCTGCAACGGCACCGAGGCGTCGTCGCGCGTGGTCAGCAGGGGCTGCCTGTCCAGCTCGTACGGCCCGGTGATCGCGCGGCTGCGCGCCATCAGCACCCCGTGCTCGACGCCCGTGCCGCCCTCCGCGAGCACCAGGTGGAACCATCCGTCGCGGTGCAGCAACTTCGGCCCCTCGATGAGCCGTTCGTGCTGGAGCAGGAGATGGGTGTCGCCGAGGCGGCCCAGACTCCCGCGGTCCAGCTCCGTCAGCACGATCCCGGCGAAGCGCCGGCCGCCCGGCCGGTGGTCGCTCTGCATGTTGAGCAGCCACAGCCGGCCCTCGTGGTGGAAGAGCGCGGGATCGAAACCGTGGCTCGCGATCCGGCGCGGCGCCGACCACTTCCCGCTCACGTCCGTGGCCGTGCAGACGTAGGTGTCCAGGTCGAAGTAAGGCGTGCCCACCGAGCGTACGACGGTGTAGACCATCCAGAAGCGCTCCCCGTCCCAGCTCAGCGACGGGGCCCAGATGCCGCCCGAGTCCGGGACCCCCGCGAGCGAGTCACCGGGGGCCGCGCCCCGCACATGTCCGGCGTACTGCCAGTGCGCGAGGTCCCGTGAGCGGTGGATCGGGATCGTCGGGAACCACTCGAAGGAACTCGTCGCCACGTAGTACCAGTCGCCCACCCGCACCAGGGACGGGTCCGGGGCGAAACCCCGGATGACGGGATTGCGCAGTCGGGTCACGTCACGGCTCCCTGAGTCGCGGTCACTTCAAGGCTTTCTGGGTCACGGTCACTTGAGGGCCCCCAGCGTCACGCCCGACCGCCAGTAGCGGCGCATCGCGACCATCATGATCGCCATCGGCACGATGGACAGCAGCGCGCCGGTCAGCACCAGGCTGGTCAGGTCGACGCCGGACTCCAGGCGCTTTCCGGACCAGTTGTACAGGCCCAGGTTGAGGGTCCAGTTCTCCTCGCCGCGCAGCACCGTCAGCGGCAGGAAGAAGGCGTTCCAGGTGTTCACGAAGGCCAGCAGGAACACCGTCGCGCCGCCGGTCGTCATCATCCGCAGCACGATGCTGAAGAAGATCCGCAGCTCGCCGGCGCCGTCGATACGGGCCGCCTCCAGGAGCTCGAAGGGGATGGTGGCCTCGGTGTACACCTTGGCGAGGTACACGCTGAACGGGTTGATCAGGCAGGGGATGAGCATCGCCCAGGGCGTGTCGACCAGGCCGATCTCCGAGAACAGCAGATACAGCGGCAGGGTGAGCAGCGCGATCGGGATCAGGAACGAGCCGACCACGCACGCGAACACCAGGTTGCGCCCGGGGAAGTCGAAGCGGGCCAGACCGTAGCCCGTGGCCAGGGCGAGCAGCGTGCCGCCGAGGGAGCCGACACCCGCGTACAGGAACGAGTTGGCCGTCCAGCGCAGGAAGATGCCGTCCTCGTACGTGAACAGCTGATGCAGGTTGTCCCACAGGTGCCAGCCGGAGAACCACAGGCCGTTCGACTGGTACAGCCCCGTCCGGTCCTTGGTGGCGGCGACGATCAGCCACCAGACCGGGAACAGACTGTAGACACTCGCCAGGGTCAGCCCGACCAGGAGGAAGCGCTGCCCGCCGCGACCACGCGAGGCGGGGTCAGGGCTGGTGAGCCGACGGACGGGGGACGGCTGCTTCGTACCGTTCTCGGTCATCAGCATCAGTCGGCCTCCTTCGAGGTGAGCCGGTAGAACAGGAAGGAGGCGACGCCGAGGATCAGGGCGAGCAGCACCGACAGGGCGGCGGCGTAGTGGTAGTTGCCCGCGTTGAACGCCTGGTTGTAGATGATCATGATCGGGGTGAAGCTGTCGCTGACCGTCTGCGGAGTGACGTTCCTGAACAGCGCCGGCTCGTTGAAGATCTGCAGCATCTGGATGACCGACAGCATGCCGGTCAGCACCAACGCACCCCGCACATAAGGGATCTTGATGCTGGTGGCGATCCGCCGCTCGGAGGCACCGTCCAGCCGCGCGGCCTCGAAGAGCTCACGCGGCACGCCCTGGAGCGCCGAGTAGATGATCACCATGTTGTAGCCGATGCCGTGCCAGGTCAGCAGATTGCCGATGGACGGCCACACCATCGAAGGGGCGAAGAAGTTCCAGTCGAGGCCGAACACCTCGCCCAGCGGCGTCAGCGGACCGACGTCGGGGCTGTACAGGTTGATCCACACGAGGGCGGCGACCACCCCGGGGATCATGTACGGCACCAGCAGCACGATCCGGAACCGGCTCGCCACCCGCGAGGTGACGGCGTCCAGGAACAGCGCCAGGACGAGGCTGATGACCAGCATCACCGGGATCTGCACGACGGCGAACAGCACCACCCGCAGCACGGATCCCATGAACGCCGAGTCGGTCAGGCCCTGTTGGTAGTTGTCGAGGCCGGCGAACTCCTCCGTCGAGCCGCCGAGCCCGAGCCCGGACTGCTGGACGCGGAAGAGCGACTGGTAGACGGCGTACCCGATCGGGATCAGGTACAGGAAGACGAAGCCGAGCTGGAAGGGCACCGTGAAGGCGGCACCCTTCCAGCGCAGGGAGCGAATCATCGTGGAATGCCTCAGCCCTTGACGCTGATACCGCGGGACTTCAGGTCCTTGACCGTCCACTCCTGCATGTGTGCCAGGAGGTCGGTGACCTTCTCCTCCTTGTTGACCACCTTCGCCCAGCCGCTCTGCATCTCGGTGAACATCGCGGTCCAGTTCGGGCCGTAGACCCAGTCGGTGGTGATGGTGCCGAGGCTGTCGGTGACGGTCTTTTTGGCCGGCTCGTAGTTCGTGCCGAGCAGCTTCTCGGAGATCGCGTCACCGACGTAGGTGTCGCTGTCCTTCAGGGCCGGCATCACGCCGTTGCCGGTCTCCGGGCTCGCCATCGTCTTGACCGCGTCGGTGTTCGTCGACATCCACAGCGCCGCCTCGGCGGCCTGCTCCTGGTGCGCACAGCCCTTGGTCACCAGCGTCACGCTGCCGGTCAGGTTCGTCCCCGCCGGGGTCTTGGCGGCCTCGCCGGTGAACGCGGGCCAGGGGGCCAGCGCCCACTTGCCGAAGGACTTGGTGAAGTTCTGCACCATGCCGGCCATCTGCCAGGTGGAGATCTGCCGGGTCGCGGTGCCTCCGGTGTCGTAGTTGCGCTGCACGGCCGCGTAGTCGGCGAAGGACAGCTTGGAGTTGAGGTCGTTGTCGATGATCTCCTGGATCACCTTGGCGGCCTTCAGCGTGCCCGCGTCCTGGAAGTCCACCTTCCAGGAGTTGCCGTCGATCGCGTACCAGTGCGCCCCGGCCTGCATCGCGAGCACCTCAAGAGTGCTCGGGTCCTCACCGGCGTAGTTGGTGATCTTGATGCCGTGCTTCTTCAGCTCCTTGCCCGCGGCGATGAACTCGTCCCAGGTCGTCGGGGCCTTGAGACCGTACTTCTCGAAGAGGTCGGTGCGGTAGATCGTGAAGTTCGGCGCGGAGCTGGTGGGAACGCCGTACATCTTCCCCTGCACCTGCGCGCTCGCCCACGAACCGGCGTTGAACTCGTCCTTGCTCGACTCGACGTACTTCGTGATGTCGGCGAGCGCGCCCTGCGAGACCCAGCTCGTGACGTACTCGGCGGTGTTCTGCACCAGGCAGGGCGCGTTGTCGGCCTTGACCGCGTTGGTCAGCTGCTTCTGCATGGTCAGCTGATCGGTGACCTTGGTGTACTTGAGCTTGATGTCCTTGTGTGAGGCGTTGAACGCCTTCACGACGGCCTCCTGGCCGTTCGCCCAGCCCCAGAAGGGGAGGGTGACCGGGCCGGACGACTTGGCGTCACCGGAGTCCGATCCGCCGCAGGCGGAGAGCAGACCTGTCAACGCGAGTCCCGCCACGGCTGCGCGGGCGAACCTTCTCCGGGGGCTGGTGAAGTTCATCTGACCGTGTTCCTTCGGAAAGTAGGGCGACTCGGAGGGGAGAGAACGGCGCCTCGATGTCGGCCGGGAACGGCGGCCGGAAACCATCGGCTCGCGGTTGCGGGGGGTCGGCCAAGCGGAAGCTGTAGTAAGCGGTTGCTGGGACCGTAGGGCGACGATCCTGTCGATAGCAAGGGGTGCGCGGCAATTTGTTACGCCGGTTTGTCCATGACGTTATGCGCGGCGTGCGCCGGACATGATCGTCCGACTCCGAAACATCGCAGGTCAACCGCACTGCGGCCGAAATTCGGGTGGAGCGCGTCCCGCGCCTCTCCCGCCCCCCGGCCTCTGTCAAAAACTTCGGGAAAACGTTTACGAAACGATCTGCCGAAGCAGACTCGAAGAGCGGTGTTACCGGCCCCGGGCCGGGGGCCGCACCGAGTTCCGTACGACGACATGGGTGCCCAGCACCAGGTGGTCGCCGTCGCTGCCCTTGCGGCGGCCTCCACCACCCTCACGCCGGTCGGCGACCGCGCGCAGGGCGACCCGGCCCATCTCCTCGTACGGCACGTGCACGGTGGTCAGCTGCGGAGTGAGCTGGGACGCCAGCGGGATGTCGTCGTAGCCGACGATCGAGACGTCCTCGGGCACTCTGAGACCGGCCGCGCGCAGCGCCTGCATCGCACCCGCGGCGACCACGTCGGTCCCCGCCAGCACCGCGGTGAAGTCGAGCCCGTCGCGCAGACTGTCCTCGACGGCCTCGTACCCGTGCTCGTAGTCGTACGGCCCGTGCCGCACCATGTCCGGGTCGAAGGCCACGCCGTACGCCTCGAAGGCACGCTGCGCGCCCCTCGACCGGCCCTGCGCGGTGGTGAGCTCGGCATGGCCCGGCAGCACCAGGATCTTGCGGTGGCCGGCCGACAGCAGGTGGCTGGCCATGGCGTAGGCGCCGCCCTCGTTGTCGTAGTCGACCGTCGTGGCCGGTACGTCGCCCTCCAGGGGCGGCCTGCCCACCAGCACCAGGTGGGAGCCGGCCGCGTCCAGGGAGCGGGCGAAGCGGGCCATGCGCAGTTGGTACTCGTCGTAGTCGTAGGCCCCGCCGAGCAGGACCACCGCGGCCACGCCCTGCTGGCGCATCAGGTTGACCAGCGCGAGTTCCCGCTCGGGGTCGTCGCCGGTGGTCCCCACCAGGGACAGCCAGCCGCGCAGGGTGGCGGCGCCCTCGACGCCCTTGGCCACGTGGGCGAAGGCGGCGCCGGTGATGTTGTTGATGAGGATCGCCACCGTCGGCGTACCGCCCCCGGCGAGGGAGCGGGCGTGCGCGTTGGTGACGTAGTCCAGGTCCCCGACCACCTTCATCACCCGGCGGCGCAACTCCTCCGAGACCGGGTAGTTGCCCGACAGCACGCGCGACACGCTCGCGACGGAGACGCCCGCCTGCTCCGCGACGTCGCGAATGGTGGCCCGTCCGGCGTCACCGGCCGCCTTGCGCTGACTCACCGTTGCGGCTCCTTCATCGTTGCCACTGCTTCGCCGGACGACCGTGGGTCCCGTTCCCGGCAGAGGGTCGGGGGGCCGGCTCGACGCCGGTGCGGAAACCGTATCCCATGGTTTCCGCGGGTGTGGAGGGCCGGTTTTCGCGGGTGCGGGGAGTTGGTCTTCGCCGGGCGCGTGGAGCCGGTTTCCGTCCCGTGCGCGGGGCTGTGCGGGGCTGCTTTCGCCGGGTGCCGCAGAGCACTTCCCGCCGGGCGCGGAGAGCCGACGACCGGCGAAGGGCAAGAGCCACCAAGGGCACTTGTCCGACGCGCCGGCCGCGAGGGAGCCGAAGGGGCGCGCCGGTGTCGAGACCTCATGGGGGTACCTCCCGCTCGAGCGAAGCCGAGAGTGGGGGAGCGCGGAGGCCCGAAGGGCTGAGCACGGTCGAGGTCTCGACACCGGCTTCGGCGCTCCGTAGGCGACCGAGCCATCCGGCAGAGCAGGCGACCGAGCCATCCTGCCAAGCCAGCCATGAGGGGTGCACACTTACGCGACCCGGGTCAGGTCCGAGTGCCGCACCTCATGAGTGAGCGGCGTTCCCGCCACCAGCCGTTCCAGCTCCTCCACGACGATCCGGCCGAGTCGCTCCAGCTCGTTGCCGAGCGAGCCGGCGATGTGCGGGGTGAGGAAGACGTTGGGCAGGCGGTAGAGGGGGGAGCCGGCGGGCAGTGGTTCGGGTTCGGTGACGTCGAGGATGGCGTGCAGGCGGCCGGAGACCAGCTCGTCGGTGAGCGCGGCGGGGTCGATCAGTGCCCCGCGGGAGGTGTTGATGAGGAGGCCGCCGTCCCTGATCAGGGCGAGCCGGCCGGCGTCGAGCATGCGGTAGGTCTCGGGGATGTCCGGGGCGTGCAGGGACACGATGTCGCTGTGCCTGAGCAGGTCCTCGAGCGACAGCAGTTCGGCGCCGAGGGCGGCGGCCTCGGCGGTGCTGACGTAGGGGTCGTGGAGCAGGACCGAGAAGTCGAACGGCCGGAGCAGTTCGAGGAGCCGGCGGCCCACCCGGGATGCGCCGATGACGCCGATGCGGCGGCCGACGTTGCCGGTGTGCGCGGTCTCGGCGTGGGTCGGGTAGGTGTGGGTGGCGCGGAAGCGCTCGCGGTGGGTGAAGGTGTCCTTCCCGGCTAGCAGGATCATCGCGAGGGTGTATTCAGCGACCGGCAGGGCGTTCGCGGTCACCGCGCTGGAGACGGTGATCCCGCGCTCCCACAGGGCGTCGCCGACCAGGGAGCGGACCGAGCCTGCGGCGTGCAGGACCGTGTGCAGCCGGGGTGCGGCGGCGAGGACGTCGGCGTCGAGGCGGGGGCAGCCCCAGCCGGTGATGAGCACCTCGGTGTGGGCCAGGGCGTCCGCCCACGTCGGATCGGAGAAGTCACGTACGACGAGCGCGGGGTCGAGGCCGGCCGCCTGCGTCAGCCGTGCCGTGAGCGGCGGGGGGAACAGCAGGGGGAGGTGTACCGGATCCATCGCGAACACGGCCCTGGGTGGCTGCGGGCTGGGCATGTCTCTCCTGACGCACGGGGGGTGGAAACATTTTCAGAAAGCGTCTTCTACCGTAGATCTGCCGATGACGGCGGTCAATCGGCAGGACGGTGTGGCGAGGACGGCTTCGGCCCAGTTGGCTGGGGCCGGAGCCCTCGCATGGCGTGAAATCGTTACTGCGCCTGCACGATGCCGCCTGCTGGTGCCGCCTGGTGATGTCTGGCGATGCCTGTGTGATGCAGCGCCGTACCTGCGGGGCGCCGGCCGGGCGTGTGAGGTGCCCTTCGGGCATCTTCTCGGTCGCTCCAGCCCGACAGCCCGACAGCCCGAGGCCGAGGCGAAGTCCGAACCAGGGCCGAAGTCCGGGCCCGAGGTCCGAGCCCGGGCCCGAGGTCCGAGCCCGACAGCCCGAGGCCGAGGCGAAGCCCGGGCCCGAAGCCCGGGCAACCGGTTCCCGGACCCGTCCGCACCGGAATCCCCATCCCGTTCCCGATCGCCTTCGCAGATCAGAGTGCGTTCGATCGGCCCCGTTCGACCGGTCGGCCCATGACGTCGAGGTTACGCAGTCTTTTCGAAAGTTCGTCAAGACTCTTGACGTCGTTTCCGGACAGGAAGAAGCTCTGCCCCAACGTCAGACAACCGGTTGCCTAAACGGTTACCGCGATCACTTGGTCGACCCCGGCCGATCCTCGGCCGGTCCCTGGCCGGCCCTGGCCGGTCCCCGGCCGCATCCCGAACGGACAGAGCAGGAGGTGGTGCGTTCATGCGCCCACATGCCGGTGCCCCCCTGAGCCGCCGCCGTTTTCTCTCCCTCTCCGCAGGAGGCGCGGCGGCCGGTGCGGCGGCACTCAGTGGCTGCGCCCTGCAGGTGTCCTCCGGGGTCGGCGGGGCCGGAGAGTCCATCACCGTGATGGTCAACTCCGGTGACATCACCCCGGAGCAGGTGCGGCAGGCCAGGAAGGAGCTCGGCATCAAGATCGTCCTGGTGAAGTACGACATCACCAAGCTGATCGCGATGCTCACCAGCGGCAACCCGCCCGACCTGGTGCGCGGGGTCGGTGCCGTGGACCTGCCGTACTTCGCGGCGCGGGACGTGGCCGAGGAGCTGGACCCCTACTTCGCCCGGAGCAGCGTCCTCGAGCTGGACGACCTGGACCCGGTCAACGACCTGTGGCGCTACGACGGCCGGATTCAGGGCAGGGGTCCGCGCTACGGCATGGCGAAGGACTTCTCCCAGGACTCCATGTACTGGTACAACACGTCGGCCTTCGACAAGGCCGGGGTCGGCCACCCTCCGGAGACCGAACCGGTCACCTACGAGGAATGGCTGGACACCGCCAAGAGCCTCGTGCAGCGCAAGAGCGGCCAGACCACCGTCTTCGGCGGCAGCTACAGCGGCCTCACCCGGTCCACGCTCCTGACGACCATGACGGCGTCCGCCGGGGGCAGCCTCTTCAACGACGACTTCTCCCGGGTCGATTTCACCACCCCCGAGGCCCGCAAGGCCCTGGCCTGGTACATCGACTACTGCAGGACGAGGGTCGGGCCGAGCCTCGTCCAGCCGGACCCCAACGGCTGGGACGGGCCCACCTACCAGGCCGGACGGATGGCGATGTCGAACTCCGGCTACTGGCTGGGCGGCATGATCTACCCGGACAAGAAGCTGGCCGAGGTGTCCCGTCTGGCGCCCGCCCCGCTCTTCGCGGGCGGCGCGCGGATCAGCGCCTGCCAGGGCGGCACCGGACTGTGGATGCCGAGGAAGGCGCAGAACAAGGACGCCGCGTGGCGCGTCTTCGAGTGGTTCTTCGGTGGAGAGCCCGCCAAGGCGCGCGCCGCCGGCGGCTGGGGCATCCCCACCCTGAAGTCGATGCGTTCCCTGATGCCGGCCCAGGAGGGCTACCAGAAGCGGGTGCTGAAGGTGCAGGAGAACGAGCTGAAGCACTTCTCGGTGGTCTCCTTCACCCCTTACACCAGGGCGGACGCACTCGACGCCCTCTTCAACCAGATCGCCCCCGCCGCGATGAACGGCCAGATCTCCGTCGACACCCTCGCGGGACGCCTCAACTCGTCCGTCAACGAGCAGCTGAAGCGCGGTAAGGAGCAAGTGGGATGACGGTGGGTCAGATCTCCTCGACGGCCGCGGACCGACCCGAAGCCGCCGCGAGCTCCCCTCGCGCGCCGGCCGCCGGCCGGCCGCGGGTCACGATGACCGTGCGCCGGCACCGGGCGTTCTACATGTTCACCTCGCCCTGGATCATCGGGTTCCTGCTGCTGACCGTGGCGCCGATGGCGTACGCGCTGTGGCTGAGCTTCACCACGTTCGACGGCATCTCGCCCAACTGGAAGTACGTCGGACTCGGCAACTACCGCGAGCTGCTGAACGATCCGGTGACCTGGGACGCGCTCGGCCGCGCGGGCCTGTTCGCGGTGACCTCGGTACCGCTGTCGATCATCGCGGGACTCGGGCTCGCCGTCCTGGTCAACCGGCCGATCAGGGCGCGTGGTCTGTTCCGCACCCTGCTCTATCTGCCCGCGGTGGTGCCGCCGGTGGGCGCGGGCCTGGCCTTCAAGCTTCTCTTCGACCAGAACTCCGGCGCTGCCAACGGTGTCCTGACCTTCTTCGGCTTCGACGCCGTCGGCTGGCTCGCCGACCCCTACGCCCGCTACGTCCTGCTGATGACGGTGCTCTGGGCGGCCGGAAACGTCATGATCATCTCGCTGGCCGGGCTCCAGGACGTACCCCGCGAACTCCACGAGGCGGCCCGCATCGACGGAGCGAGCGCCTGGCGCACCTTCCGCAGCATCACCGTGCCGCTGCTGTCACCCGTCCTGCTCTTCCAGACGGTCACCGGGATGATCGCCTCGGTGCAGACCATCATGCCGCTGCTGCTGGCGCCCCTCGGCGACACGAGCGGCATCACCACGGTCCCGCAGTCCAACTACCTCTACATGATGCACGTGTTCGCGCAGTACTTCGCGCTCGGCCGCTACGGCTACGCCTCCGCGCTGCTGTGGGTGCTCTTCGTCCTGATCCTCGTCGTCACCGGACTCATCTTCAGGTTCACGTCCGGTGTGGTGTTCTACAACGTCGAACCGGAGGCGAAGAAGTGACCGCCACCAGCGTGCCGCCCACGCCGTTCAGGACCGACGCCCGCGTGCGGGTGCGTGCCAGGCGCCTCGTCCTCTACACGGTCCTCGTCTCCGTCACCGGGCTGTTCCTCGGCCCCTTCGGCTGGCTGATCCTGTCCGGCCTGAAGACCCAGGGCGAACTGGCCGCCTCGCCCGTGCACTGGCTGCCCGACGTCTTCCAGTGGCACAACTTCGCCGACGCCTTCCACCAGATCGACTTCCTCGGCTACGCCCGCAACTCCCTGATCATCGCCCTGCTCTACGCCACGCTCGTCACCCTCAGCTCGGCCTGGGTCGGCTTCGGCTTCGCCCGGCTCGACGCGCCCGGCAAGAAGGTGCTGTTCGGCGTCCTGCTCGGCTCGATGATGCTGCCCCAGATGGTCACCCTGCTGCCGACCTACCTGATCTTCGCCAAGGTCGGCATGGTCAACACGTACTGGCCGTGGGTGCTGTGGGGCCTGTCCGCGGCGCCGTATCTGGTCTTCCTCTTCCGGCAGTTCTTCGCGGGCCTGCCGCGCGAGCTGGAGGAGGCCGCGATCGTCGACGGCTGCGGCTACGCGTCGATCTTCTGGCGGATCTTCCTGCCGCAGTCGTGGCCCGTGCTGTCCGCGAGCTTCATCATCGCCTTCACCTGGAGCTGGGGCGACTACATCGCCCCGCAGCTGCTGCTGTCCACCGACCGCACCACGCTCGCCGTCGCGGTGATGACCGCCTACGTCAACGAGGGCGGTACGCCCGTCCCCGAACTCCAGGCCGCGGCCTCCGTGATGTACGTCGTGCCCATCCTCCTGATCTTCCTCATCGCGCAGCGCGGCTTCGTCGCCGGGATGTCCACCACCGGACTCAAGTGACCCTCCGTATCTCTCATCCCCCTTGCTGAAGGAATGCTTCATGAACGACACCCAGAGCACCGGCCTGTCCCGGCGCACCGTTCTCCAGGCCGCGGGTGCCACCGTCGCCGCCTACTCACTGATCGGAGCCGCGGCCGGCGCCGCGAGAGCGGCGGACACACCCGCGTCGACGGACAAGCTGGTGGTGTACCCCATCCCGAGCGGGGTGCCGACCAACTCGAGCTACACCGTCAAGGCCCGTACACCGGGCGGCGAATGGCAGACGGTGCCCGTCTACCGCGCCAGGGCGAAGCAGATCGACGCGAACACCGGCAGCGGTCCGGTCTTCAACTCCTCCGTCGCCACCTTCGACTTCAAGGGCACCGTCGAGGTCGCCGTCACCTCGGCCAAGGGCACCATCGGCACCGCGCGGATCCGCCCCCTGTCCTACGGCACCCCGTTCACCGTGGACGGCGCGACGGTCAGCTTCACCCTCACCGAGCCGCGCAACCTCTCCATCGAGGTCGACGGCGACCTCTTCAACAACCTGCAACTGCACGCCAACCCCATCGAGACGAACGCGCCCGACCCCGACGACCCCGACGTCCTCTACTTCGGCCCCGGCCTGCACAAGACCACCGACAACGTGGTCAAGGTGCCCAGCGGCAAGACGCTCTACCTGGCCGGCGGCGCGGTGCTGACCTCCCGGGTGGAGTTCCACGAGGTGGCCAACGCCCGGATCACCGGCCGCGGAGTCCTGTACAACACGGCCAACGGCATCCTGGTCGAGTACTCCGAGAACATCGAGATCGACGGCATCATGGTGCTCAACCCGAGCAGCGGCTACTCGGTCACCGTCGGCCAGTCGAAGCAGGTCACCATCCGCAACCTGCACTCCTACAGCCACGGCCAGTGGGGCGACGGCATCGACGTCTTCTCCAGCGAGGACGTCCTCATCGACGGCGTCTGGATGCGCAACTCCGACGACTGCATCGCGATCTACGCCCACCGCTGGGAGTACTACGGCGACTGCCGCAACATCACCGTCCGCAACTCCACCCTGTGGGCGGACGTCGCGCACCCGGTCAACGTCGGCACGCACGGCAACACCGACAAGCCGGAGACCATCGAGAACCTCGTCTTCAGCAACATCGACATCCTCGATCACCGCGAACCGCAGATGGACTACCAGGGCTGCATCGCGCTCAACCCCGGCGACAGCAACCTGGTGCGCAACGTCCGCGCCCAGGACATCCGGGTGGAGGACTTCCGCTGGGGCCAGCTGATCAACATGCGGGTCATGTTCAACAAGTCGTACAACACCTCCGTCGGGCGGGGCATCGACGGCGTGTACATCCGGAACCTGACCTACACGGGGACGCACGCCAACCCGTCCGTCATGGTCGGCTACGACCCGGACCACGCCATCCAGAACGTCACCTTCCAGAACCTCGTCATCAACGGCAAGGCCATCGCGAACGGGATGAAGAAGCCCGGCTGGTACAAGTTCACCGACATGATGCCGGCGTACGCCAACGAGCACGTGCTGAACCTGCGGTTCCTGAACTCCACCGAGGCCACGTCCACCGCCAAGCCCGAGCTCACCAGCCCGGACCAGGCGACGGCCACCAAGAACCAGGTCTTCAACCACCTGATCACCGCCTCCGGGCTGCCCACGTCGTTCAACGCCGACGGGCTGCCGAAGGGCCTGGACATCGACACCGCAACCGGTCTGATCTCGGGCACCACCGAGGACAACGTCGGCACCTTCACGGTCACCGTCTCGGCCACCAACAGCGTGGGCACCGCGACGCAGACCCTCACCCTCACCGTCCAGCACGCGTGACGCGGCCCTGCAGAACCATGGAGTCACCCGTGCTTCCTCTCAGCCGTCGGTCCTTCCTCGGCGCGGCAGGGCTCGTGGTCGCGGCCGGAGGCGGACTGCTGTCCGCCTCCGCCGCGGCGGCGTGGGCCCAGGACGACCAGGCCCCGCTCCGGACCTTCGCCCACCCCGGACTGCTGCACACCGCCGCCGACCTGGCGCGCATGAAGGCAGCGGTCGCCGCGCAGGAATCGCCCGTCTACGACGGATACCTGGCCTTCGCGGCGCACGCCCGGTCGAAGTCCACGTACGCCGTGCAGAACACCGGCCAGATCACCTCCTGGGGCCGTGGGCCCACGAACTTCCAGAACCAGGCCGTCGCCGACTCGGCCGCCGCCTACCAGAACGCCCTGATGTGGTGCGCCACCGGCAACCGCGCCCACGCCGACAAGGCCCGCGACATCCTCAACGCCTGGTCGGCCTCCCTGACCACGGTCACGGGTGCCGACGGCCCCCTCGGCGCGGGGCTCCAGGCCTTCAAGTTCGTCAACGCGGCCGAACTGCTGCGGCACACCGGCTACGACGGATGGACGGACGAGGACATCGCCCGCTGCGAGCGGTCCTTCCTGGACGTCTGGTATCCGGCCGTGTCCGGTTACATGCTGTACGCCAACGGCAACTGGGACCTGACGGCCCTTCAGACCATCCTGGCCATCGGCGTGTTCTGCGAGGAACCCACCCTCTTCGAGGACGCTCTGCGCTTCGCCGCGGCCGGCGCCGGCAACGGCAGCATCGGCCACCGCGTCGTCACCGACGCCGGCCAGGGCCAGGAGAGCGGCCGCGACCAGGGCCACGAACAGCTCGCGGCCGGCCTGACCGGCGACCTCGCCCAGGTCGCCTGGAACCAGGGCGTCGACCTGTGGGGGTACGACGACCACCGCATCCTCGCCAACTTCGAGTACGCCGCCCGCTACAACCTCGGCGGCGACGTCCCCTTCGTCCCCGACCTCGACCGCACCGGCAAGTACGTCAAGCAGACCGTCTCCGCGATCGGCCGCGGCAGCCTGCCCCCGATCTACGAGATGGCGTACGCCCACTACGCCGGCGTCCGCGGCCTCGACGCCCCGTACACCAAGGCGGCCGTCTTCCGCGGCACCGGCGGCACCCGCTTCGTCGAGGGCAGCAACGACGACCTGCCCAGCTGGGGCACCTTCGCCTACGCCGGGGCGACGGCCCCCGCCCCGACCGCGCCCACGGCGCCGGCGGGCGTCACCGCGGCCGGCGACGGCAGGTCCGTCACCGTGAGCTGGCTGCCGTCCGCGGGGGCGACCACGTACACCGTCCGCCGGGCCACCGTCCCCAAGGGCCCGTACGAGGAGATCGCCACCGGCGTCGACAAGCCGGTGTACACGGACAGCACGGTGCGCCCGGGACGGACGTACCGCTACACCGTCACAGCCGCCAACTCGCTCGGCGGCAGCGGGGATTCCGCCTCCGTCGCCGTCACCGCCGGGCTCCCCGAACCCTGGTCGACCCGGGACGTGGGGGACGTGAGGATCCCCGGCTCCGCCGCCTTCGACGGCGAGCGGTTCGTGCTGGAGGCGTCCGGCACGGCCGACACCTACCGCCTGGTCCATCTGCCGCTGCCCGGCGACGGCACGGTCACCGCGCGGATCGTGTGGCCGCTCAGCTCGCAGTACTCCAAGATCGGCGTCAGCCTCCGGGCCTCCCTCGACGCGGACGCGCCGCACGCCGCCATGCTCATCCAAGGGCTGCCGCTGCACACCTGGAGCGGGGTGTGGAGCGTACGCCCGTCCGCCGGGGCCGACGTCTCGGGCACCGGCAGCACCCCCGTGCCGCCCTCCCAGCAGCAGACGATCACCACGGCCGCCGCCTTCCCGATCTCCAGCCTCGGCTCCCTGCCCGAGTCGGCGACCCCGCTGGAGGCGCCGTACGTGGAGGGCGCGGGTGACGGCTACCGGCTGCGCGCGCCCTACTGGGTGCGGCTGACCCGCAAGGGCCAGTGGTGCACCGGGGCGATCTCGCCGGACGGCATACGGTGGACAGAAGTCGGTCGCACCGAGGTCGACGGTATGCCGCATATCGCATACGCCGGTCTCGTCCTCACCTCCTGCCTCGGCGTCGACGAGGAGTACGCCGACACCGGCACCGGCGCCTTCGACAACGTCAGCGTCACCTCCGCGACGGGTGAGGTGTGGTCCGTGCCCCGGCCCGCCCGCGCGGCCGACGACCTGCGGGCCGCCTCCGGAGCCGACGCCGTCCGGCTGGCCTGGACCGACCCCGACCTCTGCGCCCGCTACAAGGTGCTGCGCGCCACCGACGCCGACGGCCCGTACGTGACCATCGCGACCGGCATCGGCCCGGTCGGATCCGGCACCCGCATCCGGTACGCGGACGCGACCGGCACGCCCGGGACGACGTACCACTACGCCGTCGCGAAGACCAACACCGCCGGACGCGGCCCGCTGTCGGCGCCCGCCGCCGCGCGGATGCCGACCCCCACCGTGCCCCAACCCACCTCCGCCCCCACGGCGTTCGCCAACAAGGGTGACGCCTTCCGGTATCTGCTGCGCGGTTCGCACGAGCCCGTCCGGTTCGCCGCGAGCGGCCTGCCCGACGGCCTCCGCGTCGACAAACGCACCGGCCTGATCTCCGGAACCCCCACCGTGACCGGCGAGTTCACGGTCACGACCACCGTGGGCAACGCTGCCGGGGACGGCACCGGCACCCTCACCCTCACGGTCGGCACACCCCCGCCCGCCCCCTGGACGTACGGCGATCTCGGTGACGTGGTCCTCGATGACCGCGCCTTCGGGACGCTGGGCGTGGTCGCCATCCGTACCCCGGGCAGCACCGCCCACGAGGACGGAACCTTCGTGGTGCGGGGCTCGGGGACCGACCTCACCGTCAACAACCAGGGAATGACCGGCCAGTTCGTACGGCGGCCCATGACCGGCGACTGCGAGGTCACCGCCCGCCTGGTCTCCCGCACCGGAGCAACGGCCGACCGCGTCGGGCTGCTGATGGCCAAGTCGCTGTCGCCGTTCGACCAGGCCGCCGGGGCGATCGTCACCGGCGGGAGCACCGCACAGCTCATGCTCCGCAAGACGGTGGCGGGTGCCTCCGCCTTCACCGGCAACGCCACCGTCCAACTGCCCCTGCTGCTGCGGCTGAAGCGCACCGGGACCGCCTTCACCGCATCCGTCTCCACCGACGACGGCGCCACCTGGACCGCCCTCGCCTCCGGCGAGGTCCCCGGCTTCGGTGACGCCCCCTACTACGTGGGTCTCGTGGTCTGCTCCCGCAGCCCGCTCGCCCTCGGCACAGCGCAGTTCCAAGGGGTGAGCATCACGCCCCTCTAGATCCCCCCACGGATTGGAGATGCAAGCAATGAGCCGCACATCCCCCCACCGGCACCTTCCGCACACCGAGCTGAGCCGCCGCGGTCTGTTCAGGACCGCCGGCGGTCTCACCGCCGCTCTCGCCCTGGGCTCCGCCTTCGCCGCCACCACGGCGAACGCGGCGCCCGCGGCCTTCACCCACCCCGGCATGCTGCACAACGCCGGTGACATCAACCGCGCCAAGGTCAGGGTCGCCGCGGGCGACGACCCCTGGCTGTCCGGCTGGAACAAGCTGACCGCCAACTCCCACTCGCAGTCGACCTGGACCCCCCGGGCGACGGCGACGATCATCCGCGGAGGCACCGGCGAGAACTACGGCCTCCTCTACAACGACATCGCCGCCGCCTACCAGAACGCACTGCGCTGGAAGGTGGGCGGCACCGAGGCCAACGCCCAGTGCGCCGCCAGGATCCTCAACGCCTGGGCGACGACCCTCACGACCGTCACCGGCAACGCCGACCGGTTCCTCGCCGCCGGCATCTACGGCTGGCAGTTCGCCAACGCGGCGGAACTCATGCGGGACTACCCGGCGTTCGACCTCGGCCGCTTCCAGCAGATGATGGTCAAGGTCTTCTACCCGCTCAACAACCAGTTCCTGACCGGCCACAACGACGCCTGCATCACCAACTACTGGGCCAACTGGGACCTGTGCAACATGGCGTCCATCCTGGCCATCGGGATCCTCAACAACGACGGCGCCAAGTACGACCAGGCCGTCAGCTACTTCAAGTCCGGCGCGGGCAACGGCTCCCTCGCGCACGCCGTGCCGTACCTGTACACCGACGCGGACGGCTACGCGCTGGGCCAGTGGCAGGAGTCCGGCCGCGACCAGGGCCACACCGTCATGGGCATGGGCCAGATGGGCGCCATCTGCGAGATGGCCTGGAACCAGGGCGAGGACCTCTACTCGTACGACGGCCGCCGCTTCATGAAGGGCGCCCAGTACGTCGCCAAGTACAACCTCGGCAGCGACGTGCCCTTCACCACCTACACCTGGGGCACCGGACAGAGCTGCGCCAAGCAGTCGCAGACGGTGATCTCCTCGGCGTCCCGCGGCCAGGTGCGCCCGGTGTGGGCCATGCTCCATTACCACTACGGCCGCCGCCTCCTGCTGGACGACAAGTACATCTCCCAGATGTGCTTCTCGGTGGCCCCCGAGGGCGGGGGAGGGGACTACGGCACCACCAGCGGCGGCTTCGACCAGCTCGGCTTCGGCACGCTGATGTACGCCAAATAGCCGCAGGACCGGGCTCGTGCACCGGAATACCGGGCCACCATGTGGTGCTCTGTTGTTCACGGTGCACGAGCGCGGTGCACGAGCGCGGCGCGGGAGGCTGGTGGGCGCATGACGGCGGCAGACCAGGCGGACGAGGCGGGCCGGACGAGCCGGGACCCGGTGGTCAGGACGCCCTACGGGGCCGTACGCGGCCGGTACGAACGAGGTGTCGCGGTGTTCCGGGGCATCCCGTACGCGGCCCCGCCGTTCGGACCGCGCCGGTTCAGGCCCCCCGAGCCGCCCGACCCCTGGCCGGGCGTGCGCGACGCGGGATCCTTCGGGCCGACGGCGCCGAAACCGCCGTACTCGGAGGCCTTCGCGCAGTACCTGTCCGACCCGGTCGTGCCCGGCGACGACTGCCTCAATCTGAACGTCTGGACGCCGGAGCCGGGCCCTGGTGCCCGGCTCCCGGTCATCGTGTGGCTGCACGGCGGCGCCCTCACCCGGGGGTCCTCGGCCGTGCCCGTGTACGACGGGGGCACCTTCGCCCGCGACGGGATCGTCTTCGTCTCGGTCAACTACCGGCTCGGCGTCGAGGGCTACGGCCTGTTCCCGGACGCCCCCGCCAACGCCGGCCTGCGCGACCAGCTCGCCGCACTGACGTGGGTGCGCGAGTCGGTCGCGGCCTTCGGCGGCGACCCCGACCGGGTGACCCTGGCCGGCCAGTCCGCCGGGGCGATCAGCGCCGGCGCCCTGCTGGCCGCCCCGCAGGCCCAGGGCCTGGTCCGGCGCGCCATCCTGCAGAGCGGGCCGCCCGAGGCGAGCGACCGGGACAAGGTACGGCGGATGGTGCGCCGGATGGCGACCCGGCTGAAGATCCCCGCCACCGCCGCCGCCTTCGCCGAGGTCGACCGCGAGCTGCTGCTGCGCACCCAGGCGGAGGCGGGCAGGCTCAGCAGCCCGGTGCTCGGCGGGCCCGCCTTCGGGATCGTCGTCGACGGCGACCTCGTGCCGCGCGACCCGCTGGAGGCACTCGTCGAGGGTGACGCGGCGGCCGGCGTCGACCTGATGACGGGCTGGACCCGCGACGAGTACCGGCTGTGGCTGGTGCCCGGCGGCCTCCTGGAACGGGTCGACCGGCTCGGCGCGGTCGCGCTGGCCGGCGCCATGGCCCGCTGCCACTGCGGCCACGACGTGCCCCGCGGCTACCGCGCCCTGCACCCCGAGTCCGGCACCGCCGACATCGTCGGCCAGATGGTCACCGACCACCTGCTCCGCCTTCCGCTGCACCGCCTCGCCGACGCCCGCCCGGGATCGTCGTACGTCTACGAGTTCGCCTGGCCCTCCAACCTCCCCGGCCTCGGCGCCTGCCACGCCCTCGAACTCGGGTTCGTCTTCGACACCGGCGAGGTCCCCGACTCCGCCAAGCTCGCCGGCTGGGGCACCCCGCGGGTCCTGGCCGACGCGATGCACGGGGCGTGGGTGCGGTTCGCCGCCGAGGGCGACCCCGGTTGGCAGAGCTGGGACGCCTCGCATCCGGTGCGGATCTTCGGCGACGGAGACCCGCACACGGCGTACGGCCCCCGGGACCGGGAGTTCGCGGTGTGGACGGCGGACGCGAACGCGCGGGCGGCCGCGGGGGACGAGCCGGGGGAGCCGGGCGAGCCGGGGGAGGGGCTGCCCGGCGAGTCCGGTCTGCCCGCGCGGATCGCGGCGGCGCGCGGGACGACGGCCGCGCGCGGTGCGGAACTGCGGTCGGTGGTCAGGCGGCTGCGGCTGCCAGGGTCGGTGCGCCGCTTCTGACGGACGGCCAGGGCCAGGGCCAGGGGCAGGGTCAGGAACGGTTCGGGAACCGGTTGCCGTCGTGTGCCGTCACCGAGTCGCGCATCACCACATGCGTCCCGAGGAGCAGATGCTCGTCCGGGGTCTCGGCGGTGCGGCCCAGGACCGTGCGTACGGCGAGGCGGCCCAGTTCCTCGTAGGGGACGTGGACCGTGGTCAGCGCGGGGTGCAGGTCGCGGGCGAACGGGATGTCGTCGTAGCCGGCCAGCGAGACGTCCTCCGGCACGTTCAGGCCCGCCTCGTGCAGGGCGGTCAGCGCGCCGGCGGCCACCATGTCGGTGGCCGCGACCACGGCCGTGAAGTCCAGCCCGTCCTTCAGGGCCTCGCGCATCAGGCGGTGGCCCGCGTCCCGCGTGAAGTCGCCGTGCAGCAGCAGCGCCGGGTCGGGTTCCACGCCGCGGGCGCGGTGGGCGGCCAGATAGCCGCGCTCGCGGCCCTGGGCCGTGGTGTGGTCCGGCTTGCCGCCGAGGAACAGCACCCGCCGGTGGCCCTGGGCCAGGACGTGGGACACCAGGGCGAAGGCGCCGCCCTCGTTGTCGTACTCGATGACGGTCACCGGTGCCCCGGGGCCCAGCGTCGGCCGGCCGCACAGCACCAGGCGGGAGCCGGCCGAGGCCAGCGAGTCGGCCATGCGGCGGGTGCGCTCGCGGTACTCGGCGGTGTCGGCGGCACCGCCGACCAGGATCACGGCGGCGGCCCGCTGGGCCCGCATCATCTCGACGAACTCCAGCTCGTGCCGGACGTCGCCCTCCGTGCTGCACACCAGGCAGAGGTGCCCGAGCCGGGTCGCCTCACGCTCCACGCCGTGCGCCATCAGCGCGAACGACGGTCCGGTGATGTCCTCCAGCACGAACGCCAGCGTGGGCGTGCCGACGCCCGCCACGGCCTTGGCGCGCGCGTCGGCGACGTAGTCCAGCTCACGGACCGCCCGCATCACCCGCGTGCGGGTAGCCGAGCTCACCGGGTACACGCCGCCGAGCACCCGCGACACGGTCGACGCGGACACCCCCGCACGAGTCGCCACGTCCCGGATCGTGCTCCGCCCCGCGACCTCGCTCTTCCTCGTCATCCCTGCCTCGTCCCTCTCCCCGGGCTGCGTCGCCCACCCCTCGGGAACAGCGGCAACATGGATGGAAACCGGTTCCCGATGCGGAGGCTAGCAGTGGTGGGGTACGGGGACGAGGGGAATCGACAGGGCCGGGCTCACACCTGGGTCAGCGTCCGCGCGATGGACGCGATCGCCTGCGGCCCCACCCGGCAGCACCCGCCGATCAGCCGGGCGCCGGATTCCCGCCAGCCCCGGACCTCCTCCGGCGCGAACGAGGAGCGGCCGTTCCAGGCGCGGGCCTCGGCGTCCCAGGCCTCACCGCTGTTGGGGTAGACGACGACCGGCTTGCCGGTGACGCGGGCGGCGGTCTCGACGGCGTTGTCGACGTCCTCGGGGACGCAGCAGTTCACGCCGACGGCGATGACCTCGTCCGCCTCGGCGGCCACCGCGAAGGCCTCGTCGAGGGGCTGGCCGGCACGGGTGCGGTCGCCCGCGACGCTGTACGACAGCCAGGCCGGCACCCCGAGTCCGCGCACCGCCCGCAGCAGCGCCTCGGCCTCCTCGGCGTCGGGCACCGTCTCCAGCGCGAGGACGTCCGGACCGGCCGCGGCCAGCACCTCCAGGCGGGGCCGGTGGAAGGCCTCCAGCTCGGCCACGCTCAGCCCGTAACGGCCGCGGTACTCGGCGCCGTCGGCGAGCATCGCGCCGTACGGCCCCACCGAGGCCGCCACCCACAGCGGCCGGGTGACACCCTTCGCCCGTGCCTGCGCCGCCGCGTCGCGGCCCAACGCGACACTCAGGCCGAGGAGTTCGGCTGCCCGCGTCCGCTCGATGCCCCGCTTCGCGAAGCCCTCGAAGGTCGCCTGGTAGCTGGAGGTGATCGCCACGTCCGCGCCCGCCAGGAAGTAGGCGAGATGCGCCTCGGCGATCGCCTCGGGCCGCTCGGCGAGCAGCCGGGCCGACCACAGTTCGTCGCTCAGGTCGTGCCCGGCGGACTCCAACTGGTTGGACATGCCGCCGTCGAGGACGACCGTCCCGGCGGCGAGGGCTGCGGACAGAG
Organism: Streptomyces sp. Q2; assembly: GCF_056820935.1. Classification (NCBI taxonomy): domain Bacteria; kingdom Bacillati; phylum Actinomycetota; class Actinomycetes; order Kitasatosporales; family Streptomycetaceae; genus Streptomyces; species Streptomyces sp. Q2. The sequence goes on along the minus strand of NZ_JBXEJE010000016.1, from coordinate 176,484 downwards.
AGGAAGGCGTGTCGCTGTTCATGTCACGACGCTAGTCGACGGGGCGGCGGGACCACCGCGTGTGTCCATTACATGAACAGATTGCCCAGCATGTGGAATGCCGGGTTACGATCACGCCCTCCCCGCCCCCTTTCCCCAGGGATCCGCCATGACCGCCCCCAGTCCCACCGACACCACCGAGCCGGAACCGGCCGAACCGGGCACCGCCGCCCCGCGCCGCCGCACCTTCGGCCCGGCCGCCGCCACCGCCCTCGTCATGGGCAACATCATCGGCGGCGGCATCTTCGCGCTGCCCGCCACGGTGGCCCCGTACGGCGGTGTCAGCCTGCTCGCCTTCGTCGTCCTGTCGGTCGGCGCGGTGCTGCTCGCGCTGCTCTTCGGCAAGCTGGCCCGGCGCAGCCCGGTCACCGGCGGTCTGTACGTCTACCCGCGTGACGCCTTCGGGCCCTTCGCGGGCTTCCTGTCGGCATGGTCGTACTGGACGATGTGCTGGGTCAGCATCGCCGCCCTCGCGGTCGCGGTCGTCGGCTACGTCGACGTCCTGATACCCCTGCACGGCAACCACACCCTGGAAGCGCTGGTCGCGCTCGCGGCGCTGTGGCTGCCGGCCGCCGCGAACTTCGCGGGCACCCGCTGGGTCGGCGCGGTCCAGGTCGTCTCGACCATCCTGAAGTTCGTGCCGCTGCTGCTCGTCGCCACCGTCGGCCTCTTCTTCGTCGACACCGACAACTACGGCCCCTTCAACGCCTCCGGCGAGAGCGTCTCCGGCGCGCTGGCCGCCTCAGCCGCGCTGCTCCTCTACAGCTTCCTCGGCGTCGAGTCGGCCGCCGTCAGCGCGGGCGAGGTCCGCGACCCCGAGCGCAACGTCGGCCGCGCGAGCGTCCTCGGCACACTCGGCTCCGCCCTCGTCTACATCCTCGGCATCGTCGCCGTCTTCGGTCTCGTCCCGCACGACAAGCTGGTCGACTCCGGCGCCCCCTTCGCCGACGCCGTGAACTCGATGACCGGCGGCACCTGGGGCGGCACCGCGATCGCCCTGGTCGCCGTCGCCTCGATCACCGGCTGCCTCAACGGCTGGATCCTGATGGCCGCGCAGATGCCGTACGCCGCCGCCCGCGACGGTCTCTTCCCGGCGCCCTTCGCCAAGGTCGGCAAGGGGGGGGTGCCCGGCTTCGGCGTCTGGGCCTGCGTGGTCCTCGGCACCCTCCTGATCGGCCTCAACTACACCGCCGGCCCGGACACCACGTTCCGCGTCCTCGTCCTGATCACCACGTTCACCGGCTGCGTGCCCTACCTGCTGTCCGCGGCCGCCCAGCTGTACTGGCTGGCCAGGGGCACCCGCGAACAGGTCCGCCCGGCCGGCCTGGTCCGCGACCTGATCGTGGCCGCGCTCTCCTTCGCGTTCGCGTTCTGGCTGATCGCGGGCGCCGGCTACGCGGCCGTCTACCAGGGCGTGCTGTTCCTCTTCGCGGGCATCCCCGTGTACGTGTGGCTGCGTGGCCGCCGGGAGACGACGGAAGCAGCCGCCTAGCCTGGGGACATGCCTGACACCCATGCCGTGCATCCCGATGCCGTGGACGGCGAAGTCGCCGATGTCGAGGGTCTGTACGAGGAGGCCCAGCAGGTCCTCGGCCCCTTCACCGGGCCGGCCTTCCTGTCCTCCCTCACCCACAACGCGGACAACGGCGTCACCGGCGGCGTCTGGAGCGTCAGCGCCGATGACCGCACGGCGATCCTGAAGGTCCTCACCCGCTCCAAGGCGGCCACCGGACGCTGGGCGGCCTCGGACGACCCCCGGCACTGGAACTACTGGCGGCGCGAGGCCGACGTCTACACCTCCGGCCTCGCCCAGGTCTGGCAGCCGTACGGCGTCCGCGCCCCCCGGCTGCTGGCCTGCGTCGAGCGGGCCGACGGCGACATCGCGCTCTGGCTGGAGCGGGTACGGGGCCAACCGGCCACCCGCTGGAAGGTCGCCCGTCACCTCGAACACGCCCGCCGCCTGGGCGCCGCCCAGGGAGCCGTCGGCGAGGTTGACGACCAGCCGTGGCTCTCGCACCGCTTCCTGCGCCAGTACGTCGGCAGCAACACCCTCGGCCAGGAACTCCTCGACGACGACGAGGCCTGGCAACAGCCCCTGGTCCGCGACCACTTCCCCGAGGGCCTGCGCCGTGACATGGTCCGGCTGCACCACGACCGCGAGTGGTTCCTCCACGTCATGGAGTCCCTGCCGCGCGCCTTCAGCCACCTCGACCTGTGGCCCGCCAACACCCGCGCCGACGGCACCCGCAGCGTGGTGTACGACTGGGCCTTCGCCGGTGACGGAGCCCTCGGGGAGGATCTCGGCAACTACCTTCCCGACACCGTCTTCGACCTGTTCGTCCCGGCCGCCCGCCTTCCCAAGTACGCGGCGCGGGCCTACGAGGCGTATCTGCGCGGTCTGCGCGACAGCGGCTGGAAGGGCGACGAGAACCTGGTACGGCTCGCGGTCTGCGCCTCCGCCGTCAAGTACGACTGGCTCACCGCGCTCATGCTGGCCCGCGCGGGCGAGGAACAGCGGGACTACGGCGGCGACCGGCCCGTGGACGCCGAACACCGTTACCGGGAGCGCGGCTTGACCCTCGCCTTCCTGGCGAGGTGGGCGACGGAGGCCCGAGCCCTGGCCCCCCGCCTGGGCTTCCCGGAGGCCCCGAGCGGCCGCTGACACCCAGCCGCGCCCAGCCACGCCCCAGCTGCGGGCAGTCGTTTCGCTGGGGCGGCACGGGTGGGCGCAGCGGCACCCCGCAAGCGCGGGTGAGCGACACCACCCGACGCCGGCCCCGACGCCGCGCACCGCTACCCGTGCGCCGCGTGCCGCCCGCCCCTACGCCGACCGCCCCTCCTGCGCATCGTCACGGGCACCACGAGCCCCAGCAGCAGTCCCACCGCGAGCACAATCGGCCACCAGCCGAGCCCGTCGCTCGCAGCGTTGGCAACCCGTGTGCCGGCCGCAACGGCACCGGACGGCTCCGTCCCGCGAGCGGCGGACGCCGACGGGCTCACAACATCCGCACCGAGCACGACGTCGTTGCCGTCACCCCCCTTGTAGCTGATGCGATACGTGGTGTCGGCGAGCTTCACCTTCGCGCCCTCCTTGAGCCCGGTGAACGCACCGCCGGTCCTCGCGCGCCCCGCATGCTCCAGCACGGTGATCTCGCGCGCCGGACCCGACCCGGCGGCCGACAGATCCAGGTCCCCGGCCAGCCGCACCGCCCCCGTCACCGTCAACGGCTCGTCCCGCAGGACCAGTTCGCCCTTCGCCCGCTGGGTGTAGTCGCCGGAGACGGTGAGGCCGCCCGCGACGACGCCCTCGTTGGTCACGTTTCCCTTCACCGTGCCCTTGCCGGTCAGCGTGGTCGCCACCCGCAGCCCTGCCGTCCCGGCGTCCAGCCGCGACCTGGCCGAGGAGAGCCGGATCACCTTGCTGCGTACGAGAGTCGCCCCCGACCGCAGGGCCAGCGTGCCCTTCTTGACCGTGGTGGCACCGGTGTACGTCACGGCGCTGCCCGTCAGGGTCGTCGTGGCCGCCCCGGCCTGCGTGAACGCGCCACTTCCGCTCACGTACGCGAGCGAGATCGCGGCCTTGGCGTTGTTCACGACGAGCGTCCCGTCGTCGACCACCCGTCGGCGCTCGGTGCCGGTCAGCAGGGAGCCGTCTCCCTGGGCCGAACCCAGCCGCAGCACCGCCCCCTTCCGCACGGTCGTCGAACCGTCGTAGTACTGCTTCGCCGCGAAGGTGACGTCGTTCCCGCGCGTTCCCGCGATGACGACGTCCCCGGCGCCGGGTGCGGACAGCGTGTCGTGGAACCGGCCGCCGCCGATGGGGGCGCCGAGCGTCACCGGGCCGTTGTAGTCGAAGGTGAGCTGCGAACGGGAGCGGGCGGCGAGGAGGTTGATGTAGACGGTCTCGGCGGTGCCCGGCATGAAGATCTTGTTCGTGGTGCCGTCGCCCCACTGGACGTTCGCGCCCTTGATGTTGGTGCCGCGCTTGTTGACGTTCTTCCGGGCGGGCGTCCAGTTCAGGGCGGGGTCGCTGAGCGAGGGGTCGGTGTCGCCGCCCTGGTCCGACCAGCTGTACTGCCCGGTCAGGACGACCTTGCTGCCGGGCCGGGACTGGACGTTGATGTCGCTGCCGTACTCGCGCTGGTAGAAGTCCATGCCCTGGGTGACCGTCCGGCCCAGCGGGGTGTCCACGGTCCAGGTGCCCTGGTTGAGGACCTTGCGCACGCCCGGCAGGGAGGTCGCGAACTCGGGTCGTCCGGCGTTCACCTGGGTGCCGTTGTCGATCACTCCGGAGAAGGGGTGGGTGCCCGACAGGTCCCAGGTGCCCCAGAGGAACCTCGGCTGGGTGATCAGGCCGGAGCCGCTGATGGTGCCCAGGTTGTAGGCGCTCTTCAGGGAGAGGCGCAGGGTGCCGTCGACCCTGATGTTGTCCTGGTTGAGCCGGAACGCCGGGGTGTTGTACGGGAAGTGGCCGATCAGGCCGGTCGTGCCGCCGGTGCCGTACTGCAGGGTCGCGCCCCGCTCGACCGTGATCGCGGGTGGATCGGGGGCGGCCACGGTGACGTAGGGGTGGTTGCCGCCGGGTGTCGCCACCCGCTGCCTCTGCCGGGACTTCGGCAGGGTGAAGTCGCTGTCCTTGGTCAGGACCAGCGTCCCGCCGCCGCGCACGGTGAGCGTTCCCTCGCCGCGGAAGACTCCGTCGTACGTCGTCGTCCCCGACGGCACGGTGACGACCGTGTCGCCGGTGAGCGTGACGTCCCGGTCCGCGAGTACGTCGGCGGTGACGTCCCGGGTGCCGGCGGCCGCCGCCGGGGGAGCGGTGGCGAGGAGGGCGGCCACGGCCGCGAGGGCGCCGGCGGCCGCTGCTGTCTTGTGGGTATGGCTGCGCACGGATCGGAGACGGACCGGTACGCCGGCCGATAACAGAAATTCGCCCGGCAGAAAGCGCCTGCTCCAGTCTCGTCGAACCCGTTGACCTCTTGGTTGCACACCCATACCTTTTCGGCGTTCGTAATGACAGATGTCGTTCGGAATTCCGAACATCTCGTACCCCCCGCGAGAGGCAGTTTGCATGAGCCGCGACAACGACCTGCCGGAAGACCCCCACCGCAGACTGCTGCTGAAGGGTGCCCTGGCCGCGGGCGCCCTGGCGGCGGCCGCCCCAGGTGTCGCCCACGCCGCCCCGACCCCGAAAGCAGTCCCGTACGTGAACCCGCTCGTCCGCAACCGCGCCGACCCGCACATCCACCGCCACTCCGACGGCCACTACTACTTCACGGCGACCGCACCCGAGTACGACCGGATCATCCTGCGCCGCTCCCGCACGCTGAACGGTCTCGCGACCGCCGCCGAGTCCGTGATCTGGACCAGGCACACGACCGGCGACATGGGCGCGCACATCTGGGCGCCGGAGATCCACCGCATCGGCGGCAAGTGGTACATCTACTTCGCCGCGGCGCCCGCGGAGCGCGTCTGGGACATCCGCATCTGGGTGCTGGAGAACGCCCACCGCGACCCGTTCAAGGGGACGTGGACCGAGCGCGGCCAGATCAAGACCGCCTGGGAGACCTTCTCCCTCGACGCCACCACCTTCACCCACCGGGGCAGCCGCTACCTCGCCTGGGCGCAGCACGAGCCGGACATGGGCAACAACACCGCCCTGTGGCTGTCGAAGATGGCGAACCCGTGGACCCTGACGGGCCCCCAAGTGCGCCTGTCCACCCCGGAGTACGACTGGGAGTGCATCGGCTACAAGGTCAACGAGGGCCCGTCGGTCATCGTCCGCAACGGCCGCCTGTTCATGACGTACTCCGCCGCCGCCACCGACTTCAACTACTGCATGGGTCTGCTGACCGCCGACGCGCACAGCGACCTGATGAACCCCGCGAGCTGGTCCAAGTCGCCGACCCCGGTCTTCACGAGCAACGACACGACCAAGCAGTACGGTCCCGGCCACAACTGCTTCACCGTCGCCGAGGACGGCCGCAGTGACGTCCTCGTCTACCACGCCCGCCAGTACAAGGAGATCGTCGGCGACCCGCTGAACGACCCCAACCGCCACACCCGCGTCCAGAAGCTCGGCTGGAAGGCCGACGGCACCCCCGACTTCGGCATCCCCGTGGCGGACACGGCGCCGGCCGCCTCCGCCGAACCGGTCAAGGAGAGTGTGTGAGATGAGACGTGCCTACGCGGCCCTGTTCGCCCTCTGTCTCGCGCTGCTCGGCGCCCTGGCCACCGCCGGACCCGCCCAGGCCGCACCCCAGACCATCACCAACGGCACCCAGTTCACGGACACGTCGGGCAACCCCGTGCACGCCCACGGCGGCGGGGTCCTCAAGGTCGGCTCCTACTACTACTGGTTCGGCGAGAACCGCAACGCCGACAACACCTTCCGGTACGTGGACGCGTACCGCTCCAGCGACCTGAAGAACTGGGAGTTCCGGGGCCACGTCCTGACCGAGGCCACCGACCCCGAGCTGGCCACCGCCAACATCGAGCGGCCCAAGGTCATGTACAACGCGTCCACCGGCAAGTTCGTGATGTGGATGCACAAGGAGAACGGCACCGACTACAGCGAGGCCCGCGCCGCCGTCGCCGTCTCCGACACCGTCGACGGCAACTACGCCTGGCGGGGCAGCTTCCGCCCGCTCGGCCAGCACATGTCCCGCGACATCACGGTCTTCGTGGACACCGACGGCGCCGGCTACATGGTCTCCGCCGCCCGCGAGAACTACGATCTGCAGATCTACCGGCTCACCGCCGACTACACCGGCATCGCGAGCCTGGTCGCCGACCCCTGGCACGGCGGCCACCGCGAGGCGCCCGCCCTGTTCAAGCGGGGCAACGTCTACTTCATGCTGACCTCGGGCGCGACCGGCTGGAACCCCAACCAGCAGCAGTACGCGACCGCCACCAGCATCGCCGGGCCCTGGTCGGCGATGACCAACGTCGGCGACTCGACGACGTACGGCTCGCAGACCGCGTTCGTCCTGCCCGTGCAGGGCACTTCGGGCACCTCGTACCTCTACCTGGGCGACCGCTGGGGCAACGCCTTCGGCGGGACCGTCAACGACTCCCGGTACGTGTGGCTGCCGCTGAGCTTCCCCAGCTCGACCTCGATGTCCATGTCCTGGTCCCCGGAGGTCACCGTCGACACGGCCGCCGGCACGGTCAGCGGCACGAGCGCCACGTACAACACGCTGATCGCCCGGCACTCGTCCAGGTGTGCCGACGTGACGAGCCAGTCGCTGTGGCAGGGCGCCCAGATCAAGCAGTACGACTGCAACGGCGGCAACAACCAGAGGTACTGGTTCAAGCCGCTCTCCGGTGGCTACTACCAGCTGATGGTCAGGAGCAGTTCCCTGTGCGTGCAGGAGAACGCGAGCACGGTCACGCAGGAGAACTGCAACGCCTCCGCGACCAGCCAGCAGTGGTCGCTGACCACCAGCGGCTCGTACGTCACCATCAAGGCCCGCACGAGCGGCGAGTGCCTGGACGTGAACGGCGCGTCCACCGCCAACTCCGCCGCGGTGATCACGTACACCTGCAACGGAGCGACCAACCAGCAGTGGACGCGCGGTACATGACGGCCGATCAGGTCAGGCCAGCAGGTCGATCGCGTCGATCGCCGTGCCCGCACTGAGGTAGGACGTGCTCCCCGAACCGCTCGCCACGTAGATCTTCAGCGTGTTGTACGCGCCGGTGTCCGTCAGCCAGGCGGACGCCGGCACGCTGTAGGTGAACGTGTTGTTGTTGCCCCGGTACGAGCCCACGGTCAGCGACCGTGTGCTCGGCTGGGTGGGCGGCGAGGGGACGGCCGAGGTCCAGGTGTCGTTGATGACGACCTGCGGGCGGCCGTTCGCGTAGGCCGTCGTCACACCGATGCGCAGGGTGTGCGCGGCGGCGGCCTGGGCGGCCGTCAGCTTGAAGTAGACGATGATGCCGCTGTTGACGTCCTTCCACAGGTAGCAGGGGAAGGCCGAGGTCTCGGTGCCGCTGCCGATGACCACGTTGCCGGTCCAGGAGGCGGCCCGGACGTCGGACGGATGGGCGTACGTCATCAGGTCGGCGTTCTTGAAGCCGCTGGGCGTGCCGTTCCAGTCGTTGATGCGCCAGATCGCGCTCGCGTTGCTCGGGTCGTTCGAGGACGGGATCGCGATGGAGTTGAGGGTGGTCGTCCCGCCCGCGCTGACGCTCACCGAGCTGGTGTGAACGGCGAGTTCACCCTTGAAGACGGTCAGTGTGTACGTCCCCGGAAGGACACCGCCGATGGAGAAGTAGCCGTCCGACGACCGGGCCGAACCCCAGTACTGGGCAGCGGAGTTGGCGAGCCCGACCGTGTAGGCGTACGACGTGTTCCGCCCGGTGATGCCGACGCCCGCGACCTTGCCCCGGCCGCCCGACGCGACGTACCCGGAGATGCCGAGCGAGTCCGCCCACGACGTGGTGAGGGTGCCCGGGTACAGCGAGGAGGAGGGGGCGCCGCCGTCCGTGAAGGCGATGACGTAGGGGCCCTGGAGGCCGAAGCGCTGGGCCTCCGTCTGGTTCTCGCCGTAGTACAGGATCTCGTACAGGCCGCCGCCGTCCGCGCTCTGGTGGCGCAGGAGGGAACGGTAGAACGGGCCGCCGGAGGCCTTCTCGTGGTTGGAGCGCACGATGTACAGGCCGACGCTGCCGGTGGTCCAGCCGACGTAGTTGTAGTCGATGACCCGGGACTTCGTGTAGTGCTTCGAGCGGGTCTGGCCGTCGGACTTCGCGAAGACGTCCGAGGCCTCGATGGTGGTGGGCGCGTACGTGTAGGAGTCGGACTCGTCGTTGAGGAACTTGCCCGCGTTCACGCGCAGGATGTAGCGGGTCGCGCTGACCGAGGTGTCGGCCTTGTTGGTCCACAGATAGATGTTGTTCTCGCCGCTGCGGGCCGCGTAGTAGTGCTTCAGCGTGCCGTACGTGACCGAGATCAGGATCGTCGTACCGGACTGCTTGATGCTCACGGTGGAGGTGCCGAGGCCGGACTCGATGTGCGAGTTCTTGCCGCCGTAGCCCTGGTACTGCGTGCCGCGGTAGACCAGCGAGGTCAGGTCGCCGTTGGTCTTGCTGACCTTGAAGACCAGGTTGGCGCCGGTGTCGACGACGTAGTTGGATCCGTCGTCGGTGTAGCCGAAGGTCGCGGCGGACGCGGTCTGCGCGAGCGGGCCGGCGAGGGCGGCCGTACCGGCGGCGGCCGCGGCGGAGAGGACGAAGGTACGGCGTGGGACCGGTCTGTTGTTCGCGGTTTTGGACATGGGGGTGCCTCCTTCGGGAGGTGTGGGGGTCGGGTGCCGGGGCCTGCCCGGCGGATCCTGGTTGGCAGAGTGACAGTTGAATCGATTTCGCGAAAGGGCTTTCACTGCTGCCGAGTTGGCGATTATGTGAAAACGATCCAAGGACTAGAAAGCGCTTGCCAAGAGCGGTACGGTCCAGCCGCCAGGCCTTGTCGCCCTGTCGCAGGACCGTCGGAGGAGCCGTATGAGACGTTTCAACCTCGCCGTGCTGGCGGCGCTGACCCTGAGCGCCGCAGTGACCGCCGTACCCGCCCAGGCGCACGGCGGTCAGCGCCCGCTGGGTATCGACAACTGCACCGCCACCGCCTGCCACTTCGACCTCCCGCCGGGCACCTACGACGTGTTGGTCCTCCTCGGCGGCGACGCCGGGTCGAGCACGAGCATCGCCGGCGAGACCCGGCGTTCCCTGCTCCCGGAGACCGCCGTCGACGCCGGTGAGCGGGTCGCCCGCAGCTTCACCGTGAACGTCCGCACCCCCGAGGGCGAGCCGACCGGCCCCGCGGGCACCCCCGGCCTGGACCTCGTCCTCGGCGGTACGGCCCCCGCGCTCGCCGACATCAAGGTCACCCCGGCCCGGCACGCCCGCCAGATCTTCCTGGTCGGCGACTCCACGGTCTGCGACCAGCCCGGCGACCCGTACTCCGGCTGGGGCCAGCAACTGCCCCAGTACCTCCGCAAGGGCGTGTCCGTCGCCAACTACGCCGATTCCGGCGAGAGTACGGTGACGTATCTGGGGAACCCCCAGTTGTGGGCCACCGTCCAGCCGCAGATCCGCCGCGGTGACCTGGTCATGATCCAGCTCGCCCACAACGACAAGACGACCGACGAGGCGACCTACCGGGCGAACCTGGAGACACTCGTGGCGGGCGTGCGGGAGAAGGGTGGCAAGCCGGTCCTCGTCACCCCGATCGTGCGCCGCTGGTTCAACTCCGACGGCACCCTGAACAACGGGACCGCACTCCTGGTCAACGGACTCGGCGTGAACCACCCCGAGGTCGTCCGCTCGGTCGCCGCCGCCGAGGACGTCGCGCTGATCGACCTGACGGCGAAGACGAAGGCGGTCGTGGAGTCGCTGGGAGTCGAGGGCTCCAAGGCGCTGTACCTCTACAACGAGAAACGGGACAACACGCACACCTCCGCCCACGGCGCGACCGTGTACGCGGAACTGGTCCGTGACGAACTCGTCGCCCAGCATCTGGTGCCCGAGGGCCTGGTGCGGGTGTCATAGACCCCTGGGGCGCTCCGACCGGAACCGGGGCGCCCCAGGCTCAGGCCGATCCGAACCACGAACCAGCACATCCCGCACGAAAGAGACCCATGCAGCTGCCTCCCCACGACCGCACCCTCAGCCCGCTCACCGGCTGCACCCGCGCCCACTGGGAGGCGGCGGCGGACGCCCTGCTCGCGGCCGTCGAGCCGTACGCCAGCGAGGACCGCGCCCTCTACCACTTCCCCGGCGACCACCAGAGCTGGTCGGGGCGGCTCTCCGACGGCCTGGAAGGCTATGCCCGCACGCTGCTGCTGGCTGCCTTCCGCCGTGACGAGACCGCCCTCGAACGCTACGCCGACGGGCTCGCCGCGGGCGTGTCGGGCGTCTGGCCCCGCATCGAGGACCGCGGTCAGCCGCTCGTCGAGGCCGCGTCGATCGCCCTCGCGCTCAGGCTGACCCGGCCGCTGCTGTGGGACCGCCTCGACGAGGGCGTGCGCCAGCGGGCGGCGGCCTGGCTCGGCGACGCGCTCACCGCCGAGGCCTGGCCCTGCAACTGGGAGCTGTTCCCCGTCACGGTCGGCGGCTTCCTCCAGGAGATCGGCCACGAGCCCGACGCCTCCCGCAAGGCGATCGACAACGGCCTGGAACGCATCGAGCAGTGGTACGTCGCCGACGGCTGGTACACCGACGGCGACGGCCGCAAGTTCGACTACTACAACGGCTGGGCCATGCACCTCTACCCGGTGCTGCACGCCTGGCTCGCGGACGACGACCGGCTCCTGGACCTCTACGGCGGCCGCCTGGAACGCCACCTCGCCGACTACGCCCGCCTGTTCGGCGGCGACGGCGCCCCGATGCACCAGGGCCGCTCCCTGACCTACCGCTTCGCGACGACCGCCCCGCTGTGGCTCGGCGCGATGACCGGCCGTACGCCGCTGGCACCGGGGCAGACGCGGCGGCTGGCCTCCGGGGCGCTGACGTACTTCCTGGACCGGGGCGCGGTCGACTCGCGCGGCCTGCTCACCCTCGGCTGGCACGGATCCGACCCGTCCGTCCTGCAGGGCTATTCGGGCCCCGCCTCCCCGTACTGGGCGAGCAAGGGCTTCCTCGGACTGCTCCTGCCGCCGGACCACGAGGTGTGGACGGCCCCCGAAGAACCCGGCCCGGCTGAGCGTACCGACGCCGTGACGCCGATCGCCGCGCCCAACTGGCTTCTTCAGTCCACGAGTTCGGACGGGCTCGTCCGCCTCCACAACCACGGCAGCGAGGACGTCCGCTACGACCCGTACTACACGCGCCTCGCGTACTCCACGGTGACGACGCCTTCACCGTCGTACGACAACAGCGTGATCGTCGGCGGCGATCCGAGCCGTACCGGGATCGAGCCGCTGGGCCTGGGCGACGGCTGGGTGGCCTCGCGGCACACGGCGGGCGGGGGTGCGCGGGTGACCAGCGTGGTGCTCGCGCGCGGGGCGAGCGAGGTGCGAGCGCATCTCGTGTCGGGTGCGGCGCCGGGGACCGCCGTGCGGGTCACCGGGTGGGCGGCGGCCGACGGCCCGCGGGCCGAACTGCTGCCCGTGGCCGGCCTGGACGACGAGCTCACCGGTGTCACCGGGGACGGCGGCACCCTGTTCGTCGCGCTCGCCCGCCTCACCGCCGAGCCGGACCCCGCACCGCTGGCGGACACCGTGAGCGTGCGGGCGGACGGGGCGGGGGAGCTGACGGTCCGGTGGAGCGAGGGTCCCGAGACGCGGGTGCGGCTGGACGAGTCCTCGGTACGGGTCGAGTCCGGCCCGGCACGATGACGCCGTGACGTCGGCCGACCGCACCCGCCACGGGCCGTCCCGCACGGCCCGTGGCGGTCGTGCACCGAGGGGCGGACTGTGCCCCTACGGCGTGACGCGGGCGATCCTCAGGCTCGTCGAGGTCGGCGACGCGCCGGTGAGCGCGGTCGCGTAGCTCGGCGTCACCGGCACGTACGCCCAGGTCAGCGAGCCGTCCTTCTGTACGGCGATGTCACCGGTCAGCCGCGCCGCGACGACCTTGTCCGCGCTCTGGAACTTCCCGTTCCAGTCGATGAGCCGCAGATGCGTGCCCGTGAAGGTGCCCGTGCAGGTGCCGCTCGCGCACTTGGCGTTCTTCAAGGACTCCCAGGACAGCAGCAGACGGTCCTTGCCGTACGGGGCGAGGCGCACGTTGACGTGTTCGGTGCCCGGCGTCTCGGACAGGCGGATCGCCTTGCCGGCCGGGGTGTTGCGGTTCTTCAGGAAAGCGACGGTCACCTGGTGCGCGCCCGTCTTCGGCTTCACCGTCCAGCCGCGGCCGCTCGCGTCGTCCGGGTTCTTCGCGGCGGAGGCGGCGCCGCGCGAGGCGAAGGCGGTGGCGTAACGGCCCGTGGACGACTTCACGAGGTCGCCGGTACGGCCCGCGAACGTGCCGCCGCAGTAACCGGCCCAGCACTGCTCGCGCTGCACGACCGGAGCGTTGTCCGGGGCGCCGATCCCCGTCGAGACGAACAGCCCCGAACGCCAGTCGTCGAAGCAGAGGGAGGTGAAGGCGCCGGTCTTCTCCGGGTGCAGGGCGATGCCCTCGTTGTGGCTGCAGCCCCAGCTCCAACCACCGCTGAGCTTGGCACCCTTGGCGCTGACGTACGACAGCTTGTCGCCGAAGTGCCCGTCGGCGAAGCCCCCCGCGCCGTGCACGACGAAGTACGCGCCGTACTTGGTGCCGTTCCAGGAGAGCTGGCCGTCGAGGAGCGGGGCGGTGTCGTGGGAGGCGGTGGAGGTGAGCTTGGTGCGGAAGGTCTCCTTGGCGCCCGTGTAGCGGACGACGGCCGCCGCCGTCTCCTTCCACTTGTTGGTGTCGGCGACGCGGGTGAGGAGCGCGAAACCGTCGTTGTGTGCGACCAGACCGCCCACCTCCTTGGCGCCCTTCACCACCGTGTCCGCGCCCGAGCGCTTCCCGGCGGCCGTCAGCGGGGTGACGTGGATGCCGTCCGAGGCGGGCCAGGCGACGCGCAGGGTGCCGTTCGGGGCCGCCGCGGTCGCCGTCCGCGTCCACTCCCGGGTGTTGTTGTAACCGGACGACAGATAGGGGAACTTGGCCGGCAGGCTCACGGTCGTGGTGGTCACGGCGAGCGTCGGGGCGGCGGGCGTGGCGGCACCGGCCACGGCGTACCAGGCACCGACGAACGCACCGGCCGCGACGAGTCCGGCGAGGACGGGCTTGCGGGCGGCGCGGACCCGGCGGTGGCCGGCGGGGCGTCTTGCAGATGTCATGTCCGGCAGTCGCCGCCGGGCGGTCAAAGGTTGCCGCACGGGCCCGGTCGGCGCGAGGTGCCGCCGGAACACTTCGGCGGACACCGAACCGAGCCGCCCCTACCGTGGCGGACATGACCGCCTTCGCCGCACTCCACCACCTCACCGAGGAGCCGTTGCTGCTCCCCAACGCCTGGGACCACGCCTCCGCGACGGCGCTGGCCGCGCAGGGCTTCCGCGCGATCGGCACGACGAGCCTCGCCCTGGCCGCGGCCGTGGGTCTGCCCGACGGATCACCGGCCACCCGCGAACACACCCTCCAGCTCGCCCAGACCCTGGGCACGGAACCCTTCCTGCTCTCCGTGGACGCGGCGGACGGCTTCAGCGAGGACCCGGAGCGGGTGGCGGAACTGGCGCGCGAGCTGTCCGTGCTCGGGGCGGCAGGCATCAACCTGGAGGACGGCCTGGGTCCGGTGGCCCGGCACGCCCGGAAGATCGCCGCGGTGAAGTCCGCGGCCCCCGGCCTGTTCGTGAACGCCCGCACCGACACGTACTGGCTGGGCGACGGCGACCTCACGGACACCCTGACCCGCCTGGACGCCTACCAGCAGGCGGGCGCCGACGGCGTCTTCGTCCCCGGCCTGACCGACCCGGCCCGGATCGCCGCCCTGGTGAAGCGGCTGGCCGTGCCCCTCAACATCCTCTACTCACCCACCGGGCCGACCGTCCCCCACCTCACCGACCTCGGCGTACGCCGCGTCAGCCTCGGCTCACTGCTGTACCGGCGTGCGCTGGGCGCGGCGCTGGAGACGGTGACGGAGATCCGGGCGGGCCGTGCACCCCAGGGCGCGGCACCGTCGTACGCCGAGGTCGAGGGATGGGCGCGGCGGAGCAGGATCAGCGGGGCTTCGGCGCGACCGGAAGCAGGGTGTCCCTGAGCCGTGCGGCGAAGGCGGCGGGATGCTCCACGGTACCGAGGTGTCCGCCGGGGAACTCGACGAAGTCGCTCCCGGTCCGATCGGCGACGAACCTGGCGGTGCGGTGGAGGAGTTGACCGCGTGAATCGGCTCCGGCGGCGAGGGTGAGGCGTGCGGGAAGGGCCGCCAGGTCGGGAGTGTACGACGAGAACGGCACCAGGACATGGGCGAGGAAGACGGCCATCGGCCGGCCCAACTCCTCATCACGGGAAAGGGGTTGCCCCTGGGGAAGCTCACCTGCCTCCCGCCCCGCGAGCCTGGCGCCGAGCCGTGCCGCGGCGGCCTCGGGTCCCGCCGCACGATAGGTGTCGTACACCTCCCGGAACATGGCCCGCTGCCGATCCCCGTCCGGCAGCACTCCCACGCACGGCGGCTCGTGTGCGACGACGTGCCGCAGCCGCCGCGGATGCCGGGCGAGCAGGTCGAGGGCCGCGATCCCGCCCGAGCTGGTGCCGAGGACGTACGCGAACTCCCCCTCGGGCAACGTCCGCTGGAGCACGCGGTACGCCCCCTCGCTCCAGTCCTCCACCCGCTGGTCGTCGACGTGCCGGCCGAGGCGGCCGTGGGCGAGGCCGAGGGGGTCGTGGGTGACGACCGTGAAGTGCTCGGCGAGCACGTCCGTCATCGCGTCGAGCCCCATGGGGTGGCCGGCGCCGCCGGGGAGGACGAGCAGGACGGGCCCGTCGCCCCGGACGTCGTAGTGAAGTGGTTCCTCAGCCATGGCTCTTCTCCTCGCGGGGCCAGTGCGCGAGCGCGATGTGCAGGGCGTCGATCGCCCTGTCCCAGGAGGCCTGCACGGCGCGGGGGTGACCGAAGGCGCCGGCGGACTCCAGGGCGCAGTAGCCGTGGAAGGTGGCGCGCAGCAGCCGTACGGCGTCGGTGAGGTCGGGTTCGTCGAGACCGTAGGCGCGGAGCATGCCGTACGTGATCTCGGCGGTGCGGAGCATGGCGGCGGAGTCGGTGACGAGGGCCGGGTCGACGCGGCTCTGCGTGGCGGCGTACCGGCCCGGGTGCTGGAGGGCGTACTCCCGGTAGGCCCCGGCGAAGGCGGCCAGGGCGTCCTTCCCGGACCGTCCCGCCACGGCGGCGGCGATCCGGTCGATCATCTCGCCGCCGGCGAGGAGGGCGACGCGGGTGCGCAGGTCCCGCAGGTTCCTGACGTGCGAGTACAGGCTCGCGTCCTTGACGCCGAAGTGCCGGGCCAGGGCGGACAGCGTGACGTGCTCGAAACCGGCCTCGTCGGCCAGGTCGGCGGCGGCCGCGGTGATGCGGTCGGGGGTGAGCCCGGCTCGGGGCATGGGGGTACCTACCTCCCTTGGCTAGGGCAACTAGCTTATAGCCTAGTTGCCCTAGCTTTCGGGCGGGCGAACTACCTGGGCCGGCCTCAGCCGATCGGCGCGTACAGCACGCCGAGCTTGTCGATCTCGCCGCCCGCCCGGCCCGTGAAGCCGACGATCTGCCAGCCGGACGGGGCCGTGAAGGTCTTCGTGTCCGTGGTCGCCGTACCGGTGGACAGGGTGCGGCCCTTGTCGGTGGTGAACGCCGCCGAGAAGATCCTTGTACGTCCGTCCTTCTGACCCTGTGTCAGCTTCGCGGACGTGAGGTGCTCGCCGGCCGCGAGGGTCAGCGAGCCGGCCGTGCCACCCGTACCGCCGTGGGCGAGCGTCGTACCGCCGTCGTGGGTCAGGGCCACCGCGTCCAGGCGGGAACCGCCGCGGAGCGTCAGCGTGCGGGGGGACGGCGTCGCGGGCAGGTCGTCCGCGTCGTTGAAGGCCGTGCCGTGCGGGCCGCCGAAGAAGTCGCTCGCCTTGAGGGACGAGTTGAGGGTGTAGGAGAAGTCGACCGTGTGCGGGAAGTGGTCGGAGAGGTTGGCGCCCGCGGAGTCCAGGAAGGACGCCCACTCGTTGTTGTAGCGGGTGGCGTCCAGGGTCAGCAGGTCGCTGCCGCGGTAGAAGACCTTGTCGACGACCTCGCAGTCGTTGGTCGGCGCCGTCGTGGGGCACAGCAGCGCGTCGGCGCCCTGCGTCGGTGGCGTACCGCCCTTCACCAGCTTGACCCACGGGTCGGTCAGGCCGTTCTCCTCGGCCAGGGTGCGGATGTTGTCGCCCGTGCGCGTGTACCGGGTGTTCGTGTCGCCCATGACGATCACCGCGTTGCCCGCGGAGTTCGCCTGGATGAAGTCGGAGAGCTGCTTGATGTTGGCGCGGCGGGCGGCGTGCGCCTCGTCCGTGTCGTCGGCGTTGGTGTGGACGTTGTAGAGGTCCACGAAGACGCCCTCGGCGAGCCGCACCCGGGCCAGTGAGAAGCCCTTGGGTGTCAGGCAGTTGGTGCCCGTGCAGTCCTTCCACTTCACCCGCTCGAAGTCCTGGAAGGCGTAGTCCGAGAGGGTGTTGAGGCCGTCGCCGAAAGGCACACCCCCGCTGGTGGCGGTGCGGTACGGGTGGTTGTCGCCCGCGTAAAGGGCCGCGTGGTAGTTGAAGTCCTCCTGGACGTTCACGATGTCGTACGACGCCAGGCGCGGGGAGATCAGCGGGGTGTTCTTCTCCGGGTTGCCGGAGCTGATGCCCTCGGGGAGACCCGCGACGTTGTACGTCAGGACGTTGAACGAGCCGGTGGTGACCGCTGCCGCGGGCGTCGCGCCGCCGGCGGCCAGACCGGTCACGGCCAGGGCGGCGGCCGCGAGGGTGCCGATGAGTCGTCTCATGGGGGGTGTCTCTCCGGTGAGAGGAAGCGGGGGGTGAAAGATGAACGCTGCTCAGGTTCACCGGCGAACAGTGTGACGGGCAATGGCAGTTGGGGGAACAGTGAGGGACGAGGTGACGTGACGTGCCTCGGTCAGCCGTCCCGGTCCGCCGTTGATCTCCAGCCGGGCAGAGGTCCCGGCATGCCGGTCGCGCGATCACCGCACGCAAACGCCGCCGCCTTCCGGCGAGGCCCGCGGCGCACCGAGCCCGACCCTCGTCAGCTCTCCCGTGCGGGAAGCTCCGCCAAACCCGTCTCGCGCATGATCCGCTCGACCGTCTCGGGTGCCGGGCTCGCCGCGTCGACGACCGTCTCCACGGCATCGGGGAGGAGGTCGAGGGGGCGGTACCAGGAGCGCAGTTCCCGCTCGGTGATGTGGGCGAGGTCGGGCTTGGTGGCGTGCCGGGCGAGGGTTTCCTCGAACGGGACGTGCAGGTAGTAGCCGTGGGTGGGGCCGCGGTGGTCGGTGCGGAGGCGGGTGAGCATGTCGCCGTAGCGGTCGGCGTAGAGGATGCCCTCGATCACGACGTGGTAGCCGGCGTCGAGCGCATACCGGGCGACGGTGTCGATCAGACCGATGTTGGCCGCTCCCGGCCGGTCGTGCTCGCGCAGGACGACACGGCGCAGGTTGTCCTGGGCGACGAGGGCCAGACCCCGGCCGAAGCGGTCACGGATGCCGGTCGCCAGCGTCGACTTGCCCGAGGCGCTGTTCCCGCGCAGGACGATCAGCCGGGTTTCCTCGGTGCCCACGGTCATGGGGTCACCGTAGTGGGGACGGGCCGTGGCGGGGGGCGGAACCCGGTGGCCGCGGACGCACCCCGCTCGCGTCGCGCGTCGGGATGCGACCCGGTCGGCAGGCCCGTGTGCGGGCGAGGCGCGCGCTATTCACATGCGGGTCGTCGCAGGGCAGCCGTAAGGTTGCCGGGTCCAGGACGAGGGGAAGGGGCCGCGTGGCGTACGAGGCGCAGCGCGAGGGCGAACCGGGCAGCCCGGCTCCGGGCGTACGACGCACCGATCAGCGGGCCCCCGACGGCCGCCCGCTCTGGCGGCAACGGGACTTCGGGATCTTCTGGGTCGCGCAGACCCTCTCCGTCCTCGGGGACTCCTTCGCCCTCATCGCCCTGCCCCTGCTGGTCCTCCAGGCCACCGGCTCCCTGGCCCGGATGGGCCTGCTCACGGCGGTCGGCGGAGCCGCCTCGGTGCTGGCGGCCGTCTTCGCCGGGGCCCTGGTGGACCGGGTCGACCGCCGCCGGCTGCTCATCGTCTGCGACCTGGTGCGCATGGTGCTGTACGGCGTGATCCCGCTGGTGTGGCTGTTCGGCCCGCAGGTCTGGCTGCTGTATGCCGTCCTGCCACTGTGCGAGGCCGTCGGCATGCTGTTCGCGGTCGGCTACGTCACCGTCGTCCGCGGTCTGGTCGGCACCGCGCAGCTCACCGAGGCCAACGGCCGGCTGAACGCGACCGCCGCCGCGGCGGGCGTGCTCGGTCCGCTGTGCGCGGGCCTGGTGGCCGCGTGGTCCGGCCCGGCCGCCGCGGTGGGCGTGGACGCGGCCAGCTTCGGGGTGTCGGCCGCCTGCCTGCTCTTCGTACGGTTCGCCCCACGCTCCGGGGGCGACGGCGGCCCGGCCGGGAAGAGGAGCCTGTGGCAGGACCTGCGGACAGGAGCGTCCTTCCTGTACGGCCATCCGGTGCTGCGCTCCCTGACCGCCCTGCTCTTCGTCTTCAGCTTCCTCACCCTCGGCATGACCGACCTGGTCATCTACCACGTCAAGCACGACCTCGGTCACGACGACGCGGCGGTGGGCACCGTCATGGCCGTCGGCGCGCTCGGTACGATCACCGGCGCCCTGCTGGTGGCCCGGGTCCGCAGAGGGCTCGGGTTCGGGCCGACCTGGACCGGTGCGGTCGCGGTGTGCGGGCTGGCGTTCGCCGGACTGGGCTGGGCGCGGGAGGTGTCCGTCGTCGCGGCGCTGTGCGCGGCGTTCCTCGCCTGCGGCGGTATCGCGGGCACCTGCTCGATGTCACTGCGTCAGGAAGTCACCCCGGAACCGCTGCTGGGCCGCGTCACCTCCGTGTTCTGGACCCTGCAGTACTCCGCGGCCCCGATCGGGGCCGCGGTCCTGACCTGGGCGGCGGAACGGCGAGGCACCGCACCGGTCGCCCTGGTCGCCGGCGCCGCCTGCGTACTCATCGCGGTGGTCGCGCTGTTCACGCCGATTCGCCGGTCCGGATCGGCGAGAGAACCCGTCCCGTCAGCTCCTTCGCCCGGGTAGGCGGGCAGACGGCAGCGGGGCCAGGGCGAGCAGGACCGCCGTCACCGCGTACGCGATCCGGAACCCCTGGGGCCGGCTCCGGCGCGAGGTCCCGCCCCGCGGGCCGGAGAAGCAGATCGCCCCGGATGAGCCGCCCCTGAGTGAACCCGGCGCAGCAGGGCCCGGACCGGCCGCCGGTCCGGGCCCACTCGTGTACCGGCGGCCATCCAGCGGGTGAGTACGGCCGCCCCCGACGAACACGAGGCTCACCGCCGGGGGTGGACGTAAGCCGGAGCGGTGGCGGACGTCATCCGTTGACGCCCGCGTAGTGCCTCAGGCTCCACCGCCACAGCAGCCGCGCGCCCAGGTAGGCCAGCACGCCGAGGAGCGGGGAGGCCGCCGCCAGCCAGTACGGGACGCCGGTGTCGTGGCCGTGCCCGGTGAGGACGGCGGCCGGGAAGTACGCGACGAACGCGAGCGGAAGACCGTACGTCAGAAGGCCGCCCACCGCCTTGGGCAGCACGTTCAGCGGGTAGCTGCCGAAGGTGCCGAGGAGTTCCTCCAGCCAGCGGCCCCAGTAGTCGGCGGCCGGGAAGCGGAGGGAGGCGCAGGCGACCGCCGTGAACAGGGCCGCCTCCAGGAGCATGCCGCCCAGGATCGCGGCGATCAGGTACGAGACCCGGCCAGCCGTCCAGTCCAGGTGGCTGCGGCTGAGCGCGCCCGCCATCAGGCCCGCCGCCACCGTCAGGTCGCCGATCGCGTTGGTGGGGAAGAAGCGCAACTGCAGCTGACGGTGGACCGGCATCGGACGGACCAGGTAGACGTCGATCATGCCTTCCTGGATCTGCCGGCCGGAGCCGTGCACCCGGCCGAGGAACAGCACGAACAGCCCGTGCGCGAGCATCCGCGTCGCCGGGATCAGCAGTACCTCCGAGCTGTCCCAGCCGCCCATCCCGGTGAACCGGGTGAGCAGCACCGTCGCGAAGACGATCACCGACACCTGCCAGATCGCACCGATCGCGATCATCAGCAGGAACTCGGTGCGGTACTCCAACTGGGCACGGAAGTTGAGAAGCGTGACGCGCCACACGATCCGGACGGCGTTCACCGGCATCAACCTCCTTGGGACATGACACGAAGGGCGGCCCGCCGCCACAGGAAGCGGGTGAACAGGGTGAGCAGCACGACCCAGACCGCCTGGACCGCCAGCTGCCCGGCCGCGTCCGACAGCGGGATACGGCCGATGTACAGGGACAGCGGCACGCTCAGCGTCGCCTGGAAGGGCAGGAAGGCGCTCAACGTCACGAACCAGTCGGGGAAGAACCACAGCGGCGCGTACACCCCGGACAACAGGTTCTGCGCGAAGATCAGGATCAGCATCGCCGCGTTGTTGCGGACCGTCCAGAAGCACAGCTGGTCCAGGACCAGCATCACGTGGTACAGAACCAACTGGCCGAGCAGCAGGCTGAGCCCGAAC
The DNA here is from genome assembly GCF_056820935.1 of Streptomyces sp. Q2. Lineage (NCBI taxonomy): Bacteria > Bacillati > Actinomycetota > Actinomycetes > Kitasatosporales > Streptomycetaceae > Streptomyces > Streptomyces sp. Q2. The sequence continues at coordinate 155,210 of NZ_JBXEJE010000016.1, read as the reverse complement.
ACTCCCGCCACCGCCGCCGACCGGGGCGGTTCGATCACTTGGGCCGCGAGACAGACCGCGTATCCGCCCAGCGCCCACGCGAAGCCGTACAACTGCTCGCCGAGGGCGCGCAGGGCGTGGTAGCGCTGGGGCGGCAGCGGGCGCAGGTACCAGTAGATGATGGTGCCGAAGTGCATGTGCTGCAGCACGGTGTCCCGGCCCGCGTACTGGTCCAACTCCCGCAGCCGGGAGGCGAGTACGGCCAGCACGGCGTACGTGACCGCCTGGTCGCGGTCGAGTCCGGCGGTGGTGCCGGTGTGCGTGTACAGGCCGTGCCACAGGGACGCCACCAGCACCACCTGGACGGTCAGCCGGAGCAGTACGGCCGTCATCCGGGGCGGGGTGTGCAGTTCGCCGAGCGGGGTGACGCGGGTGGTGCGCCAGGCGTGCAGGACGGCCATCACGCCACCTCGGCGTGGACGTAGGCGGCCCGCATGACGTCCTCCAGGTCGGCCTCGTCGATGGCGATGCCGGTCACCTCGTACCGCTCGATGACCGCCTTCAACGCCTGGTGCACGGTGGGGGCGTCGGGGCCGTCGGGCCCGAACACCACCTCCGGTCCGTCGTGGCGCAGCACCGCGATCCCCGGCAGTGCCTTGACGTCCGTGTGCGGGCCGGCGAGGGTCGCCCGCACCTGCCAGGTCGAGCCGAACTTGCGGCGGATCTCGTCCAGGCTGCCGTCCAGGACCAGCCGGCCGTGGTTGATCAGGACGACCCGTTCGGCGAGCCGCTCGACCTCCGTCATGTCGTGCGTGGTCAGCAGGACCGTACGGCCGCGCTGCTCGACCTGGTGCCGCAGGAACTCCCGCACCTGTTCCTTGACCACCACGTCCATGCCGATGGTCGGCTCGTCGAGGAAGACGACCTGCGGGTCGTGCAGCAGGGCGGCGGCCAGGTCACTGCGGACGCGCTGTCCGAGGGAGAGATGGCGCACCCGGGTGTCCCAGAAGGACGACAGGTCGAGCAGGTCGTCGAACTCCTCGAGGCGGGCGGCGTGTTCGGCCTTCGGTACCTCGTAGATGTCCCTGAGGATCGCGAACGACTCGCGCACCGGAAGGTCCCACCACAGCTGGGTACGCTGTCCGAAGACCGCGCCGATGCTGCGGGCGTTGCGCTCGCGCTCCTCGTACGGCACCACGCCCGCGACCCGCGCCTCGCCGGCGGTGGGCGTGAGGATGCCGGTGAGCATCTTGATGGTGGTGGACTTGCCGGCGCCGTTCGGGCCGAGCAGGGCGAGGAGTTCGCCCGGGGCGACGTCGAAGGTGACGTCGGCGACGGCGTGCTTGGCGACCCGCTCGGGGTTGACCAGGGAGCGCACCGCGCCCGTGAATCCCGGGCGGCGGACGGTGGTGTGGAAGGTACGGGACAGACCGCGGACCTCGATGTTTCCGCTCACACTGTCAACTCCCTTGCTCTGGACGTGAGTGCGGCCGGTCGGCTGGAAAGGCCGACCGGCCGCGGGCACCTCACGACCGTCGCAGAATGTCGATCAATCGGTCAATGGATTAATCGATCACGGAGTTGGACTAACGGAGTCGGACTAACCGGTCACCGAGAACACGAACGAGAACTCCGTCGGCTCAGCCCGCAGGAAGTACTGCGGCAGCGGGCCCGGACCGCACGACTGCGAACCGATCCCGTGCAGGCCGTGGTCGAGGTTCACCCACACCCTCGCGGCGGAGCCGCTGTCGGACGCGGCGTGGGCCGTGAGGTCGGTGAGGTGGGTGGCCGCGTCCAGCTGCTCGGTCGTCCAGCGGCGGGCGGTGAACCAGAACTCCGGGTCGCCCTCGATCCTGAGGCCGCCGAGCTCAGCCCAACGGACGTCGGCGCGGGCGCCGTTCTCCTGTGGACGGACGTACGGCGTCTGAAGATCGTCCACAGTCGACTGCCAACGGCCGACCATCGACGCCGACCGGGTGTCCGGATACGCCTCGCCGGGACCGCCGCCGAACCACTTCACCTGGTCCGCCTCGGGCAGTCCGAGCCTAACGCCCAGCCGGGGCAGCGGCAGCGTCCACTCGCCCTCGGGAGTCACCGACACGGTCAGCCGCAGCCGGTCGCCGTCCGAGGTCCAGCGGTAGACCGTGCTCAGGCCCACCTCGCGGGCGGCGGGCGCCACCCGGGTCCGCACCGTCAGCGCGTTCGCGCCCAACTCCACGGATTTCAGGCGGTGTTGCATGCGGTGCAGGCCCAGCGTGCGCCACAGCACCCCGTACCGGGTGTCGGTCTGCCACTCCGCGCCGTCGTCGTTGTCGGTGGTCGCCCGCCACACGTCGAGGCGCGGGCTCACCACCGCCACCTCGCCGATCGTCTTCAGCGCACCGGTACGGGCGTCGAAGGAGGCCGGGCCGAGGGTGATCAGCTTCCCGTCGGCCACCGGCCGGCCGGTGGCCGCGACGGACGGCGACAGGCGGGCCGCGGCCGGGAACTGGCCCCAGGCGACGACATGGCCCTTCGGCGCCCATGCGGTGTCGGCGGCGAGCAGCGCCCGTACCGTCCACTGCGACTCGGCGCCGCGGGTGTCCGCGGGCGGCTCGGGCAGCTTCACGTCGGCGGTCTCGCCGGGGGCGAGCGGCGGGACGTTCAGGGTGCCCGCCTCGACCGTCTCGCCGTCCACCTGGTACTGCCACTCGAAGGCGAGCGCGGACAGGTCGGCGAAGTCGTGCTGGTTGGTGACCCGTACGGTGCCGGCCGAGCTCTTGCCCTCGCCCTCGATACGGACCGGCTCGATGACCTTCTTGTACTCGACCAGGCCGGGGGAGGGCCGCCGGTCGGGGAAGACCAGCCCGTCGCAGACGAAGTTGCCGTCGTGCAGCTCCTCGCCGAAGTCGCCGCCGTAGGCGTATCCCAGCTCGGGGTGCTTGATGCCGTGGTCGATCCACTCCCAGATGAAGCCGCCCTGCAGCCGCTCGTACTTCTCGAACAGCCGCTGGTAGTCGGCGATGCCACCGGGGCCGTTGCCCATGGCGTGCCCGTACTCGCACTGGATGAAGGGCAGTTCGCGCCGCTTGTGGGTGCCCCCGTCCAGGCCCTGGCCGATTGTCTCGACCTCGGCGTGGAAGGCGTACATCCGCGAGTACACGTCGGTGTCCCGGCAGTCCCAGTCACCCTCGTAGTGCACGAGACGGGAGGAGTCGCGGCCGTGGATCCACTCGGCCATCGCGGTCAGGCCGCGGCCGGTGCCGGCCTCGTTGCCCAGCGACCAGAAGACGATCGACGGGTGGTTCTTGTCCCGCTCGACCATCCGGGCCGCACGGTCCAGGAGGGCCGGGGTCCAGCGGTCGTCGTCGACGGGGTTGTCCCGCCAGCCCTGCTCGGTGAAGCCGTGGGTCTCCAGGTCGCACTCGTCGATGACCCACAGGCCGTACTCGTCGCACAGGTCCAGGAAGGCCGGGTGCGGCGGGTAGTGCGAGGTGCGGACCGCGTTGAGGTTGTGCCGCTTCATCAGCAGCACGTCCTCGCGCATCGTCTCCAGGTCGAGCGCGCGCCCCTGCTCCGGATGCCACTCGTGCCGGTTGACGCCCTTGAAGAGGACCGCCTTGCCGTTGACCTTGATCAGGCCGTCTTCCAGCACGACCGTACGGAAGCCGATGCGCAGGGGCACCCGCTCGCCCTCGGTCGCCAGCACCCCGTCGTACAGATGGGGCGTCTCCGCCGTCCACGGCCGCACCAGAACGGACACCGACTCGCCGGTCGCCACGTCGATCCCGAGGTCCGGCACGGTGACACGGCCGTCCACGTCGGAGTCGACGCGCAGGGTGCCCTCGCCGCTGACGTGGTCGTAGGAGGCGTGCACGAAGAAGTCGAGGACGCTGCCCGCCGGGCGGTGCAGCAGGGTGACGTCACGGAAGATGCCGGGCAGCCACCACTGGTCCTGGTCCTCCAGGTACGAGCCCGCCGACCACTGGTGGACGCGGACCGCGAGCACGTTGCCGGCCGGCTTCAGCAGATGGCCGACCGCGAACTCGTGCGGCAGCCGGGAGCCCTTGAACTCGCCGATGTCCGTGCCGTTCAGCCAGACCCGCGCGCACGACTCGACACCGTCGAACCGCAGCACCGCGCCGCCCTCCGACAGGGCGGGCCAGTCGTCCGGCAGGTCGAAGACCCGCAGGTGGTCGCCGGTCGGGTTCTCGGTCGGGACGTGCGGCGGGTCGACCGGGAAGGGGTAGAGGTGGTTCGTGTAGATCGGCGACCCGAACGAGCCGTCGCCCTGCAGGACCCAGTGCCCCGGGACCGTGACCTCGGCCCATTCCCCGGCGTCGTATCCCTCCTCGGCGAAGGAGTCGTCCTCGGCGTCGGCGGTCGCCGACACCCGCAGGCGCCAGCTGCCGTTGAGCGACAGGGACGCGGCGTCCGAGGACGGGTACCAGGCGCGAGGTGGGAGGGCCCCGCTGCCCGGTGAGACGTCCTCGACGTAATCGATGGCCGTCGTGGTGCGGAAAGACATCGGTCTCCAGATATCGGGAAGAGGGTGTCAGCCCTTGATGCCGGTCTGCGCGATCCCCTGCACCAGCCAGCGCTGGAGGAAGAGGAACACGAACAGCAGGGGCAGGATGGAAATGGCCGTGGCCGCGAAGATCAGGTGGTAGTTGACGGTCTGGTTCGTCATGTACGAGGACAGCGCGACCTGGATGGTCCAGGAGCTCGGGTCCTGACCGATGACCAGGGGCCACAGGAAGGAGTTCCAGCCGCTGATGAACGTGATCGTGGCCATGGCCGCGAAGAAGTTCAGCGAGTTGGGCACGACGACCCGCCAGTACGCCCCCCAGTACGAGAGTCCGTCCACGCGTGCCGCCTCCTCCAGCTCCTTGGGGAACCCCAGGAAGTACTGCCGGAACAGGAAGCAGGTGAAACCACTGAACAGGGCCGGAATGATCAGACCGCGGTAGGTGTCCACCCAGCCCAGCGACGAGACCAGCACGAAGCTCGGCACGAAGGTGACGGCCGTCGGGATCATCAGGGTCACGAGGACCATGTAGAAGATCTTGTTGGCGTGCTTGTACGGGATGCGGGCGAGGCCGTAGCCGGCGAGCGAGCAGATCAGCAGGATGCCGGTCGTGTGCAGGATGGCGACGACCCACGAGTTCCACAGGGCCCGGCCGAAGTCGACGGTCTCGTCGTTGAACGGCTCGGCGAAGTTGCCCCACTGGATGTCGGTGGGGAACCACTTCCAGTTCTCGCCCGTGATCTCCGGGTCCGTCATCAGGGCGTTGCGGACGATCAGGTAGAAGGGCACCAGGAAGAGGACGGCGGCGATACCGGTGGCGATGTACAGACCGGTGTTGCCGATGACCTTGCCCCCGCGCTTCTTGCCGGGGGTCTTCCTGAGGTCAGGTGCGGTGGTGGTCACTTGGACTCCTCACCCCTTCCGAAGCCCATGATCTTCCCCTGGAACAGGGTGATCACGAGGATGAGCAGGGTCAGGATGACGGCGCCCGCGCTGCCCTGGCCGTAGTCCTGGCTTTCCCCGAGGGCCGTCTTGTACAGCTCCACGAGGGGTGGCTGGCCCCAGGTCGCCTTGCCGAGCAGGTTCCAGAACTCGTCGAAGGCCTGGTAGGCGGCGATCAGCAGCAGCAGGATCACCGCGGTGGAGGTGGCCCGCAACTGGGGCAGCGTGATGTACCAGAAGGTCTGCCACCCCGGCTTGGCGCCGTCGATCGCGGCGGCCTCGTACAGCTCCGCCGGGATGTTCTGCAGTGCCGCCAGGAACAGGATCATGTAGAACCCGGCCTGCAGCCACAGCCGCAGGGTCACGATGACCAGCCAGTACCAGGGCGGGTCGGGGTTGGCCAGCCAGGCGACGTTGTCGACGCCGAACCAGCCGACGACCGTGTTGGCCAGGCCGAAGCGGACACCGTTGAAGATGGACATCTTCCAGATGAGCGCCGCGGCGACGTAGGAGACGGCGGTCGGGATGAAGAACACCGAGCGGAAGAACGCCTTCATGAACTTCAGCCGGTGCACCAGCAACGCCAGGCCCAGCGAGAGCCCCCACGTGGTGGGCACGATGAACGCGGCGAAGACGGTGAAGGTGACCAGGGACCCGGTGAAATCGGGGTTGTCCAGGATCGCCGTGTAGTTGTCGAAGCCGATGAACGTGCTCGGCGAGACGGTGAAGCGTGCCTCGAAGAAGCTGAGGTAGATGCTCCAGCCCATCGGCACGAAGACGAAGATCACCAGGCCGATGAGGAAGGGCCCGGTGAAGAGCCAGAAGTTGAGGGTGCTGCTCGCCCGCAGACTCCGCCGCGGCCTGTCCTTCACAGGCTTGGCCGGGGCGGAGGTGGCGAGGTCGATCTCGGTGGTGGTCGACATGTCGAGGTCCGTCCGTCTGCCTATCCGAAGAGCTTCTTGAGCTCTGCGTTGACCTTCTTGTCACAGGCGTCGAGTGCGGCCTCCGGGCTGCCGTTCTTGCGCACGGAGTTGGCGATCACGTCGTTCAGCGAGGCGATCATCGCCTGCGTCCAGGCGATGTTGTCGAAGTGCCCGTAGTCGGTGAAGAGCTTGACGCCCTCGGCCGGCAGACCCGACTTGAGCTTGGTGGCGGACTGGGCGATCGACGTGCGCGGCGGGACGTGGAAGCCGTAGGACAGCGCCCAGTCCTCCTGGTACTCCTTCTGGTCGATCCACAGCCACTTGACGTACTCCTTGGCCGCGTCGACGTTCTTGCCCTTGGCGTTGACGAACATCGACCAGCCGCCGTTGGTGACCGATGCCTTGCCGGCGGAGCCGACCTTCGGGAACGGGAAGATGCCGACGTCGTCGCCGAGCGCCTTCTGGATCACGGGCATGGCCCACATGCCGCACCACTGGATGGCGGTCAGGCCCTGGGTGAAGGCCGAGGGGTCCCACCAGTCGGCGGGGGCGTCCAGGAGCAGGTTGCCGCTCGTGAACAGCTTGCGGAGCTGGCTCAGACCGGCGGCGACGGCGTCCGTGTGGTACGCGATCTCGTTGTTCGCGTTGAGGGTGTCGGCGCCGGCCGACCAGATCAGCGGGCTCTGGACGGGGGTGATGTCGTTGCCGAGGAAGGCGCCCTTGACCTTGTCGGTGGTGAGCTTGTCGATGGCTTCGATCAGCTCGTCCAGTGTCTGCGGGACCTCGACCTTGGCCTTCTCGAAGAGCGACGGCCGGTAGTAGAAGAACTGCGGGTCGTCGATCATCCGGACGCCGTATATCTTCCCGTCGACCGTGTGCGAGGCGATGTCGGCCGGGTTGAAGTCGTCCTTGACCGGGTTGATGATGTCGCTCAGGTCCGCCACCTGACCGCTCTTGACCATCTGGAGCTGCGGGTGGAACTCGAAGAGGTCCGGCGCGTTCTTGGTCAGCAGGGCCGGGAACAGCTTGTTCTCGAAGTTGCTGCCGGTGATCCACTGCGTGGTCACGTTGGCGCCCTTGTAGGCCTTCGCGTACTTCTTGATGGCCTGCTCGGTGCCCGCCTCGCCGTATGCGTGGAAGTACTGGGTGAGGACGTCGCCCGACCCCCCGCTGCTGCGGCCGGTGTTCCCGCCGCACGCGGCCAGACCGCCGGCGGCGGCCAGGCCCATCGCGGCCCGCAGTACGTTGCGGCGGTCCCAGTTGGTGTTGCTCAGTGCCGACATGGTGACGTCCTTGTCTCGAGTACGGCTGCTCTGTGCCTGTGGCTCTGCGGCTCAGGGCCAGTTGGCTCAAATGAGGTTGCGGTGCGGGACGCTAAACCTTCGGCTAAGGCTTCGGCAAGGGGTTGGACGAAGTCTGTTCGAAGCGTTGTGTAGTGTTCGGGATTCCGGACGTGAGGGATGGCGGGCCGCCGCACCAGCGGCCCGCTCCTCGGGGACCTACTGGCGGAACCAGGCCTGGTTGGCCCCTCCGTTGCAGCTGTACATGCTCACCTTGCTGCCGTCCGCGGTGGCTTGTCCGCCGACGTCCAGGCACTTGCCCGAACCCTCGTTCACGACCTGCCCGTTGGAGTTCAGCAGCCACTGCTGGGAGGCGTCACGGGTGGCCGTGGGTGAGGCCACCAGTCCCGAACTCCCCGCCGTCAGAAAGCCGTTCGCGCCCTTCAGACGGCCCTTCGCGTCGTACGACCAGGACTGCTCGTCCCCGGCCGTGCAGGCGCCGATCACCGCGCCCGAGGCGGTGGCCGTCAGGCACTTGCCGGACTGCTTGCCCTGCCAGGCACCGGTGACGGCCGTACTCGGGGCGTGGCTCTTCTGGTCGAGGACGTACGTCGTGATGGAGCGGCCCGGCAGCGACGCGGAGACCGTGCCGCCCTTGACCGACGGCTTGGCGACGTTCGCCCAGTTCTCCTCCGCCGACGTGCGCACCGCCTTGCTCGCCCGCACCGGCGCCTTGTTGTTGAAGTGCAGGTCGAGGGCCGTCTCGGTGGCGTTGTGGTTGTTGACCACGACCACCCACTTGCCGTTCCGCTCGTACGTCGACGCCTCGACGCCGTCCGGCAGACCGGTCACGTTGTGCGCGACCGAGCCCGGCTTCACGAACTTGCTGTACTGGCCGAGCGCGTAGTACCGCTTGGTGTAGTACAGGGTCTGGTTGCCGTTGGTGGCGTAGTTCGGGTCGTAGTAGATCAGCCCGTCGTTCCAGCCGTCGTCGTTCTTCGCGTACGGGTCGCTGCCGATCATCTCCGACAGGGCGACCCACCAGTGGAACGCCGAGTCGTGCGCGGTCGCGAAGTCCTTGTAGATGATCCGGGACAGGTTCAGACCGCCGTCGATGGTCGGGTCGTACTCCTGCGCCCAGCCCGTGCCGCCCTTGCCGAAGCAGCAGATCTCCGTCGACCAGGACTCGATGCCGGCCGCCTTGGAGGTCTCGTAGATCTTCGCCCGGTTCGCGTCACTGGGATTGTCGTACGTGTGGTGGGCCAGCTTGTCGACGTACTGGGCCGTGCCCGGCTGCGAGATCCACTGCGGGACCTCCTCGTTGAACTTGACCGCGCTGGTCGACTCGTCGGCGATGATGCCGGTCTTCTGGCGGCGCGCGTCCTGCTCGGCGCCCAGCGCGCGCACGATGTCGTCGCGCTGGTCGACGTTCACCAGCATGCCCTCCTGGCCGCAGCTGTCGAAGCTGTTGGTCGGCTCGTTGAAGGGGCTGATGTAGTCGAACCTCTGGCCCAGCCTGGCGAAGTGGTCGGTGACGTCCGCGACGTACTTCGCGAAGTCCTGCTCGTTCTCCGCCTTCAGGTGACCGCCGCAGCTCTTGGCGTTGGTCTTCCACTCGGCGGGCGCGCTGTTCACGAATGCGACCAGGTTCTCGACGCCGTACTTCGCCGCGTAGGACAGGAAGGTACGGCCGCCCTTGTCCTTGCTCCAGTCGTACGTGCCGTCGTCGCCCCGGAAGTCCTCGGGCGCCCGGGACGGGGTGGTGACACCGGTACCGCCGCCGCCGATGTTGTAGCGGTAGTTGCTGAGGTCCAGGCCGCTGGAGGAGAACAGCAGCTTGGCTACCTTCGCCTGGATCTTCGGGTCGAAGTTCTTCAGGTCGTTGACCCACCACGCGCCGGAGGCACCGATGTTGTCGATGGTCTGCGCGGCGTGCGGGGAGACCTCGGCCACCGTGGGGGTGGCGGCCGAGGCGGTCGGGGCGGAGAGGAGGGGCCCGGAGACAGCTAACGCGGCTGCGGCTGTCAGCAGGAACGGTCTCCTGCGGCGGGGGTTGCCAGCTGCTCGCCGGGGAGCGCGCACGCGGTTTACCTCGATTGTGTGATGGTCGGCTTCCGGGCTTGCGGTGTGCTGGGCCGTTCGGGCTACGGTGATCATGCGATCTGGGACGCCGGGTACGGCGCCAGCGTGCGGGGCCCCCGTATCCACCGGAGTGATGGTTCGGGGCCTCCCCGTCGCCTCTGGCTGTACCCAATTGGCCAGGTCGTGAGGGAACCGGCCTCCTGGGGTCGGACCACGGACAGGATCCGTGTCGCTGCCCCGGGGCTGAGTACGCCGGGGACCAGTGTGCCCAAGACCGTTCGGGGTGTGCGGCTGAGCAGGCTCATTCCCGCCCAGTCCAGAGGAACGGTGAGTCACGTGCATCCCTTCCGCCGTCGTGAAGGTGGTGCGGTACGGCTCTTAGGGGGTGTCTTGCGACGCCGACCAGCTCGGCGTCGCAAGACACCCCCTAGCGATGACCCCGAACTGGGGTGGTGGTGCGTTTCGCACTCCTCTGCCCGACCGACTGGAGGGCCCCTTCGAGCGCGAAGGTCGCGGCCCCCAGGCACACCGGATCGGTGGGGATCGGGGAGAGGACGATCTCGGTGGCGGCCATCGGCCGCGGCAGCGCGTGCCGGGCGACGGCCTCGCGCACCTCCGCGACCAGCGGTTCGCCGAGGGTGGCCGCGACCCAGCTGCTGAGCACGACCACTTCGGGGTTGAACAGGTTGACCAGGTCGGCGATGCCGGCGCCGAGGTAACGGGCGGTGTCGCGAACCACCTTGAGCGCCACCGGGTCCTGTGCGAGCACCCCTCGGGAGAGCGCGTCGATGGTGGCGGTCTGGTCCTCCGGATGCAGCAGGGTGCTGCGGGGGCTGAGCTCGCGCAGGTTCAGCATGATGCCGGGCGCGCCGACGTACGTCTCCACACAGCCGTGGTTGCCGCAGTGGCACAGCCGGCCGTCCAGGACGATCGTGGTGTGGCCCCACTCACCGGCGCTGTTGCTCACGCCCCGGTGCAGCCCGCCGCCCAGGACGAGGCCCGCGCCCACCCCGGTCCCGAGGTTGACCACGACGGCGTTGCCGCTCCCGCGGGCGGCTCCGAACCACAGCTCGGCCACCGCGCAGGCGCGCAGCGGGTTGTCCAGGTAGAGGGGGTAGGCGATGTGCTCGGTGAGCAGGTCGAGCAGCGGCACGTCGTGCCAGTCCCAGTTGGGCGCGTACTCCGAGATGCCGGTCGCGCGGTCCACCTGCCCCGGCACGCTCACGCCGACGCCGAGCACCCGGGCGCCCTCGATCCCGGCCTGCGCCACCACCGAGCCGACGGCGGCGGCGACATGGCCGACCACCTGCTCGGGGCGGCTCTCGCCGGGGCGGACGTCCTCCTCGGCGCGTGCCAGGACGTTCAGCGCGAGGTCGAACAGCTCGACATGGACGTACGTCTCCGCGATGTCGACGCCGATCAAGGCGCCCCCCGACGCGTTGACGGCCACGAGACCCCGGGGGCGGCCACCCGCCGAGTCCTCGAACCCGACCTCTGTGATCATCCGGAGGTCGAGAAGTTCGCCGACCAGCGTGGCGACCGTGGCGAGACTCAGACCGGTGGCGGCCGCCAGCTCCTGACGGGAGGTCGGCGACTCGGCGATGATCTGGCGCAACACCTCGTAGCGGTTCGCGGTGCGGATGTCCCGTGATGTGCGCTTCACCGGCCCGGCCCCATCCCTTCAGATCGTGCCGGGACGACAGCGGCACCGGCGCGGCGCAAGGCTATGGGCTGCGAGGGACTTTCGACAAGGGGTTAGGAAAGGGGCTTTATAAAGTCAGTCGGCAAGCACGTCCCGCACGAACGCGTTGGCGAATTTTCCCTTCGGGTCCAGTGTTCGTGCCAGCTCCCGGAAGTCGCCGAGCCGCGCGTAGCGTGCCCGCAGCGCCGCCGCCGGGGCGGTGAACACCTTCCCCCAGTGCGGCCGCGCGTCGAAGGCGTCCAGCGCCGCCTCCAGTCGCCGCACCACCGGCAGCACCGCGGCGGTGTTCTCGATCCAGGTGAAGTGCAGGGCCACGGTGTCCCGGCCGTACGAGGGGCTCAGCCACTGCTCGTCGGCGGCGACGGTCCGCACCTCGCAGGTCTGCAGTACACCGGCGACCGCATCCCGGATACTGTCGATCGCATACAATGCCTCGACGGCGTGCCGGCGCGGCAGCAGGTACTCCGACTGCAACTCGCTGCCGCTGCTCGGCGTGAAGTCGGCCCGGAAGTGCGGCAGCCTTTCGTGCCACGGTCCCGCCACCCCGAACTGCTCCGTGCAGTTGACGGCCGGCATCCCCGGCACCGGGTGCATCTTCTCGGTGGCGGGCGCGGCCCAGGGGAAGTCGGACAGTGCCTGGTCGGTGCGCCGCTTCAGCCACACCTGCCGGAAGCCGGGCGCACGCCAGTCGGTGAACAGGCTCACGCTGTACGCCGCCGCCGCCACCGTCTCGAAGTCCAGCCCGTCGAGCGGCAGCTCCGTGAACACGTGCTGCTCGACCTCGAAGGAGGGCTCCAGGTCGAGGGTGAGCGCGGTGACGACTCCGAGGGCGCCCAGCGAGGTCACCGCACCGCCGAACCGCTCGTCCCCCCGCCCGATGACGACCGTCGACCCGTCCGCCGTGACGATCTCCACCTCGCGCACGGCCGAGGCGAGCGGACCGTTGCCGACCCCCGACCCGTGGGTGCCGGTCGCCACCGAGCCGGCCACCGAGATGTGCGGCAAGGAGGCCATGTTGGGCAGCGCCAGGCCGTGGGCGTGCACATGGCGGGCCAGCTCCGCGTACCGGACGCCGCCACCGACGCGTACCGTGCGGGCCGCCGCGTCGACGTCGATCTCGCTCGGCAGCGCGGCCAGCGACAGCAGCACCCCGCCCGGCCCCGGCTCGGCGATCTCGTTGAAGGAGTGCCCGCTGCCCAGCACCCGCACGGTCGCGCTGTCGGCCACGAGGGTGCCGAGCGCGGTGAGCGAGTGCGGGCGGTGCAGCTCCTTGGCGAGGAACGTGATGTTGCCCGCCCAGTTGGTGACCGTTTCGGCCATGTCCGTCGTCCCTTTCGGAGGGTGCGTTTGGTTGACCTTCTCATTGCCGCCGCCCTCGGAGCAGAACGGTTTCCGCAGCCAGGTCGCCGAGCGGGGCGCGGCCGCCGTCCAGGCCTCGGCGAAACCATCCTGAACCGGGGCGTATCGCTCGACGCGGGGGCCCCGGCACGGCTCCCGCGGGGACGAGCGCATACCGTGAGGAGTCGTGACGTCCGATCCGGGAGGAGACACGGGATGGGCAGCCGTACCGCACTGGTCGAGGATCTGATGGAGCGGTTCCCGCACGTACCGCGGGAAGCCGTCTTCAAGGAGGATCTGCTCCGGGGCGGGGTGGCGTTCGATCCATCGGCCCTGAGCGACAACGAGGCCGGCGAGGTCAAGCCGAAGTCGTACTTCATCTTCTCCTTCGACCACGGCACCCTGCCGGAACTCGGTGAGGCCGCGCTCCGGCGCCCGCCGGAGGAGATCATCCTCACGGGCGGGCCGTACGACCTGCGGCGCACGGTGGTGTCCGTGCGGGTAAATCCGTCCTCGCCCTACCGGGTCGCGGCGGACGACGACGGTGTGCTCGGGCTCTACCTCGACGGGAAGCGGATCTCCGACGTCGGCGTGCCGCCGATGCCGGAGTACTACCGGCACACGCTCGCGAGCGGGAAGTCGGTGATGGAGGTCGCCCCGACCATCCAGTGGGGCTACCTGATCTACCTCACCGTCTTCCGGGTCTGCCAGTACTTCGGCGCCAAGGAGGAGTGCCAGTACTGCGACATCAACCACAACTGGCGCCAGCACAAGGCGGCGGGCCGGCCGTACACCGGTGTGAAGGACGTCGAGGAGGTCCTCGAGGCCCTGGAGATCATCGACCGGTACGACACGGCGAAGGTGTCCACCGCCTACACGCTCACGGGTGGTGCGATCACCAAGACGGTCGCCGGGCGCGACGAGGCCGACTTCTACGGCCACTACGCCAAGGCCATCGAGGAGCGCTTCCCCGGGCGCTGGATCGGCAAGGTCGTGGCCCAGGCGCTGCCGCGCGACGACGTGCAGCGGTTCAAGGACTACGGCGTGCAGATCTACCACCCCAACTACGAGGTGTGGGACCGTCGCCTGTTCGAGCTGTACTGCCCCGGCAAGGAGCGCTACGTCGGCCGCGACGAGTGGCACAAGCGCATCCTCGACTCGGCGGAGATCTTCGGCGCCCGCAACGTGATCCCCAACTTCGTGGCCGGCGTGGAGATGGCCGAGCCCTCCGGCTTCACCACGGTCGACGAGGCGATCGCCTCCACCACCGAGGGCCTGCGGTTCTTCATGTCGCACGGCATCACGCCCCGCTTCACCACCTGGTGCCCCGAGCCGACGACCCCGCTCGGCAAGGCCAACCCGCAGGGCGCGCCGCTGGAGTACCACATCCGGCTCCTGGAGGCATACCGCGCCACCATGGACGACTTCGGCCTGTCCTCGCCCCCCGGCTACGGCCCGCCCGGGCCCGGTCGCGCGGTGTTCTCGGTCAGTTCCTTCATGGACAGTCTTCCCGCGGAGGAATCGGCGACGGTATAAGTGAGTCGCCCGGCGGTCGCATCCGTACAACAGGCGGGAGTTGTAGGGTGCGCCTGTCCTGTCATGACAATTGAACAGGGCGCTTGTCAGTTGTGTAGGAGGCGTGAAAAACTCGTTCTCTGCCGCGAGGTTCCCCCCAACTCCTTTGCCAGTATGGCGAGTTGACCTCGCACGTATACGCAGGAGACCCATGCCCGACCTGCCGACTCCCCAGGACGCCGCCGAGGCCGCGCTGTTCTCAGAGTGCTGGGATGCCGTGCTCTCCTACGCGGACCTGTGCACGTCCGGCTCCACCGCGGCCACCCAACTGGCCACGGAGGCGTTCTCCCTCGGCATGCGCGAAGCCCGAGACGCGCAGTCCGCTCCCGCCCGCGGCGCCGGCCGCCGCCCGGCCCGCCTGCCCCGGATCCCGCTGCTGCTGACCGCCGTACGCAACACCGCGGCGGCCTGGGAGATCCAGGGGCAGGGCCACAAGCTCGACCCCGAACTGCGCCTGTGGCTCAACTCCGACAAGGCCGCCCGCTACACCGGCCCCCCACTGCGGCGCCCGCTCGCGCTGCGCGGCCTGCGCGACCTCCAGGAACCGGACGCGGCCCTGCTGTGGCTGGCCGAGGTGGAGGCGCTGCCGCTGACCGCGGTGGCCCGCCGGCTCGGCCTCGACCCGGCCGTCGTGGGCGAGGAACTCGCCCAGGTCCGCGGCCTGTTCCGGGACCGCTGCCACCGCAACCATCTCGACTCGCCGATGGACGCGCAGTGCCGCAGCTACGCCCGGCTCCTCGACGCGGTCACCCGCTCGCCGGCCGCCGACACCCCGAACGACCTGTCCCGGCACCTCGCCCGCTGCGTGGAGTGCGCCGAGGCAGCCGCCTGCCTCCGGCTGGAGGGGGGCGGAACGCCCGCGGCCCTCGCCGGCGGAGTGATCGGCTGGGGCGGCCTCGCCTACCTGGAGCGCCGCCGCCGGGCAGCCGAGGTCCGTCTCGGCGCCGGGCGCCCGGCACCGGCGGACAGTGAGCACGGCCCGCCGAACCCGGACGCCCACAAGGCGCGCGTCGTGCGCAACGGCCTTCTGGTCGCGGCCGTCCTCGTCTCCCTGCTCGCACTCGCCGTCTCGATGATGCCGGGCGTCGGCACCGACAACAGCACCGCGTCGCCCGGTGACTCGGCCGACCGTCAGCCGGTGGCCGACCCGGGCCCGTCCGTCCCGACCGTCGGCGAAGGGCTGTCCGCCTCCCCGGAACCGACGGCCGCCGTCTCGCCGAGCACCGCCCGGGCCTCCTCCGGCAAGAACCCCGCGACCACGCCCCAGGGCACAGCCGCCTCCACCGCCCCCGGCGGCGCGCAACCGGACCCCGACAAGAGCGAGCCCGCGTCCTGCCGGGTCCGGTACGACCTGGTCAGCGAGTGGCCCGACGGTTTCCAGGCCACCATCACGGTCACCACCGAACGCCCCCTCGACTCCTGGAAGGTCGCCTGGTCCTTCCGGGACGGCCAGGAGGTCGGCCAGATGTGGGACGCGAGCTTCGCCCAGAACAGCTCCCGGGTCACCGCCACCGCCGCCGACTACAACAAGAAGATCCCCGCGGACGGAACCCTCGCCTTCGGCTTCCTCGCCTCCTGGCACGGAAAGAACACCCCGGCGTACGACTTCACACTGAACGGGAACAGCTGCACGAAGGCGTGAGGACGGCGGCTACGCGGGCGCCGAGCGGCCCGTCCACGTCCAGCGGGACGCGGTGACGACCGTGGCGAGCCGACCCCGGTGGACGTCACGCGGGCGCCTGCGGGCAAGTTGTGGGTGGCGGCGGAACAGTGGGTTCCGGTCGTGCCTGCGGTCTGCGGCTCACGAGCCCGGACCACGGGTCGGGCCGGCCGTGCCGCCGCCCGGCGCCCGCCGTGCGCGGCTCCCAGGCCCGGTGAACCGGTCCAGGTCGTCGGGGTGGTCTGTTCGGACCGGGCGGGTGGGGCCGGTCTTGGTCGTCTGGGGTGGCATGTTCGGACGGGGGCGCAGGGCTGGACCAGCCGGGCCGTTACGGGCAGTCGTCGAGCGGCTTGGCCAAGTCCGGCGGGACGCGGTGACGACGGTGGCGAGCCGGCCCCGGTGGACGTCACGCCGGGCCGTCTGCGGGCGGGACTTCGTGGGCGGGTGGCGGCGGAACAGCGGTTCCGGTCGCGCCGCATGCCCGGTCCGCTCGCGGACCGCGGCGATGCCGCGCACGAGCTGGGACCGACGGACCGGGCTGGTGGCCGCCGCCCGGCGCCCACCGTGCCCGGCGCCCACCGTGCCCGGCTTCCAGGACCCGGTGAAGCCGGCCCTGGCCGTCCGGGTGGCTCGCTCCTACCTGACCCGATGCGACCAGCTTCGCCTCGCCTCGACCCGACCCAGGACGGGAGGGGCCGGGCCTTGGCCGTCCCGGTGGCCCGCCCAACCGGGACTCGCGGGACGCCGCCCGACTGCGCGGTACCCGCCGAGCGGGCGGCCGTCCGGCCACGCCACCTCGGCGGCCCCGTCGGCAAGAGCCCCGCCGGAGGCCGTGGCGGCGCGTCCGCCCCCGCGTCCCCTACGCGCCCGGAGTGAGCCGGGCGAGGAGGACCGCGGGTGTGCGCGGCAGGGACACCCGCAGTCCGTCGCCGTCCCAGACCGCGGAGTCGGTGGCGGTGGTGGACGGGTGCAGGATGTCCGCGCGGATCTTCTGGCCGGCCAGGTGCCCCAGAGGCAGGTGGAGTTCGCTCTCCCCGCCCCGTCGCCACACCGAGACGTACGAGCAGCCGTCCGGCACCCGCAGGCCCAGAGCCAGCCATTCGTCCGTCCACCCCGGCAGACCGAGCGGCCAGAACGGCACTGCTCGGGCGAGGTCCGCGCGGATCGTCTTGTACGTCCCCACCGCGTCCCGCACGAGCCCGAGCTGGTGGTCCGACATGCGGTCCAGATGGCCGGACAGGTGGATCCGCCCGAGCAGCGCGCCGCCCAGGGTGAAGGTGATGAGGTCGTCGTCGAACTCGGGCTGTGGGTAGGCCCAGACGGCGCCCTGCTCGGGCGGGACGGCCGTCGGTGCCGCCGCGGCGATCGCCGGGTAGCGCAGCGGATCCTGCTGGTCGCTGGTGGACTGGAGCTGGGCGACGGCGAGGGTGGCGCCGTCCATGCGCATCCCGCCCGAGGCGCAGTTCTCGACGACCAGCCCGGGGTGGCGGTCCAGGACGTCGGACAGCCAGTCCAGGTAGGCCTGGGCGTGGCCGAGCAGTCCGGCTCCCGGGGCGAGGTCGCCGGTGTCCCCGGCGTCCCGGGTCCCGCCGGTGACTCCGGGGGCGCAGGTGCCCGGATCGACCATGATGTTGTAGTCCAGCTTGAGGTAGCCCACGCCCCAGTCGCCGACGATCCGGTCCACCGTCTTGTCGAGGTGCGCGCGGGCGGCCGGGTGGCGCAGGTCGAGCTGGTGGCGGCCCTGTTCGGTGAGGCGTACACCGTCCCGCTGGAAGAAGGCCTCCGGCGGGAGCGCGGTCGCGACGGGGCTGCGCACGCCGACGACCTCCGGCTCCAGCCACAGGCCGGGCACTATCCCACGCTCCCGGATCCGGTCCAGGACCGTGGCGATCCCGCCGTCGGGAAAGCGGCGGGGCGAGGGCAGCCATTCGCCCACGCTGTCCCACCAGCCCCGGGTGTCGTCGTCGTACCAGCCGGAGTCGATGCAGAAGTACTCCGCGCCGGCCTCGGCCGCCGCGTCGATCAGCGGCAGGAGTTTCCCGGTCGTCGGGTCGCCCATCAGCGTGTTCATGTAGTCGTTGAAGACGACCGGAAGGGTGGTGTGGTCCGGGTGCGGGCGGCGGACGGCACGGCGGTACGAGGTCAGCGCGCCCATCGCCGCGTCGAACCCGGCACCGAGGGCCAGCGCCCCCGGCACGGTGGTGAACTCCGCGCCCGGCGTGAGCCGGACCCGCCACTGGTGTTCGGCGTCGGTGGGGCCGTTCAGCGCCAGGTACGTGCCGCGGGCGTGTTCGCCCAGGTCCCAGCGCCAGCCGGCCGGGGACTCGGTCTGCCACAGCCAGGTCCGGCCGCCGTCCCGCTCGGTCAGCGCGCCCATGGCCAGGTGGCCGTCGGTGGGCCAGCTGCCGCGTCCGGCGAGGACGAGGGCGGCCCGGCTGTCGTGCTGGTGGGCGTCGACGCTGATGTCGGCGACGGTGTCGCGCAGCGGTTCGGCGTACCAACGGCACTCGGCGAGCCAGTCGTTGCGCGCCCGGTGCACGTCGAGCGCGTCCGGCGAGGGCAGGCCGCCGAGCAGCAGGCTGCTGACGGACTGGACGACCAGGGGCTCGGTGCCCTCGTTGCGCAGCCGGACGCGGGAGCGGAGCACCGGGAGCCCGATCGGGGACGTCAGCTCGACGAACGCCGTCAACCCGGTGGCCGGGTCGTGGAGTTCGACGGTCAGCCACTCCCAGTCGGCGCGTCTGCCGCTGCGGTGGTCGCGGTGCCGCAGGCGGGTACCGAAGGCCGTGCCGGTGAAGCGCGGGCCGGACCAGCCGCTGCCGTGGCCGAGGGCGGTCAACTCGACGAGAGGGAGGGCGGCCTCGGGGTCGCGGGCGGGCCCGGCGTCGCCGGGAGCGGCCAGCCGGACCAGCCGCAGTGTCCCGTCGGAGGCCGTGGCGAACTCGGCCCGGAGCGCCGAGTGGCCCCAACTGAAGTGGTCCTCCGAGTTGTTGGCGATCTTCCTCGTCGCATCCGCAGTACCGGCCAAGGCGTTGTCCCTTCCTGACCCCGCCCCTGTCGTTCCTCGGCGGCGGCGGTCTGCGTCAGTCGCGTGAATCCCTCGTTACGGTCTCTTGACGACCGCATTGTGACCGGTCACAATCCTGGCATGAATGTGACCGGTCACACAAGCCGCCCGCCGAGCATCCGGGACGTCGCGACGGCGGCCGGTGTCTCGTACCAGACCGTCTCCCGGGTGATCAACGCCCACCCCAGCGTCAAACCGGCCACCCGGGAGCGGGTGCTCGCCGCCATCGACGAGCTGGGCTTCCGGCGCAACGCCACCGCGCTCGCCCTGGCCAGCGGCCGCAGCAGGGCCGTGACCGTGCTCACCGCCAACACCACCCACTACGGCTACGCCTCCATCCTCCAGGGCATCGAGGAGGCCGCCCGCGCCGCGTCCTACGCCGTGGGGATCGGCGTGCTCGAATCGTCGGACGAGCCCGCCGTCGCCGCCGAGGTGCAGCGGGCGGCGGACGCGGGCGGCGGACTGATCGTGATCGCCTACGATCCGGCCGGGGTACGGGCCCTGGCCGCCGTTCCCGCCGAACTGCCCGTCGTCGGCGTGGTCGAGACCCCCACGAGCCCGCCCTCCGGCGACCGCCCCTGGGTGTGGACCGACGACCGCGAAGCCGCCTACGAGGCGACCCGCCACCTGCTCTCCCTCGGCCACCACACCGTGCACTACGTCGCCATCCCCTCCAGCACCCGCCGCACCAGCGCCCGCACCACCGGCTGGCGCCAGGCGCTGAAGGAGGCCGGAGCACCCGAGCCCCGCCCGGTGCAGGGCACCTGGGGCCCGGCCGGCGGCCACGCGGCGGGCCTGAAGCTGGCCAAGGACCCCGACGTCACCGCGATCCTGTGCGGCAACGACGACCTCGCCCTCGGGGTGCTGCGCGCCCTGCACGAGTCCGGCCGGTCCGTCCCCGGCCAGGTGAGTGTGGCCGGTTTCGACGACGCCCCGCACTCCGCCTTCCTGACCCCGTCACTGACGACCGTACGCATGGACTTCACCGGCCTCGGCCGGTCCGCCTTCGCCCTGCTGCACGGGGTGCTGGAGGAGTCCGCGCAGATCGCCCCGCACCCCGTCTCCGTACCGGAGCTGGTGGTGCGGGAGAGCTCGGGTCCCGCGTCCGCCCGCGACTGAGATCGCGTCCGCCCGCGACTGAGATGTCGGTACCGCCGTCCTGAACCACCCGTTCGCGAAAGGCACTTGAGGTACGAGATGAAGACAAGAGCTCTCCCCGCCCTGGCCCTGATCTGCGCCGTCGGCCTGGCCGCCACCGCGTGCAGTGACCCCTCCGCCGGCGACTCGGGCGATTCCGGTACGGACGCGAAGCAGCCGGCGGTCGACCCGACCGCCCGACTGGACGGCGTGAAGCTGACCATGTGGACCGCGCAGAACACGGTCAACGCACCGAAGCAGGTCATCGACGCCTTCGAGAAGGCCACCGGCGCCGAGGTCGAGACCCAGGCGATCCCGGACCTCTACGAGCAGAACGTGCCGACCAAACTCGCCTCCGGCGACCGACCGGACCTGATGTTCTGGCAGCCGTCCATCTCCACGCTGCCCTTCATCCAGCCCCGGCAGAACCTGCTCACCCTCGACGGGGAGGAGTGGGTCTCCAAGCTCGGCACCACCGAGCGCTCCCTCGGCGTCATCGACGGCAAGCGGTACGCGGCGATCGTCACCAGCCCCGCCATGCTCGGCGTCTACTACAACAAGGACGTCTTCCGGCAGGCGGGCCTGACCGAGAAGGACTTCCCCACGTCGTACGACGACCTGCTGGCCCTCGGCCGCACCGTCACCGACAAGACCGAGGCGGCCGGCTTCTACGAGGCCGGCGGCGACCAGTGGCCCCTGCAGTGGCAGATGCAGGTCCAGCTCACCGACCTCGACAAGCAATGGTGG
This sequence comes from Streptomyces sp. Q2, assembly GCF_056820935.1. Taxonomy (NCBI): domain Bacteria; kingdom Bacillati; phylum Actinomycetota; class Actinomycetes; order Kitasatosporales; family Streptomycetaceae; genus Streptomyces; species Streptomyces sp. Q2. The sequence goes on along the minus strand of NZ_JBXEJE010000016.1, from coordinate 134,271 downwards.
GCCGACCTGAACCAGAACAAGGAGAAGTGGACCGACCCGGTCGTGGTCGGCGCGATCAAGAAGTACAAGGAGAAGCTGCTCGACGCCGGGCTCGCCCAGAAGAACTACAAGACCGGCACCTTCACCGGGCAGGCCGACTCCCTCTGGAAGGGCGAGGCCGGCATGGTCCTCAACGTCACCTCCTTCCAGAGCCAGTTGCAGGCCAAGTACTCCACCGCCGAGATCGACAAGAAGATCGGCTGGTTCCCGGTCGCCAACTCCTCGGCCACCGGCCTGTACTCGCCAGACCAGACCAACGGCGTGGTCGCCTTCAAGACCGGCGACGACAAACGGCAGAACGCCGCCCGCCAGTTCCTGGCGTTCTGGCTCGGCCCCGACTACGCCGACTACATCAAGGCGATGAAGATCCCGTCCGTGCAGCCGTCCGTGCCCACCCCCGACGGACTCCCGCAGGCGTCCAAGGACCAGGTCGCGGCCCTGCCCAAGGCCATCGGGGTCTTCCAGGCCAAGGCGATCGTCGCCCCCGACACGCACCTGTACCTCGCCGACATGCTCTACGGCAAGAAGAGCCCGCAGCAGGTCGCCCAGGCGATCCAGGACCAGTTCGCGCAGGTGGCCAAGGCCCAGGGCGCGACCGGCTTCTAGACGACACGGGGCTTTTCGATGGCGGACACAGCCATACGTACGCGCAAGCAGGCATCCACGACAGGCGAACCTGGGCGGGTGGGACGGCTCCCGCGCGCCGCCGTGCACCACCCCTGGTGGTTCGCGCTCCCGGCGATCGTGGTCTTCGCGGGCTTCTTCCTGGTGCCGAACCTGCTCAACTTCTACTACCCGTTCACCAACTGGTCCTCGTACCACGCGGACATCGCCTTCACCGGCCTCGACAACTTCCAGACCATCGCCGACGACGGCTCCCTGCTGCGCGCGATCCGCACCACCCTGCTGTACGCCCTGCTGGCCGCGCTGTTCCAGAACGGCTTCGGGCTCGTGCTCGCCCTGCTGCTGGAGGCCGACACCCGCTTCAACCGGTTCTTCCGCGCCGTCTTCTTCCTGCCCGTGCTCATCTCCGCGCTCGCCACCGGCTACGTCTTCCAGGCCCTCCTCGACCAGGACGGCGCCGTCAACTCCGTCCTGGGCACGGACATCCCGTGGCTGGGCTCGACGACCTGGACGCTGGTCCTGGTCACCCTCATCCACGGCTGGAAGTGGATGGGCCTGGCCATGCTCATCTACCTGGCAGGGCTCAAGGGCATCCCCGGCGAGATGCTGGAGGCCGCGAAGTGCGACGGCGCCGGCCCCTGGCGGACCTTCTGGTCGGTGCGCTGGCCGATGCTCGCGCCGGCCGTCACCTTCAACGTCACCACGGCGCTGATCGGCTCGATGAACACCTTCGACATCGTGCAGGCCACCACCGGCGGCGGTCCCGCCGCCTCCACGGAGGTCTTCAACATCTACATGTTCCGGATCTTCGGACAGGGCCTGTACGCCCAGGCGTCCGCGATGAGCCTCGTCCTCTTCCTGGTCGTCGTCGCCGTCGCGGTCCCGCTGGTCGTCGGCCTGCGGCGAAGGGAGCAACTCCTGTGAACCCGTGCGTGGCCTGGCGCTACGGCCGCCCGGCCCTCGTCCTGCTGCTCGCGGGGCTGGCCGTGGGCGTACCGCTGTGGCTGGTCGCCGTCACCTCCGCCAAGCCGCAGGCGGAGGCCATCAAGCCGAACCTCGACCTGCCGCGGCACTGGCAGGCGGGCAGCAACTACGCGGACGCCGTCAGCCAGGGCGAGATGCTGCGCGGCTTCGTCAACTCGCTGCTGGTCGTGCTGCCTTCGGTGGTCCTCGTCCTGATCCTCGGCGCGGGCGCCGCCTGGGTCTTCGCCCGCCGCAGGTCCAAGCTGGTCTCGGCCGCGTACGCGCTGTGCATCAGCGGACTGCTGCTGCCGCCCGCGGTCATCACCATCGTGATGGAACTGCGGCAGCTCGGGCTCTCCAACACCCGGCCCGGGATGATCGCCGTCTACACCGGGATGTACCTGTCCACGTCGATCTTCTTCATGACGGGCTTCATCCGCGCCATCCCCTTCGAACTGGAGGAGGCCGCGCGGATCGACGGGGCGCGGCCGGCGCGGATCTTCCTGCGGATCATCCTGCCGCTGCTCAGGCCCGTGATCGCCACCGCGACGATCATGGTGATGCTCTACGCCTGGAGCGACATCTTCTACGCCTTCTTCGTCCTCGGCGGCGGAGAACGGGCGACCCTGCCACTGAACCTCTACAAGGTCGCCAGCGCCCAGCTCTACCTCAACAACTGGCATCTCGTCTTCGCGTACGTCGTGGTGATGAGCCTGCCCATGGTCGCCGTGTTCCTCGTCGGCCAGCGAAAGATCGTGTCCGGAATCACCAGTGGAGCCGTCAAGTGACCGGAGGTCCAACCGCGTGATCACCCCCACCCGCACAAGATCCCGTCTCACAACCCTGTTCGTCACCACCGCACTCGGAGTCGCCACCATGGCAGGCACCCTCCCCGCCGCGGGGCCCGCGGCAGCAGCCGCCGACCCCCAGCGGCTCACCGTCGACCTCGGCGCCTTTGAAGGCCCGGTGATGCTCGGCGCCAACGGCGCGCTGTACGGGCTCAGCGACGACGGCGTGCCCAGCGACGCCGCCCTGGAGCCCCTGAAGATCACCAGCATCTCGCAGAAGCCGGAGGGCGGTGCCCAGCACCCCAACGGTGACGCGCTCACCGTCTCCAAGTCGTTCTTCCGCAACGGCGGCGGCGAGATCAACGTGATGATGCAGGACATCTACGCCAAGTGGCCCTACGAGGACCTCGGCATCGACGACTACCTCCCCAAGGTCGACAAGATCGCCAAGGAGGTGTCGTCCGACCCCAACAGCGAGCGCTTCGTCTACATCCCGTTCAACGAGCCCGACCAGATCTGGTACAACCTCGGCACCTCCGACCAGGCACAGTACGAGGCCAACCGCGACCGGTTCCTCAAGGACTGGAAGACGGTCTACCAGCGCATCCGCGCCATCGACCCCGACGCGCGGATCGCCGGACCCAACGAAGCCGGCTACCACACCCGCCTGCTGACCGACTTCCTCACCTTCGCCAAGCGGGAGAACGTCCTGCCCCAGGTGATGACCTGGCACGAACTGAGCTCCGGCTCGCTGCGCGACTTCCAGGGCCACTACGACAACTACCGCTCGATCGAGCGCCAGTTGGGCATCGCACCACTGAAGATCAACATCGACGAGTACGCCAACCGCCGCGACCTGTCCGTGCCCGGACAGCTCGTGCAGTGGGTCTCGATGTTCGAGCGGAACAAGGTGTACGCCAACCAGGCCTACTGGGACGCCGCAGGCAACATGGACGGCAACGTCGTCCGGTCCAACATCCCCAACGGCGGCTGGTGGCTGTTCCGCTGGTACGCCGGAATGACCGGTGACACCGTCAAGGTGACCCCGCCGCAGGCCAACACCATCGACACCCTCCAAGGGCTCGCCTCCCTCGACACCTCGCGCCGCCAGGCCCAGGTCCTGCTCGGCGGCTCCGCCGGCGACTCCGACGTCGTCGTCCAGAACGTCCCCCGGTCCGTCTTCGGCCGCACGGTCACCGCGACCGTCGCCGAGGCGGCCTGGTCCGGCTACGAGGGACAGCACGCGACGCCACGCGTCCTCGCCCGGACGAAGGTCAAGGTGGCGGCCGACGGCACCGTGACCGTCCCGCTGCGCGGCCTGCACAAGATGTCCGCCTACCGGATCGTCCTCACCCCCGGCGGCACCGGCACTCCCACCGCGGCCTCCGTCCCGTGGTCGGCTTCGTACGAGGCCGAGAACGCCGCCATCACCGGCGGCCAGGTCTACACCCAGGGCACGGTCAGCAACGCCAACGGCTACGCGGCCTCCGGAACCAAGGACGTCGGCTCGCTCAACCAGGCCTCCAGCAAGGTCGACTTCAGCGTGACGGTGCCGAAGGACGGCACCTACGACCTGGCGATCCTGTACGGCAACCAGTCCGGCGCCCCCTCCACGCAGAAGCTGTCGGTCGACGGCGGCGACCCGCTCACCGTCACCTACCCGTCCACCGAGAACTGGACCTACCGCGCCAAGAAGGACGTCACCCTCGACCTGACGGCCGGCACCCACACGCTGACCCTGGCCAAGGGCGACGCCGAAGTCACCCTCGACCGGATCGACCTGACCGCCCGTACCACGAAGCCCTCCGCGTCGTACGAGGCCACCCTCGCCGACATCAGCGGCACCCCGTCGTACGACTACTCCTCGTCGGCCGGAGTGGGCACCGGCGCCCTCGTCCTGCGCAAGGGCGACAAGGCCGTCTTCGACGTGTACGCCCCGCGCGACGGCTACTTCACCGTGGTGCCGCGCACCTCGGCGCCGGTACGGCTCACCCTGCACGGCGAGACGGTGTCGGCGGCGCCGGGCCGGCCGCTGCGGCTGTACCTGGTCGCCGGCAACAACCGGGTCGCGATGACGGCCCAGAACGCCTCCGTACGCTCCCTCGACGTCTCCGGCGAGGGCTCGACCCACGGCACGCTCTCCTACGAGGGCGCCTCGGCCACCCTCGCGGGCGGGGCGAAGCTCGTCGACTCCGCCCACGCCTCCGCCGGTTCCTACATCGGCATGCTCGGCAACAGCGCGGCCAGCACGGCGGAGTTCACGGTGGACGCGCCCAGGTCCGGCCGCTACCTGCTGGTCGTCCACTACGCGCACAACGACCGGCGCGACAACGGCCACGCCTACAACACGGACATCATGTCCCGCACGGCCGACATCACGGTGGGTAGCGCGGCGCCCCGGAAGGTCACCTTCAAGAACACCTGGAGCGTCGACGACTACTGGACGCTGGGCGTCCCCGTCGACCTGAAGAAGGGCTCCAACACCGTGACCTTCGGGAACGCGAGCGCCTGGGCCCCGAACATCGACCGCATCGAACTGGGCCGCGTCGTCGGCTAGGCACGTTCCACCCGCGGCGGTGGCCCCGACTGTTCCTCGGTCGGGGCCATCGCCCTGAGCGGGCCGGAGTGTGGCCGGGGGCCAGAAAAAGGGTTGGCGCGCGTGCTCGCGTGTCCCTATTCTGGCGGAGCTTCGCGCGGTGGCCCCCGGCCGCCGCCGTCAGTCGTTCAGGAACGGGAGGTGTGACCGATGGCTGTCTTTGAGATGGGCGCTGCCCTCATCCAGAAGTGCATCAAGTCCACCTCCGTGGCTTCCGGCTGACACGACTCCTCACCACTCCGCGCGTCCGTGACGCGCGTGCCGGGGCCACCCTTGTGAAGGGTCTCCCTTGACTTCCAGCGCAGCTTCATCCGCTTCATCCGCTCTCACCACGTCTTCTGCCCTCTCCGCGCTCGCTCCCTACGGGTGGGACGACGCGTGGGCGGAGGAGTTCGCCCCCCACGAGCCCGACGGGCTGCTGCCCGGCCGGGTGATCCGGGTCGACCGCGGGCAGTGCGACGTGGTCACCGCCGACGGGATCGTCCGGGCGGACACCGCGTTCGTCACCCCGCACGACCCGATGCGGGTCGTGTGCACCGGCGACTGGGTCGCCGTCGACCCGGCCGGCCACCCGCGCTACGTACGGACGTATCTGCCACGCCGTACCGCCTTCGTGCGCTCCACCTCCTCCAACCGGTCCGAGGGGCAGATCCTCGCGGCCAACGTCGACCACGCGATCATCGCCGTGTCGCTGGCCGTCGAACTCGACCTCGGCCGCATCGAGCGGTTCCTCGCCCTGGCCTGGGAGTCCGGCGCGCAGCCCCTGGTCGCTCTGACCAAGGCGGACCTCGTGCCGGACCCGGCGACGCTCGGGCATCTCGTCCAGGACGTCGAGACGGCCGCACCGGGCGTGCCGGTGCTGCCGGTCAGCTCCCTGGACGGGGCCGGACTGGAGGTCCTGGTGGCCGTCGTCTCCGGCGGTACGTCCGTGCTGCTCGGCCAGTCCGGTGCGGGCAAGTCGACGCTCGCGAACGCGCTGCTGGGCGAGGACGTCATGGACGTACGGGCCACCCGGGACGCGGACGGCAAGGGCCGGCACACCACGACCACCCGCAACCTGCTCGCCCTGCCCGGCGGCGGAGTCCTCATCGACACGCCGGGGCTCAGGGGAGTCGGGCTGTGGGACGCCGAGAGCGGGGTCGGACAGGTCTTCTCCGAGATCGAGGAACTGGCCGCGCGCTGCCGGTTCCACGACTGCGCGCACGAGAGCGAACCGGGGTGCGCGGTGCTCGCCGCCATCGAGGACGGCGAACTGGCCGAGCGGCGGCTCGACAGCTACCGCAAGCTCATGCGGGAGAACCAGCGGATCGTCGCCAAGACCGACGCACGGCTCCGCGCCGAGATCAAACGGGACTGGAAGCGGAAGGGGGCGCAGGGCAAGGCGGCGATGGAGGCGAAGCGGGGGCGCTGGGCGTGACGAGACGGACGTAGGGCGGCCGGAGGGGCAGCTCGGCGTCCGATTTCCGCCAGCCACGGTCCTGGTCCTGGCCCACACTGGATGACGTGATGGACGAGGACACCAGGTACGAAGCGGTGCGCAGCCGGGACGGCCGGTTCGACGGCGAGTTCTTCTTCGCCGTCGAGACGACCGGCATCTACTGCCGGCCCAGCTGCCCGGCGGTGACGCCGAAGCGGCACAACGTCCGCTTCTTCGCGACGGCCGCCGCCGCGCAGGGCTCCGGATTCCGGGCCTGCCGGCGGTGCCGGCCGGACGCCGTGCCCGGCTCCGCCGACTGGAACGTACGGGCGGACGTGGTGGGCCGGGCGATGCGGCTGATCGGCGACGGTGTCGTCGACCGGGAAGGCGTCGTCGGGCTCGCCGCACGGCTCGGCTACAGCGCCCGGCAGGTCCAGCGCCAGCTCACCACCGAACTCGGCGCCGGACCCGTCGCCCTCGCCCGGGCCCAGCGGGCCCACACCGCGCGCGTCCTGCTCCAGACGACCGCCCTGCCGGTCACGCAGATCGCTTTCGCGTCCGGCTTCGCCAGCGTGCGCCAGTTCAACGACACCATGCGGGACGTGTACGCCTCCACGCCCAGCGAACTGCGGGCCGCCGCTCCGCACGGCGGCCGGCCCTCCCGCCGCACGGCCACCCCGACTGCCGGGATCCCGCTGCGGCTCGCCCACCGGGGCCCGTACCGGTCCACGGCCGTCTTCGACCTGCTGGCGGCCGAGGCGGTGGCCGGTGTCGAGGCGGTCGCCGGGTCACCCGGGCGACGCACGTACCGCCGCACCCTGCGCCTGCCCCACGGCACCGGCATCGTCGCCGTCGACGAGCGGCCCGGCGCCGCGAGGGCCACGTCCGGCGCCCATCCGGGCGGCTGGCTGGACGCCCGGATCCACCTCACCGACCCCCGCGACCTGACCACCGCCGTACAGCGGCTGCGCCGGCTCTTCGACCTGGACGCCGACCCGTACGCCGTCGACGAACGGCTCTCCACCGACGCACGGCTCGCCCCGCTGGTCGCCGCCCGGCCGGGACTGCGGTCGCCGGGCACCGCCGACCCGGAGGAGCTCGCCGTGCGGGCCCTGGTGGGACGGGCCGAGGCGGAACGGCTGGTCCAGCGGTACGGCAAGACGCTGGACGCCCCCTGCGGCAGCCTCACCCACCTCTTCCCGGAACCGGCCGTCCTCGCCGGGGCCGAACCCGAGGGCACCCTGGGCGCCCTCACCACCGCCCTCGCCGACGGCGCCCTACGACTGGACGCGGGTGCCGACCGCGACGACGCCGAGGCGGCCCTGCTCGCCCTGCCCGGCCTGGACGCCCGCACCGCCGCCACCATCCGCAGCCGCGCCCTGGGCGACCCGGACGTGGCGCCACCCGGCCCGGCCACCCCCGACAGCTGGCGCCCCTGGCGCTCCTACGCCTGGCAACACCTGCTCACGGCAGGAGAGTTGGAGTACCGATGACCGCCGCAGTACCGACGACCACCGCAGTACCGACACCCACCGCAGTACCCATGACCAGCACGGCACTGATTACCCCGGCAGTACCGATGAGCACCGGAGCCCCGATGAGCACCGACACGCACTACACCACCCTCGACAGCCCGGTCGGGCAACTTCTCCTCACCGCCGACCCGGACGGCGTTCTGACCTCCCTCTCCGTGCCCGGCCAGAAGAACGGCCGTACCCTCCAGGCCGGTTGGCGGCACGACCCGGACCTCTTCCGGGCCGCCGAGGAGCAGATCACCGCCTACTTCGCCGGTGAACTCAAGGAGTTCCGGCTGGAGTCGCGAGGCGAAGGCAGCGACTTCCGGGAGCGGGTCTGGGCCGCCCTCGACACCGTCCCCTACGGCGCGACCACCACGTACGGCGAGATCGCCGCCCGCATCGGTGCCTCCAGGGCCGCCGTACGGGCCGTCGGCGGCGCGATCGGCGCCAACCCGCTGCTGATCCTGCGGCCCTGCCACCGGGTGATCGGGGCCGACGGCTCACTCACCGGGTACGCGGGCGGGCTGGAGCGCAAGACGAGGCTCCTCGCTCTCGAAGGCATCCTGTGAGCGTCCTCCGAGCGAGCTAAGCGTTGTCCTCCAGTCCCCAGCTGTGGATCCGCCGCGGATGGACGCGGATGACCTCCTCGCTGAAGTGCGGGCCCAAGTCGTGTGGACCCGTGAGGAGTTCGGCCTCGCCCCGGATGTCGATACCGCGGACCTTCCACGGCTTCAGGCTCACGATGTCGTCGACGACCAGGGCGACCTTCGGGTTCTGACGGAGGTTGCGCCACTTCTTGGTGCGGCCCATCGCGAAGCCGCCGATCAGGATGGTCCCGTCGGGCCGGGGGTGGAAGCCGACCGGGTTCGCCTGGGGCTGGCCGTGCGGGTCGACGGTGGCCAGCCGCCCCAGGCGCTGGGAGCTGAGGTACGCGCGCTCGGCCTCGCTGAATTCGGTCATGGCAGCCACCCAAACACTTCGGGCCCGCCCCGCGCATCGGATTCTCGCCCTGGTTCCCGGGGCCCACGACGGCCGAGACGCCGTACGGGATTCGCGGGCTTACGCCGATCGGGAAACGAAGGCGTCCGCCTCCCGCCGGGTCGGGAGCCGGCCGGCTCAGCCCCACAGCACCGCGCCCAGCCACGCACCCATGATCAGCAGGCAGGTGAACAGCTCCGCCAGCACGCTGGAGCCCCCCGAGCGCATCGCCGTACGCAGGGCCGCCATCGCCTCGCGGTGCCGGCCGAGCCGGAGCCGTTCGCACAGGTAGATGCCGCCCATGAAGCCGGGGATCGCGCCGAGCACGGGGATCAGGAAGAAACCGACGAACGCCCCCACACCGGCGTACACGCCCATGCGTACGGTGGCGCCGCCCGCCCGCAGCCGTCGGGGTGGCAGCGCCCAGCGCACCACCTGGGAGAGCAGCAGCGCGACGGTCGTGGCCACCAGGACCGCCCAGGCGAGCGGCTGGGGATCCTTCAGCGCCCACCACATGACCGCGGCCCACACCAGCCACGATCCGGGCACGCCGGGCACCAGCACTCCGCCCACACCGAACAGAAGGACCAGTCCGACCAGCAGGAGATCCACCACTCCCATCTGTCCAGAGTGCCGGAGGCCGGCCGAAGGCGCAGGTCAGGGCGCGGGCCTACGCCGTCCATCGGCACGTCGGGGGAGGGGTCCGCCCGACCGCTCGTGTCGTATGGCCGTTCGGCGACTCACTCGACACGCCTTTCGATGATCCGTGCGCCGCCCGGATTTTCCGGATGCCCCGTTTTCATATGGCCCGCGCGGTGGACAATTAGGGGCATGAAACAGCAGGGGGGAAAGCCCAGCGGTCACGAGGACGACTGGTGGGGGCAGCTGTACGACGACACCACCGAGGACACGGGCCCCACACCCACGCCCGACTCACTGGACGACCGGTTCGCCTCGGCGGCGGGGACGGTGGAGGGGCGCGGCGCGGCTCCGGGGGAGGACGAAGGCGGAATCCCGGCGCAGCGTCCCGGCGACGCCGCCGCCACGGAAGACGCGACGCCTGCGGCGGGGGCCGGGTACGCCGGTTCTGGTGGGGGTGCGGAGGGCGGGGCCGCCGGTCCAGGTTCCGGTTCTGGCGGGGGCGCGGGGGACCGGGTTGCCGGTCCGCCTTCCGGTACTGCTGGTGGCTCGGAAGACGTGGTTACCGGGCCGCGTCCCGGTGCCTTCGGCGTTCCGGTAGGGGAAGGCCCTGTGTCCCGGTCCGGTCTCGGCGATGCTCCGGAAAGAGGAGATCCCGCCTCCCGGTCAGGTGCCGCCGGTTCTCCCGGCGTCGGGGCGACCGCGCCGCGAGCCGGTGGTACCGGGGCGGTCGATGCCCCGCGGCGCGCGGGGTTCGCAGGGCTGCGGGCCCCCTGGGAGCCACCGCCCGACCCGCCTCCGGGGCCCGCGACCTTCCCGCCCGAACCCAAGCCGCCGGGATCCGCCGAGCAGCCGCCACCCTGGGGCCGTGCGGCCACCGCGACCGGTGGCCGTACCTCCACGCAGCCCCCCACCACAACCGTCCCGGCCTCGCGGATGTCCCCGGACACACCCCCGCCCCCGTCCGCGCCCCCTCCGCCACCGCCCCCCTTCGGCCCGCCGCCGCCCACGGCTCCGCCCGAACGGCGGGACACCGAGGCCGACGCGCGAGCCGTCGACGACGAGCCGGAGCAGGACATGCTGCGGGGAGCGCCCGCCGGGGGAGACGCCGTAGGCACTGCGAGCCCCGTCGGTTCCGCGCCGAGGCGGGCGCCCTGGGAGGCGCCTGCCACGGTCGAGGGCGCCGCCTCCGCATCCTCCCCGGCGCGGGAGGCCGCCGACGCCCAGGACAGCAGCCCCGGAACCTCGCTTCAGGGCAGCTCCGGCGACCCGCGAACCCCCCTTCGTACCGCGACCCGAGTCGACCTCCCCGTCCCGCCGCCGAAGTCCGTCGGCTACGTCGGCTCCGGGCCCCCCACCTACGAGGCCGAACCCACCGCGCTGCCGCCGGCCGACCCGGACGATCTCGACGACCTGGTCGCGGACACCGTGCTGGACGGGGCCCGGTACGGGTCCTCCACGCTGCGGGCGTCCTCGGTTCGGGGGGACTCCGCGCGCTACCGGGGTGAGCCGCGGCGGGATTCCCTGCTCACGGCACGCTTCGGGGCGGGGGAGGACGCGCTGATCCTGGTCGCGATGGCGACCGGCGCGCGGGCCACGCCGGGTGCGCACCGGGCGGCCGCCGAGGCGTGTCACTGGATCGGGCGGGCCGTGGGCCGCAGCCACGTCAGGCTCGCCGAGGACATAAGGGCGGGCCGGCGCGGGGACCTGAAGTCGGGTCTGCACCGTCTTACCGACCGAAGCCTCGGCAAGCTCCGGGCCAGCGCGGCCGAGCAGGGCATCGAACCGGAGGAGTACGCCGCAGCCCTGCGCTGCCTGCTCCTGCCCGCCGACCCCGAGTGCCGCACGCGTGTCTTCTTCGGCGTCGGCGCGGGCGGGCTGTTCCGGCTGCGCGGCGGCGAGTGGCAGGACATCGAACCACGGGTCTTCGACGTCCCCGGCGAGCCGGTCGTCGGTTTCGGGTCCCTGCCCGCCGAGACCCCCGAGGGAGACCGGCTCACCATGGACCTCGGCATCCCGACACCCCCGAGCCCGTACGAACCCGCCCCCGAGCCGCCCCGCGAACCCTTCCGCTTCCGCGCCTCGGTGGCCCGGCCGGGGGACACGCTCCTGATGTGCACCGACGGCCTCGCCGAGCCGCTGCGCGGCGAACCCGAACTGTGCGGGTATCTCACCGGCCGCTGGTCCGGGCCCACCCCGCCCGGTCTCGCCCAGTTCCTCGCCGACACCCAGGTCAGGGTCAAGGGGTACGCGGACGACCGTACGGCCGCCGCCGTCTGGGAGGCGTGACACCCGGCCCTCAGCCGGTCCTCTCCACCCACTGGCGCGAGATGTCGTACCAGTAGCGCGGCAGTCCCCTGATGGAGCTCGTGCGGAACGGCCGGCCGTCGTCGTCGATGCGGACGGTGCCGGTGCGGCCCTGGGAGGCCCAGTCCAGCTCCAGGTACCAGCGGCAGTCGCAGCCCTCGGTCCGCGCGGTGACGAGCAGGACCTCGGGGTCCTCGACGGAGACGCGGTACGGCAGGCGCATGGCGGGAATCGGCGTGCCCGTGTCGCCCCCTCGACGGGGCGGGCGAGGGGGCGGTCGATGTCCAGGCCGACGTCGAAGCAGCGGGGGGTGACGGCTCCGCCGCAGCCCTGGTCCATGGAGTAGGCGGTGCCGGGGGCGGGGTCGGCGCGTCCGACGACCCGTACCCGCAGCGCCTCCAGGATCACGGCCGCGGAGGTCCGCCCCTGCACCGAGATCCGTACGTTCGTGTCGTGCCCGTGCACCGCGTTCTGGGTGCCCGCCCAGGTGCCGGCGTCCTGTGGGGCGGGAGGCGGAGGTACCTGCCGGGGCTGCTTGCCGATGACGTAGTCGTGGCCGCAGCCCAGCGCCCAGACCTGGGAGTCGGCGGTCCAGGTGAGGGGGACGGAGGGCACACCCCCGCCGTCCTGCTCGTGACTTCCCGAGGGGCCGCGGCTCTCCGCCGGCTTTCCGGAGGGCTTCGTCGTCGTGCCGTCGGCCGAGGGCGACCCGAGGCTGACGGAAGGGCTCGGCGACGCGGTCGGGGGGAGGCCCGAGGTCCCCGGCGCGGTCGCACGGGACGGGGCGCGCGCAGGCCGCGCGGGCGGCCCCGGTTTCCGCAGCGTGGGCGCCCGGTGAGACTGGTTCCTGCTGAGCTTCCGCGTGAGGAACCAGCGGGTTCCGGCCAGTTTCGCGAGCCGCGGAAGGCGGTCCCTGCGCGCGGACACCCACCTCGTGAATCAGCTCCGACGGCACCTCGACGTCGAGCACCAACTGCCCCACCTGTGCGTCGAGTACGGCAAGGTCGGCAGCCCGGAATCGGTAGACGGGCCCATCGCCGGCGGTCCGGACGTCCGTGAGGTGCGTAGGCTCGAAGCCGTGCGGGACGGCCCGGTGACAGCCGCCGCCAGGAGCGGACACACCGCCTCGCGCCCGCTCGCCGGGGCGCGGCAGGCAGGTGGCGGTTGCGCCGGTGGATCCCTTTCAGGGGCCACGTCCCCGCCATCGGAACCCGCTCGACGACCAGGGCTTTCTCCCACACCGTGCCGGGTGTGAAGAGCTCGTAGGCGGCCTCCGATGCCTCACTCACCGGGCCGCACCAGCCGTCGCAGGGTGCGTTCATGCCCTCAGGGGCGCCTCATGAGGGTCTCAGGAATCCTCAAGGATGGCCGAACACCTGGTCGTTGACGATTCGACATGACTGCCGCCAGTCCCACAGGGGCATGGATCCTCGTGAACGTGTTCGAGCAGGAGGGGAACCGACATCGGCACGCGGGCGGGGGTCATGAAGAGGCAGGTACGAGGAGGCGGTCCCATGGCAAGAGGGGCCTTCTCGGCGGACACAGTGGAGGACAAGGCCGACAGCGCCATGGACGAGGCGCCGGCACCGCAGCTCAAACGCAGACTCGGGCGGGCGGACCTGAGGGCGGTGCCCGAGTCGCGCAGAGCACTGCGCGAGCTCTTACGGCACTGGGGCAGGCCCGGGCGGGCCGAGGTCGCGGAACTGCTGACCAGCGAGATCGTCACCAACGCGATCATCCACACCGACCACGACGCGCTGCTGACGGCCACCGTCGGACCGCGTGGTCTGAGGGTGGAGGTGCGGGACTTCGTCTCACGCAGGCCCAGACTGCGCGTACCGAACGCCGACGACGGTACGCACGGCCGGGGCCTGCTCCTCGTGCAGTCCCTCGCGGACGCGTGGGGCGTGCGGGTGCACGGGGTGGGGAAGGCGGTGTGGTTCGAGCTGGACGCGGGCGTCGCCTGAACCACCGCGTGAACGCCAAACGGGACGGGGTGCGGCTCCTGCGAGCCGCACCCCGTCCCGTGAAACCGTTTTTGCCTCTAGCCGAACTGCTGCTCCAGGTCCTTCAGCTTGCGCTCAAGGGAGTCGAGACGCGGCAGCGCCATGGTGTCGTCCTCCGCGGTGAGATCCACGGTGATGGGATCAGATCCGCTGCGGACGGGCTGCAGGGAGGGCCGCTGGCGTGCGGGGGGCAGTTGCTCCGGCGATATGGCAGGCTCCGCGGTGGTCCGGTCCGACGGGGCCCGCTCCAGCGTCGCCTGCGCCTCCAACTGCCGGCCACGGCCGACGAATCCGCGGTGGCCCCGGCTGATCGCCTTGAGCTGCGCGCGCTCCACCCGCTGCTCGCCGCGCCGGCGAAGTCGGGCCGCTTCCTTCTCCCGCTGGTCCTCGCGGACCTCGTCGACCGCCTCGTCCAGGCTGCGCACGTTCTCCAGCAGCATCAGCGACCACGCCTTGTACGTCTCACGGGGCGCCCGCAGCCAGCGGACGACGCGGATCTGCGGCAGCGGACGCGGCACCAGACCCTGCTCGCGCAGGGCGGCCCGGCGGGTCTGCTTCAGCGCGCGGTCGAACAGTACGGCCGCCGACAGGGACATGCCGGAGAAGAACTGCGGTGCGCCGTCGTGGCCGAAACCCCTGGGCGCGTGCACCCAGTTGAACCAGGCCGCGGCACCCGCGAACGTCCACACGAGTATCCGGGAGCCGAGCGCCGCGTCACCGTGGCTGGCCTCGCGCACCGCGAGCACGGAGCAGAACATCGCCGCGCCGTCCAGGCCGAACGGGACCAGGTACTCCCAGCCGCCGGACAGGTTGAGGTTCTGCTGGCCGAAGCCGACGAGGCCGTGGAAGGAGAGGGCGGCGGCGACCGCCGCACAGCAGAACAGCAGCACGTAGGAGGCGGTGCCGTATATGGCCTCCTTGCGCCTGCGGCGCTCCTCGCTGCGCTCCCACGAGTCGTCCGCGCGCGCGTCCTTCCCCGAGGTGCGCTTGCCACGCGCCAGCACCGCAACCGCCGCCAGCATGCCCAGGAGCAGTACGGCGCCCGGAAGCAACCAGTTCAGCGATATGTCGGTCAGTCTCATCTGGGGTCCCTTGCATTGGGATAGGGCGTAACGCCCGCCATAGTGGCCCAATCCCAACGGCCCTCAGGCGTTTTCGGGGCAAGAGGCCGCCAAGGAAGTGCAAGGGGATGCCCAGGGCGGCTTTCTGCTCGAACTGCCGCTTGAGGGGCGGGAGTTGAGTTCGAATAAGACTACCCGTACGGGTGGTTCCACGGAAAGTTCCCGCGGCCCGTGAGGAAAATGTGAAGTGCCTGTAACCAGGGGGCGTCTCAGTCGTGAGTGATCTTACGGGACGCCTGATTCCGGCTCGGACTGAGGGTCCCTCAACTCGCCGCGAGGGCCGTCAGCTTGGCCACGCGGTCCGCGTCGCAGGTGCGCGGACAGGTGGCGCAGGTGTCCTCGGGCTCCAGTGTGTAGAACATGCAGCAGCTCGCCCGGTCCCGGGTCGGCAGCGACTCGCCGTTCGGTCCGGTCAGCCGGCGGAACGCCGCCGAGCCCACGTACGGCCTGGTCGATCCCGGCAGGAGCAGTTCCAGCTCGTGCTCGGCCCGTCGCCGCTCGCTCTCGCCGAACAGTCCGGCGACGAACCACAGGCCCTCGACGATCTCGTCCGTCACCATGCCCCACAGGGCGCGGCCACGGCGTCGCATCCGCGGTCCGAAACCGGCCAGCACCGGTTCCATGTGCTCGGCGACCGCCGCCCGCACCTCGGCCCGCAGTGCCTCCTCGCCGGGAACCACCCGGGCGCCGGGCAGCGCTGCCGCCGGGTCGTCCGGCAGACAGGCGAAGGGGCCGGGGCGCACCGCGAAGGACATGGGGCCCCTGGTGCGGTCGTACGAGACATGCGTCACGGGGTAGCGCGGGACGCGGCGCTGCAGGAACCACGGCGCGGTGATCAGGAGGCAGGCGGGCCAGGCGTACCGGTGCAGACCGAAACTGGCGATCACGTCCGGGCGGCCGGGGCGGCCGTGGTCCCGCAGTACCTGTGCGTCGTCCCAGGCCAGGAATGCGTCGAGTCCGGGTCCGGCCTGCGCGAGTTCGGTCGCGGTGACCCAGCCGTCACCGGTGGGGAGCCGCTCGCCCGGGTGCAGTTCCGTGACTGTCAGGCTTGGAAGGGCCTTGGTGAGGTGTGTGTAGGCGTGAGCGACCGCCGAGCGGGGGGTGGACGGCGGGGCGGGCGGCAGGGCTGGCATCCGGGACCATCGATTCGGGGGCGCTTGGAGGTAAGGCTTACCTTACCCAAGGTCCTGGTCATGGGAACTGTCGGGTTATGCCCTAATCTGCTTGACGGGTGAGTAACAACCCGCCGTAATGACCCCAAGTACCGACACGTCCGGAGGAGGACCCCGTGGAGCAGGGCGCGCAGTCCGCCGAGACGGGTGTTCCTGGTCTTTCCGGCGTTCCCGCGGACGCCGTCCGGGTGCCGTCGCAGCCTCGGGCCGCGGACGTGAACCGGGAGTGGGGCGCTGCCGTTCCCGGGGCCGTCCGTGGTGAGCACACCCACAGCGAGACGCCCATCCCGCGGGCCCGCCCCGCCGTTCAGCGGTCCTCCGTGCGCGGGCAGATCCTCGACGCCCTGCGCACCGCGCTGGTGGCCGGCGAGCTCAGGCCCGGCGAGGTCTACTCCGCCCCCGCGCTCGGCGAGCGCTTCGGGGTCTCCGCGACGCCCGTCCGGGAGGCGATGCAGCAGCTCGCGCTGGAGGGCGCCGTCGAGGTCGTTCCCAACCGCGGGTTCCGGGTGGTCGAGCGGGGCACGCGCGAGCTGGCGGAACTCGCGGAGATCCGGACGCTGATCGAAGTCCCCGTGATGATGCGTCTCGCCCGTACGGTGCCGGTCGAACGCTGGGCCGAGATGCGGCCCCTCGCCGAGGCGACCGTGCGTGCGGCGTCCACCGGCTGCCCGGCGACCTACGCGGAGTCCGACCGGGACTTCCACCGCGCGGTGCTCGCGCTGTCGGGCAACGAACAGCTGGTCCAGCTCGCCGAGGACCTCCACCGCCGCGCCCAGTGGCCTCTGGTCGGCGCGCCCGCCTCGCGGAAGCGTGCCGAACTGCTGGCCGACGCGGCGGAACACGCCGCCTTGCTGGACGCGTTGATCGCGCGGGATCTGGACGTGGTGCGGTCGCTGGCGGGTGGGCACTTCACGGGGGCTCGCTGAGGGGTGCGGATGCCTGCGGCGGCCTGTGCGGGTGGTGTGCGGTGCGCGTTGCGCCTTTGGGTGCGTGGGGGGTCGGGGCCGTGTCGGGGGGTGTCCGTCCTCGGAACGGCGCGGAATCGGTCACCTACCAACTCGCCGGCGTTGACGCGCCAACCGCTGCGGGCGGACACCCCCCGACACGTCCCCTTGCCGCCGTACGCGGGTGCGGGAGCGGAGCGCGCACCTCTCGACGGCGCGCGACGGCGCGTGACGCCCGTGACGCCCATGACGCCCATGACGGCCGTCACGGCCGTCACGGCCGGGCGAGTGGGACGACGGGTGGAGACCCTCGTCCCTGGTCCTTGCCCTCCGGTTGGGGGGCGGAGCTCGCCGGTTGCCTCAATCTGCCGAGCTGGGACATTGCATCGGTCACCCCAATTCGCCGAGTCGGGCGCCGGGGTGGCGGCCTTCGTCCCTGGTCCCTGCCCATCCGTTGCGGGCGGAGGCCGTCGGACGCCTCGACCTGCCGTGTCGGGTGGGTGGAGGCCGTCCCGAGTCCCCAGCCACCCGCGGGGGGTTGGCTCCCTCCCCCCCCCAGCCGCTGGGGCGCAGCCCTCAGTGTGAGGTTTCCGTTCGGCTGACCGAGTCGGGTGGTGGGTGGGCATAGGTCCGGGGGTTTGGGGGCGGAGCCCCCAAGGGGTGCGCGGCGGTGGTGGGTGGGGCTATGCCGTTGCCGCGGGCGGGGCCGGGGCCAGTTGGCGGGACAGCCAGGTGGGTACGCCCCCGAGGAGGCGGAACAGGCGCCGGGCTTCCTCCCGGAGGTGCGAGGCCTCCGGTTCTACCTCCGCGTCGGCCAGGGACGCCAGTGCCGGTGCCGTTCCGACCAGGTACCCCAACTCCTCGCGGATCCGGAGCGATTCCCTGAAGCCGTGCCGTGCTTCGGCCAACTCCCCTTCTCGCAGGGCGAGTCCGGCGAGGTGGCGCCAGGTGAAGGACAGGAGTAGTGGATCGGAGTGCGCGGTGGCGCCGGCGTGCGCGCGCCGGTACGCCGCGCGTGCCGACTGCGGGGAGTGCGCCAGGTTCTCCGCCAGCAACCCCCGCCGGAAGTCGAGGAGCGCCCGTCCGGGAGCCCCGGGCGGGATCAGCGCCGCGGCCCGGCCGAGTGCCGCCCGGGCCTCGTCGGCGCGGTCCCGGACGCCGTGCAGCGTCGCCGCGTAGGCAAGTTGCCCGCGTTCACAAGCGGCCGCGCCCCGCTCGTCGTCGCCGTGGGCCAGCGCCTCGGCCGTGCGCAGCGCGTCCTCGGCCTGTTCCCAGCCCTGCTCTGTGTACAGGCACCGTTCCACCAGCAGGGAGGCCCGTTGGAGCGCGGCCGGTGCGGTGGTCGGCTGGAGCAGTGCGGCGGCGTCCGTCCAGCAGGCGCGGGAGCGCAGCCGCCATACCGCGGTCTGGAGTGGATCGTCACCGGCGGTCGTTCCGTTACCAGACATGGCGGTATGCGCCACGTTGCCCTCCCCGAGCACGCCATCGAGCTATGAGTGGTGGCGGCATCTCAGCACGGATCGCCCGGCTGGGCCAAGGGGGTGGGTGAAGGATTTCACAAAGTCGTGGGACTCCTGGTAGGCGCGTTGTGCCGTGAGGGGTCAGCTCATTCGCAGTGCCAGGAAGAAATCCAGCTTGTCCTCGAGGCGTGAAAGGTCACGGCTCGTCAACTGCTCGATCCGGCCCACCCGGTAGCGCAGCGTGTTGACGTGCAGGTGGAGGCGGTTCGCGCAGCGGGTCCAGGAGCCGTCGCAGTCGAGGAATGCCTCCAGGGTGGGGATGAGTTCGGCGCGGTGGCGGCGGTCGTAGTCACGGAGGGGGTCCAGGAGGCGGGCGGTGAAGGCCCGGCGGACGTCGTCCGGGACGAAGGGCAGCAGGAGGACGTGGGAGGCCAGTTCCTGGTGGCCGGCCGCGCAGACCCGGCCGGGGCGGGCGGCGGCCACTCTGCGGGCGTGCCGGGCCTCCTCCAGGGCGCCGCGCAGGCCCTCCGCCGAGTGGACCGACGCGCTGACGCCGAGGGTGACCCGCCCGTCGTCGTCGAGGCCGGCCGACAGCGGGTCCCGTACGGCCTCCAGGAGCAGGTCGGCGAGGATCCCGGCTTCCGAGCCGTCGTGCTCCGTGGACACGGCCGGCAGGGGGACGAGTGCGATGGCCTCGTCGCCGGTGTGGGCGACGGCGATCCGGTCGGAGGGCTCCGGTCCCGTCGACAGCGGGTCGACCAGGATCTCCTCGAGGAGGGACTGGGCGATCGGGCCGCCCTCCAGGTCGCCGCCCTGCCACTCGACGCGGGCGACGACCACCTGCCAGTGCGGGGCCGCGCCGAGGCCGGGGAGGAGGACGGGGGCGGCCACGCGCAATCGTGCGGCGATCTCGGCGGGCGCGGCACCCGTCTGCACCAGCTCCAGGACCTCCTGGGCGAGGCGCCGGCGGACCGTGCGCGCCGCGTCCCGCCGGTCGCGCTCGACCGAGATCAGCTGGGTGACGCCCTGGAGCAGGTCCAGCCGCTCCTCCGGCCAGTCCCCGGCGTCCGCCTCGACGGCCAGCAGCCAGTCCGACAGCACGCTCTCGCGCACGTCCCGGGAGCCCTGAGGGGAGCGGCCGCCGCTGCTGTGGACCGGGAAGAGCGAGTAGGTGGTGGTGCCGAGCAGCACGCGATGCGGGCCACGTCGGCCCGTACGGACCGCCGCCAGATGCTCGGCCGCGAGCTTGGCGCACACGTCGGCCGGCAGGGCGGGCCCGGCGACCTTCGAGCCCGCGATGGGCCGCCCGGCGGGGGACAGCACCCAGGCGCGCAGGTCGAGGTCGGAGCCGAGCAGGTCCAGGACCACGTCCGGGCCGCCGCCCGCCGGGCCCGAGGTCATCATCCGCCGGTGCCGGTCCACGACCGCCGCGAGATCACCGGCCCGCTCCCCGGACACCTGGCGTACGACGTGCTCGGTGATGGTCGCGAACGCCACCGACTCGTGCACCGCGAAGAGGGGGAGGCGGTGGCGCGCGCAGGCCGCCACCAGATCGTCCGGCACGGCCCCGAGTTCGGCCTCCCCGGCCGCCAGCGCGGCCACCTGGGCCTGCACCAGGAGTCGTACGAACGGTTCGGAGTCGGTGGCGTCCCGACGCCAGGCCAGGCCGGTGAGGACCAGCTCTCCGCCGGAGAGGTAGCGGCTGGGGTCCTTGAGGTCGGTGGTCATCACGCCCCGCACGGTGCGGTCCAGCTCGTCCTCGCCGCCGAGCAGCCGCAGGCCCAGCGCCTCGGTGTCCAGCAGTGCGCGCAGCCGCATTTCTCGTCGCCGCCGTTCTTTTTTGTCTCGAAATCTACGATGGGTCGTGAGGGTCCCCGGACGAGGTGTCCGTCCGGCGGTGGACGAGCCGGGCTCGCCGCTCCGGAGCCGCTTTCCGGTCGTGTTCCAGGTCACACGGGGTGTGCCACGCGTTTCCGCAGGAAAACGAGGAGGTTGCCGATGACCTCCTTTCATACGAATCTACAAGATGACCGCCCTGGCCAGCCAACTCCTTCATGGTTTCCGTGACTGACCCGGTCGGCGCACGGCGCTGTGTACTGGCCTCACTCCGCGTAAACAGCACATGAACGAGCCGGGACCGCCGCACACGGATTGGCTCGATCTGTACGACCCACGAGACGAAGAAGAAGAGAGCCGGTCATGGACTTCCTTCGCCCCGCCAGCTGGGAGGAGGCGCTCGCCGCGAAGGCCGAGCACCCCACCGCTGTGCCGATTGCGGGTGGCACCGACGTGATGGTCGAGATCAACTTCGACCACCGCCGGCCCGAGTACCTGCTCGACCTCAATCGCGTCGGCGACCTCGACGAGTGGGAGGTGGGCGAGGACAGTGTGCGGCTCGGGGCCTCGGTCCCCTACGCGAAGATCATGGAGAACCTGCGCGGCGAACTGCCGGGTCTCGCACTCGCCTCGCACACCGTCGCCTCCCCGCAGATCCGCAACCGCGGCGGCGTCGGCGGCAATCTCGGCACCGCCTCGCCCGCCGGTGACGCCCACCCCGCCCTGCTGGCGGCGGGCGCGGAGGTCGAGGTCGAGTCGGTGCGAGGATCGCGCCGCATTCCTATCGACGCGTTCTACACCGGCGTGAAGCGCAACGCGCTGGCGCCCGACGAGCTGATTCGCGCGGTGCACATCAACAAGGCGGACGGGCCGCAGCAGTACTCGAAGGTCGGTACACGCAACGCCATGGTCATCGCCGTGTGTGCGTTCGGGTTCGCCCTGCACCCGCGGACGCGGACCGTGCGCACGGGGATCGGCTCGGCCGCCCCCACCCCGGTCCGGGCCAAGGCCGCGGAGGAGTTCCTGAACGCCGCGCTGGAGGAAGGCGGCTTCTGGGACAACGGGAAGATCATCACCCCCTCGGTCGCCAAGCAGTTCGCGGACCTGTGCGCCGGCGCCTGCAACCCGATCGACGACGTCCGCGGCACCGCGAGCTACCGCCGCCACGCGGTCGGCGTCATGGCCCGCCGCACCCTGACCTGGACGTGGGAGTCCTACCGCGGCACCGACGGTCGGACACAGCAGAAGGGGAGCGCCGCGTAATGCGTGTCAATTTCACGGTCAACGGCCGTCCGCAGGAAGCCGACGACGTGTGGGAGGGCGAGTCCCTGCTGTACGTGCTGCGGGAGCGGCTCGGCCTGCCGGGTTCGAAGAACGCCTGCGAGCAGGGGGAGTGCGGGTCCTGCACCGTCCGGCTGGACGGCGTGCCCGTGTGTTCCTGTCTGGTCGCCGCGGGGCAGGTGGAGGGCCGTGAGGTCGTCACCGTCGAAGGGCTCGCGGAGTTCGCCAAGCAGCGTGCCGAGCGTGGGGGTTGTGCGAGCGGTGCGTGCGGTACGTCCTTGCAGGATGCTCGGCAGTGGGCCGCCGCGGGGCATGACTCGCAGGCCGGTGAGGGCACCGAGCTCTCCCCGGTGCAGCAGGCGTTCATCGACGCCGGCGCCGTCCAGTGCGGCTTCTGCACGCCGGGTCTGCTGGTCGCCGCCGACGAGATGCTGGAGCGCAACCCGAACCCGACCGACGCGGACATCCGCGAGGCGCTGTCGGGCAACCTGTGCCGGTGCACCGGCTACGAGAAGATCATGGACGCGGTCCGCCTGGCGGCCGCCCGACAGGGAGAGGCGGTCTGAGCATGCCGAGCAACGGCGCCCCCATCGGGACTCCCACCAAGGTCACCCAGGGCTCGAAGACCAAGGGCGGCATCGGCGAGTCCACGCTCCGCCCGGACGGCACCCTCAAGGTCACCGGCGAGTTCGCGTACTCGTCCGACATGTGGCACGAGGACATGCTCTGGGGGCAGATCCTGCGTTCCACGGTCGCGCACGCCGAGATCGTCTCGATCGACACGAGCGACGCCCTCGCCCTGCCCGGCGTCCACGCCGTCATGACGTACGACGACCTGCCGACCGGCGTGAGGAACTACGGCCTGGAGATCCAGGACACCCCGGTCCTCGCCCACCGCAGGGTCCGTCACCACGGCGAGCCGGTCGCCATCGTCGCCGCCGACCACCCGGAGACCGCGCGACGTGCCGCGGCCAAGATCAAGGTCGAGTACCGGGAGCTGCCCGTCATCACCGACGAGGCCTCCGCGACCGCGCCGGACGCGATCCTGATCCACGAGGACCGCGACGACCACCACGTCGGGCACGTCCCGCACCCGAACATCGTGCACCGCCAGCCGATCATCCGCGGTGACGTCGCGGCGGCCCGGGAACGCGCCGACTTCGTCGTCGAGGGCGAGTACACCTTCGGCATGCAGGACCAGGCATTCCTCGGCCCCGAGTCGGGCCTGGCCGTGCCGGAGGAGGACGGCGGCGTCCACCTCTACATCGCCACCCAGTGGCTGCACTCCGACCTGCGCCAGATCGCGCCCGTGCTCGGTCTGCCCGAGAGCAAGGTACGGATGACGCTGTCCGGCGTCGGCGGCGCGTTCGGCGGCCGCGAGGACCTGTCCATGCAGATCCACGCCTGTCTGCTGGCGCTACGCACGGGCAAGCCGGTCAAGATCGTCTACAACCGTTTCGAGTCCTTCTTCGGGCACGTCCACCGCCACCCGGCCAAGCTGTACTACGAGCACGGGGCGACCAAGGACGGCAAGCTCACCCACCTGAAGGCGCGGATCGTCCTGGACGGCGGCGCGTACGCCTCCGCCTCCCCGGCCGTCGTCGGCAACGCCGCCTCGCTCGGCGCCGGCCCCTACGTCGTCGACGACGTCGACATCGAGGCCATCGCCCTCTACACCAACAACCCGCCCTGCGGCGCCATGCGCGGCTTCGGCGCGGTCCAGGCGTGCTTCGCCTACGAGGCGCAGATGGACAAGCTCGCCGACAAGGTGGGCATGGACCGGGTCGCGTTCCGTCAGCTCAACGCGATGGAGCAGGGCAGCCTCATGCCCACGGGCCAGACCGTCGACTCGCCCGCCCCGGTCGCCGAACTCCTGCGCCGCGTCAAGGCGATGCCGATGCCGCCGGAGCAGCAGTGGCTCGCGGCCGGCGAGGCCGCCGACGTCCGCCAGCTGCCGGGCGGCCTGTCCAACACCACCCACGGCGAGGGCGTCGTCCGCGGTGTCGGCTACGCGGTCGGCATCAAGAACGTCGGCTTCTCCGAGGGCTTCGACGACTACTCGACCGCGCGCGTGCGGATGGAGGTCGTCGGCGGGGAGCCGGTGGCCACCGTGCACACAGCGATGGCCGAGGTCGGTCAGGGCGGTGTGACGGTGCATGCGCAGATCGCCCGTACCGAGCTGGGCGTCGCCCAGGTGACGATCAAACCGGCCGACACCCAGGTGGGCAGCGCCGGTTCGACGTCCGCGTCGCGTCAGACGTACGTCACCGGTGGCGCCGTCAAGAACTCCTGCGAGCTGGTACGCGAGAAGGTCCTGGAGATCGGCCGCCGCAAGTTCGGTTCCTACCACCCCGCCTGGGCGACGGCGGAACTGCTGCTCGAAGGCGGCAAGGTCGTCACCGACGGCGGTGAGGTCCTGGCCGACCTGGTCGACGTGCTCGACGGCGAGGCCGTCGAGGTCGAGGCCGAGTGGCGGCACCGTCCGACGGAGGCCTTCGATCTGCGTACCGGCCAGGGCTTCGGCCACGTCCAGTACACCTTCGCCGCACACCGCGCGGTCGTCGAGGTCGACACCGAACTCGGCCTGGTCAAGGTCATCGAACTGGCCTGCGCGCAGGACGTCGGCAAGGCGCTCAACCCGCTGTCCGTCATCGGCCAGATCCAGGGCGGCACGACCCAGGGGCTCGGCGTGGCGGTCATGGAGGAGATCATCGTCGACCCGAAGACCGCGAAGGTCAAAAACCCCTCCTTCACGGACTACCTGATCCCCACCATCCTCGACACGCCGACCATCCCCGTCGACGTGCTCGAACTCGCCGACGACCACGCCCCGTACGGGCTGCGCGGTGTCGGCGAGGCACCCACCCTGTCGTCGACCCCGGCGGTCCTCGCCGCCATCCGGAACGCGACGGGGCTGGAGCTCAACCGCACGCCGGTACGTCCGGAGCACCTCACCGGAACGTAACCGTCCGGGGGTTGAAGCAGTGAGTTTCTCCTGGGGGACCGCGTCCCCCAGGACCCCCATCCGTTCGTCTCGGGCCGTCCCCCGGGTCGTGCACCTCCCCAAAACCCGCCCGTCGCCGCAGGCGACCCGCGGGTGTCCCTATGAACCTTGGGAGCAGGCCCACATGACCCAGCAGTCCCTGGAGCCGCAGACCGTCGCCGAAGACGCGGGAGAAGGCACCCGCGTCCCGGCCGGACGGTCCTGGCTCGACCGGTACTTCCACATATCCCGGCGAGGATCCTCGCTCGCGCGTGAGGTGCGCGGCGGCACCACCACCTTCATGGCGATGGCGTACATCCTCCTGCTCAACCCCCTGATCCTGTCTGGCAAGGACGCGGCGGGGAACACGCTCGGCCAGCAGGCGCTGATCACCGCGACCGCGTTCGCGGCGGCCCTGAGCACGCTCCTCATGGGGTTCTTCGGCAAGGTGCCCCTCGCCCTCGCCGCCGGCCTCTCCGTCTCCGGAGTCCTCGCCTCCCAGGTCGCACCCCAGATGACCTGGCCGCAGGCGATGGGCATGTGCGTGATCTACGGCGTGGTCATCATGCTGCTCGTCGTCACCGGCCTGCGCGAGATGATCATGAACGCGATCCCGCTCGCGCTCAAGCACGCGATCACCATGGGCATCGGCCTGTTCGTCGCCCTCATCGGCTTCTACAAGGCCGGTTTCGTGCACCAGGGCAAGGCGACCCCGGTCTCCCTCGGTCCGGCCGGCGAACTGGCCGGCTGGCCGGTGCTGCTCTTCGCCGTCACCCTCCTCGCGATCTTCATGCTCCAAGCGCGCGGCGTTTCCGGCGCGATCCTGCTCGGCATCGTCGGCGGCACCGTCCTGGCCGTGCTCCTCAACGCCCTTGACGTCATCGACCCGGGGCAGTGGGCGAGCGGCGCCCCCGAACTGCACGGCGGCGCGGTCTCCATGCCGGACTTCTCGATCTTCGGCGAGGTCGAGTTCGGCGGCTGGGGCGAGGTCGGCGCGATGACCGTCGGCATGATCGTGTTCACCCTCGTGCTGGCCGGGTTCTTCGACGCGATGGCCACCATCATCGGCGTCGGCACCGAGGCGAAACTCGCCGACGAGCAGGGCCGGATGCCGGGCCTGTCCAAGGCACTGTTCATCGACGGCGCCGGCGGTGCGATCGGCGGCGTGGCGGGCGCGTCGGGCCAGACGGTGTTCGTCGAGTCGGCGACCGGCGTCGGCGAAGGTGCCCGTACCGGCCTGTCCTCCGTCGTCACCGGGCTGTTCTTCGCGGCCTGTCTCTTCTTCACCCCGCTGACGGCCATCGTGCCGGGCGAGGTCGCCGCCGCGGCCCTGGTCGTGATCGGCGCCATGATGATGATGAACGCCCGGCACGTCGACTGGGCCGACCGTGCCACCGCGATCCCGGTCTTCCTGACCGTCGTGATCATGCCGTTCACGTACTCCATCACCGCGGGCGTCGCCGCCGGTGTCATCTCGTACGTGGCCATCAGGACCGCCCAGGGCAAGGCGCGGGAGATCGGCGCCTTCATGTGGGGCCTGACGGTGATCTTCCTGGTGTACTTCGCCCTCGACCCGATCGAGAGCTGGCTGGGCGTGCACTAGCCGCACTGCCGAACGCCCTCCACACGACCGCGCATAAGGAGACCGAGACATGCTGGACATCGCCGAGGAGCTGAACCGGTGGGTCGAGCAGGGGCGTGACTTCGCCGTGGCCACCGTCGTGGCCGTCGGCGGCAGCGCCCCCCGCCGGCCCGGCGCCGCCCTCGCGGTGGACGCCGACGGCACGGCGATCGGCTCGGTCTCCGGCGGCTGCGTGGAGGGCGCGGTCTACGACCTGTGCCAACAGGCCTTGCGGGACGGGCAGCCGGTGCTGGAGCGCTTCGGGTACAGCGACGACGACGCCTTCGCCGTCGGCCTGACCTGCGGCGGGGTCATCGACATCCTCGTCACGCCGGTACGGGCGGGCGACCGGGTCCGTCCGGTGGTGACGGCCGCGCTCGACATCGCCTCGCGCGGGCGGGCGGCCGCGCTGGCCCGGATCGTGTCCGGTCCCGCCGAGCTGGTGGGGCGGGCGATCCTGGTCCGCCCCGAGGGCGCGTACGACGGCGGCTTCGGCGCCCATCCCGAGCTGGACCGCACGGTCGCCGCGGAGGCCGGCGCGTTCCTGGACGCCGGCCGCAGCGGCACCCTGGAGATCGGCGAGCAGGGCTCCCGCTGCGGGGCGCCGCTCACCGTGCTGGTGGAGTCGTCCGTCCCACCGCCCCGGATGATCGTCTTCGGCGCGATCGACTTCGCGTCGGCGCTGGTGCGCGTCGGCAAGTTCCTCGGCCATCACGTGACGGTGTGCGACGCGAGGCCGGTGTTCGCCACCCGCGCCCGCTTCCCCGAGGCCGACGAGATCGTCGTCGAGTGGCCGCACACCTACCTGGAGCGCACGGACGTCGACGCCCGTACGGTCCTGTGCGTCCTGACCCACGACGCCAAGTTCGACGTACCCCTGCTGAAGCTCGCGCTGCGGCTGCCGGTGGCGTACGTCGGAGCCATGGGGTCCCGGCGCACCCACCTGGACCGCAACGAGCGGCTGCGCGAAGTCGGCGTCACCGAGCTGGAGTTGGCGCGGCTCAGGTCGCCGATCGGGCTTGACCTCGGGGCGCGTACACCGGAGGAGACGGCCCTGTCGATCGCCGCGGAGATCGTCGCCGCCCGACGCGGCGGCAGCGGGGTCTCACTGACCGGGGCGCACACGCCGATCCATCACGACGTGACGTCGGAGCCGGCGGGGCGGATCGGGTCGGTGGCCTGAACGGTGTTCCGGCGTACCGGCGGCTGGTCGGGCCAGGCGAACGCGTAGTCCGGGTCGCCGCCCCGGCCCAGCCGGACGAAACGCATCAGCTCCCGCGCGATGCCCGCGTTGCCCATCGCCCATCCCGTGCGGGGTTCCAGGTCGGCCGGGGTGGCCTTGTGCTCGACGTTGGACCAGCGGGCGCCGTCGGCGTCCCGGATCGCGCGCTCCGCCAGGTCCGCGACGAGGACGGCGGCGAAGTCGTGGCCGTCGTCCTGCTCGGCCATCCGGTCGCAGGCGAGCGCCAGGACGCCCGCCGTGCCGCAGCAGCGGCCGTT
Source organism: Streptomyces sp. Q2 (assembly GCF_056820935.1). Classification (NCBI taxonomy): domain Bacteria; kingdom Bacillati; phylum Actinomycetota; class Actinomycetes; order Kitasatosporales; family Streptomycetaceae; genus Streptomyces; species Streptomyces sp. Q2. The sequence continues at coordinate 106,479 of NZ_JBXEJE010000016.1, read as the reverse complement.
GTTGTCCCAGAAGCCGGGCCGCAGCCGGGCCGGCAGACCTGAGCGGGTCACGGTGTGCCAGCAGCGGTCGGCCAGGGCCGACCAGGCCCCCGGGGCGGCGAGGACGTCGCGGAGCCGGCGGAACACCTGGGCGTCGCCTGCCGGCCCGTGACACCAGCCGTAGCTGTAGCGCTCGATCAGGTCGGGAAGGTGCGCCGGGTCGGAGTGGGCGACCAGGAACCCCTCGGGCCCGTCCTCGGCCCGGGCCACGACGCCCGCGGCACCGGCCTCGGCCAGCTCGACGAGGTCGGTCCGTCCCGTCGCGGCGCCGACGGTGGCCAGCGCGTACACGATCCCCAGCGTGCCGTGCGAGATGTGGTGCATGCGCCCGTCCCTGCCGGTACGGAACTCCCAGTGCACGCCGGAGGGGACCTTCTCGGCGGTCCGCAGATAGGGCTCGACGGCGAGCACCGCGAACTCCTCGTCACCGGCGGCCAGCGCGCCCAGAGCGATCCCGGCGTTCCCGCCCATCAGCTCGAACAGCTCGCCCCATCGGGTGCCGTCGAACCGCGACCGCACGAGCCGCAGAGCCCCGTCGGCGGCGGCACCGGCGGCACTGTCGCCCAGTTCCTCGTGAACGGTCCGCAGCACGAGCGCCATACCGGTGAGCCCGAAGTACAGGGAACTGTCCTCGCAGTCGTCGACGGCGGCCACGAGAGAGCGGGCCGCGCGCAGGGCGGTGTCGGCGTACGCGTCGTCCCCGAAGTGCCGCCATGCCTCCAGGAGCACGGGGACGATCCCGGCCGTACCGCTGTAGAGCATGGGTTCGAGTTCGGTGCCGGAAGGCCGCTCGGCCCAGGCGAGGCCGCCGTTGTCCGTCTCCCGCGCCTGGTCGAGCAGCCATCGCAGGGCGTCCACCGCCAGCGCCTCGGTCCGGTCCGCCGTCACGGTCTGCACGTCCGTCTCCGTCATGACGCCCACTCTGGCATCCGGCGGCGTGCGCCCGCAGGCGCCCTTGGCGGCGGACGCGGCGGACGCGGCGGGGGTCGGCCCGGTCGTCAGGGTCGTCTGAGGAGCTCGTTGAGCGTGCGTCCGAACACGGACCGCGCCGCGGCACGCAGCACGGGGTCGAAGAACCGGGGCAACAGACGCACCCGCAGTTCCTCGCGCCAGAGCACGCGGGTACGGCCGCCGGGGCCCGGCCGCACCTCGATCTCGGCCCAGCCCGTGACGATCCGGCCCCGCTTGTCCAGACGGCACAGGCCGGGCAGCTCGTCCGTGGGCGGGCGCCACACGGTGACCTCCATCCGGTCGTCGAAGGCGAGCGGACCCAGTCCCGAACGGGCCACGACGAAGGTGCCCTCGCCCGTCGGCGGGGGCGGGACCACGGTGACGCGGGTCAGCGGGACGGTGTCGCCGTGACGCGGCCACTGGGTGAGGCGGCGCCACGCCTCGTCGAGGGAGAGCGGTGCCGTGCGTTCGAGGAGGAAGGTGACCACGGGCTGATCGTAGGCAACGCGGTCCGCTGAACAGTGCGTTCGTATACGGCTCGGCCGGGCGCGCGAGCGGGCGAACACATGAGTGTCCCGGCCCGCCTGGTCGGCGGGCCGGGTCGCGTGGTGCGGGGTCGGGGTCGGTCGTCCTCCGGGCGTTCGCCCTTCGGGAACCGGCCGTGTTCGGCGCGCGGGCCCCGGCTGTGCCACTCGGGATCCTGCTGCGGGGCTTCCTCGGCGGCCGCGTTGGCGTCCTGGCCGGAGACCCCCGACCGTTCCGCCTCCTCGCGCAGTCGGGCCCGCCGGGCGTCGTACTCATTGCTTCGCCACAAACGCCTCAGTCCTCGGTCCACCGGCACATCAGGCGGAACGCCGAGAACAACGCGAGGGGCCACACGGCGGCGAAGGCCCAGATCACGCCCGGCTCGGAGGTGCGGATGCCGGTCACCATGAGCCCGATCGACACCGCGAGCAGGAACGCGACGATCCAGACGGGCGGCCGGCAGGACGCCAGCCGGGACAGGGCGGAGGACCGGCGTGGCCGCAGAGTGCGCATCCGGCGGTCGAGGCGGCGGTCGCGGCGCAGCACGCGTTCCATCTCGTCGAGGATGCGCTGCTCGTGGTCGGGGAGTCGGCTTGTGGTCACGGTCGCTCCTCGCGGGGCCGGAGAGTTGCTCTGCGAGTGCCCGCCCGCCGCCCGAACTAACCGGTGGGGTGCGGCTCCAGACCTTCCGGCAGAGCGTCCGCGCCGTCGGGTTCCGCGCCCGCCGGGAACTGGGCGCGGACCCGCCGGGCGGTCTCGCGGCCGGAGCTGAGACGCCAGTCCCACCAGCGGCGTTGCGCACGTCCCGCGGCCCCGCCGCCTGCACCGGCATACGAGGCCTCCCGCGCCACGTCCACCTCTGCCCCTGCCGCTACCCGATGCTCGGGCAGCTGCAGGGGCAGAAGTGGGGTGGGTCACTGACTGTAGAAGGTGGCGTCCGCCCGGTCCGTGGCCGTGCTCGGTGTCTGCACGTACAGCAGGTAGGTGTAGTGGCGTATGTAGCGCCCGGCCACGGCGTACGACTCGTAGGAGACGCCCGCCGAGTCCGACAGGCCCGCCCGCTTGTAGAAGGTGGCGTCGGACGCGAACTGCGCCGTGCCGTCGTTCTTCTCCAGCCGGACCTCGAAGCTCGCGTTGCTCCGCAGGTAGTAGCCGGGGAAGTTGGTCGACTCCAGCGACACGGTGCCGCTGCCGGTCAGGCCGGTGACCACGCGGAACTGCGAGTCGGCCAGCGGGCTGACGTTGGCGTCGATCCGGCCCCGGTAGTCGAAGTGGCGGATGAAGCGGTCCGCGAAGTTGTACGACGAGAAGCGCTGCGGGGTGACCCCGTCGGCGACCGGGATGCCGAAGTCGGGGGTGCCGTCGGCCTTCCAGTACACCTTCTGGACGCGGGTACGGCGGTTGGGGTCGTTCAGCGGGTCGCCGGTGATGTCCTTGTAGCTGCGGTCGTGGTAGACGAGGATGTCGGAATTGCCGTCCTCGGAGACGGTGAAGGAGTTGTGGCCCGGCCCGTACTGCGAGGTGGCGTCACTGGACTTGAAGACCGGCTGCGTACCCTTCGTCCAGGACGCCGGGTTGGTCAGGTCGGCCGTCGCGGAGGCGGTCAGCATGCCGAGGCAGTAGTTGGCGTCGGTCGCGCTTGCCGAGTAGGTCATGAAGACCTTGCCGCCGTGCTCGATCACCGCCGGGCCCTCGTTGACCTTGAAGCCGATCGTCTCCCAGGAAAGCGTCGGCTGGGAGATCTCCGCCGGAGTGCCGCTGATCGTCCAGGGGTTGGCCATCTTGGCGATGAACAGGCTGGAGTTGTTGTTCTCGGCCGGGTTGCGCTGGGCCCAGGCGAGGTAGCGGACACCGCCCACGACGAAGGTGGTGGAGTCGAGGGCGAAGCTCTGCCACGTCGTCGTGATCTGGCCCTTCTCGGCCCAGGTCGCGGTGAGCGGGTTGGCTCCGGTGCCCTCCAGGACGTACATCCGGATCGCGAACTTGTCACTGGTGGAGCCGGCGGCGAAGTACACGTACCACTTGCCGTCGATGTAGTGGATCTCCGGTGCCCAGATGTTGGCGCCCATCACGCCGCTGGCGTGCTTGGTCCAGATCGTGGTCTCGGGCGCCGTCGACAGGCCCTGGATGGTGGTCGCCCGGCGCAGCACGATCTTGTCGTACGCGGGCACGGTGGCGGTGAAGTAGTAGTAGCCGTCGGTGTGCTTGAAGATGTGCGGGTCGGCGCGCTGTTCGGCGAGCGGGTTGGTGTAGGTGACGCCGGGGGAGGCGGGCACGGCCGCGTGGGCGACGGTGCCGGGCCCGGCGAGGCAGCCCACCAGGGCGAAGAGGACGGCCATGAGCAGCCGTACGGCGTTGCGTCTCACGAGGTTTCTCCAGATCACGGAGTGCGGGGTGGGGAGGGAGGTCAGGTCGTGGGGACGAGGCGCCACTGCTGGCAGTTGTTGTTCAGCCAGGTCCACAGCCGTACGTTCGTCCCGTTCGCGGTGCCGCAGTTCGCGACGTCGGCGACCTTGCCGCTGTTCTCGTTCACGATCCGCACGTAGTCGCCGGTGGCCGTGTAGACCAGACGGAACTTCTGGCAGTTGTTGTTCAGCCAGGACCACTGGGCGATGTTCGTGCCGTCGGCCGTCGCGCAGCCCGCGGTGTCCATGACCTTGCCGGTGGCGACGTTGACCAGCCGGCTCGTGTCGTTGCCGAGGTCCTCGACGCGCCACTTCTGGTTGGCGCCGCCGGTGCAGCTCCACTGGAAGATGTTCGTGCCGTCCGCGGTGTTGCCGCCCTCCACGTCCAGGCACTTGCCGCTGTTGCGGTTCACCAGGGTGTACGCGGTCGGGGTCGTCGCCGTCTCGCCCGAGGGGCCGGGCAGCGTGGTGCCGAGCGCCACCGGGGTGCCGAAGTTCGGCGTGCCGTCCGCGTTCCAGGTGAACTTCTGCGCCCGCGTCGTACGGCCGTTGCCGCAGCCGCCGTTCGCGGTGTCGTTGGCGTGGTAGACGATCCAGTTCTCGGTGCCGTCCGGCGAGGTGAAGAAGCCGTTGTGGCCCGGGGCGTAGACACTCGCCGCGTCATTGCGCTGGAAGACCGGCGTGGACTTCTTCGTCCAGGAGGCGGGGTTCAGCGGGTCGGTGCCGGTCAGTTCCAGCTGTCCCAGCTTGTAGTCCGGGGTCCCGCAGAAGCTGGCGGAGAAGGTGAGGAAGGTGCGGCCGTCGTGGTAGAGCGGCTCGGGCCCCTCGTTGACCGCGCCGCCCGAGGTCTCCCAGCTCGCGGTGGGGCTGGAGATGATGGTGAAGGTGCTGCTGGCCAGCGTGTACGGGTTGCTCATCGGCGCGATGACCAGGCTCTGCGTGCTGCCGTTGATGAAGCCGCTGCCGATCATGTACAGGCTGTTGTTGGCCTTGAGGACGGTGGCGTCGATGAGCCAGCCGCCGGGGGTGAGGTTGGAGCCGCTGAGCTGGTTCTTGTAGGTGTACGGGCCCATGGGGTCGGTGCCCGCGCTCTCCAGGACATGGGTGCGCTGGGAGTCGCAGCAGGCGACACCGCTCTGTCCCGCGGAGTAGTACAGGTACCAGTGGCCGTCGAGGAAGTGCAGCTCGGGCGCCCAGATGTTGGTGTTGCGGGTGGAGGTGGTGTCACTCCAGACCTGGACACTGGCCGCCGTGGACAGTCCGGCCAGGGTCGGCGACTTCCGCATGGTCAGCACACCGGTGAAGGACGTGGTGACCAGGTAGTAGTTGCCGTTGTAGTACTCGAGCCAGGGGTCGGCGCCCTTCTGCGTCTTGACGGGGTTGGTATACGGGCGGCCCTCGGCGGCGGCGGCCGGGGTCGTCGCCGACACCATGGCGATCAGTACGGCGAGCACGCACAGGATCAGGGATCTGTGGCGTCTGGCGGGGGGCTGCTCTGACATCTTCGGCATGCGCGGGACCGTCCCTGTGCGTAATTTCGAACGCGGTTCGTGAATTCGGTCAGAAGATAAGCGGGGGCCATGGTTCCGTCAACGGTTTGGTCATATGCGCTTTACATGTGCGACGCTCAGCGTGCCGACGACGACGCCCGCGCCGATGCCCGCCCACTCGGCCCACCCCGGGTTCTGGCCGAGCCCGAGCCACCTCACGACGGCGGCCAGACCGTGCGCCCTGGCCGCCGACGCCCCCCTCGCGACGGAGGAGGGCCGCGAAATCCGCCCTTGAGCCCCGAACCCGGCCCCCTGACCCGCGGCGCGGCCGGCCGCGGCGCCTGTTACCAGGAGGCCAGCGAGCCGTCGGTGTTGCGCCACACGGGGTTGCGCCAGCGGTGTCCGCGTTCGGCGGCCGCGCGGACCGCGTCCTCGTCGATGGTGATGCCCAGACCGGGTGCGGTCAGGCGGTCGATGTAGCCGTCGCGGAAGGTGAAGGGCTCGGTGTCGACGAGGTAGTCCAGCAGCCCGCTGCTGTCGCCGTAGCCGATACCGAGCGCCTGCTCCTGGATGAGGAAGTTGGGGGCGGCGAAGTCGAGTTGCAGGCTGGCGGCCAGCGCGATCGGGCCGAGCGGGCAGTGCGGTGCGACCAGGACGTCGTACGTCTCCGCCATCGCCGCGATCCGCCGGGTCTCGGAGATGCCTCCGGCGTGGCTGATGTCCGGCTGCGCCACGGCGATGCCGTCCGCCAGGACGGAACGGAAGTCCCAGCGGGAGTAGAGCCGTTCACCGGTGGCGATGGGGATCGAGGTGGAGCGCACCACGGCACCGAGGTCCCGGGTGAACTCGGGCAGTACCGGTTCCTCGACGAACATCGGCAGCAGGGGCTCCAGCAGCGGCAGGACGCGACGGGACATCGCCCCACTGAAGCGGCCGTGGAAGTCCAGCGCCAGGTCTCGGTCCGGGCCGATCGCCTCGCGCACCGCGGCCACCTGCGCCACGATGGCGTTGATCGCGGCGGGCGTGTCGAGCGGCTCCAGCTGACCGCAGGGGTTCAGCTTGACCGCGGTCAGCCCCTTGGCGACCTGCTCGGCCGCCGACTCGCCTATCTCCTGCGGGGTTTCGCCGCCCACCCAGCCGTAGATGCGCACCCGGTCGCGGACATGGCCGCCGAGAAGCTGGTGCACCGGCACGCCGTGGGTCTTGCCCGCGATGTCCCACAGGGCCTGGTCGATGCCCGCCAGGGCACTGCTGAGGACCGGGCCGCCGCGGTAGAAGCCGCTCTTGGCGAGCACCTGCCAGTGCTCCTCGATACGGGCCGGGTCCTGCCCCAGGAGGTAGTCGAACATCTCCTCCACGCAGCGGGCGACGGTGTGCGCCTTGCCCTCGACGATGGGCTCGCCCCAGCCGGAGATGCCCTCGTCGGTGTCGACGCGCAGGAAGACCCAGCGTGGCTCGACGAGGAAGAGTTCGTATCCAGTGATCTTCATGGTGTGGACCTCCGGTCCTGGTGCACGGCCCGGAGGCCGGTCGTTGTCGGTGTCGCGGGGGTGGGGATCAACAGGTGCGGGGGGAGCGACGGGCGGCCTACTCCTGGGAGCTGATGCCGCGGCCGCCGTCCACGAGCAGGTTCTGGCCGGTGATGAAGGAGGCGTCGTCGGAGGCGAAGAAGGCCACCGCGGCCGCGACGTCCTCGGGGGAACCGAGCCTGCCGACCGGTGTCCGGGCGATGGTCTGGGCCTTGTACTCCGGCGGCGTGTGCGCCCACAGGGCGGTGACGACGGCACCGGGCAGGACGGCGTTGAAGCGGATCTCCCCGCCGTACTCGACGGCGAGCTGACGTACCAGGGCGCCGATCCCGCCCTTGGCCGCCGCGTACGCGGGGAAGCCGCGGAAACCGAGGGTGGCGTGCACGGACGAGGTGACCACCACCGCCCCCCGGGCGGCTCTGAGCAGCGGCACCGTGGCCCGGACGCCGTAGAACACCGAGTCGAGGGACAGCCGCAGCTGGTCGTGCCAGGCGGTGTCGTCCAGTTCGTGGGCCGGGCCGGGCAGGTTCCGGCCGGCGTTGAGGTGCAGGACGTCGAGGCGTCCGGTCCAGGACGCCACCTCCTCGACGGCCGCGGTCCACTCCTCGGGCGAGGTGGCGTCGAGCCGGCGGGCCCGGGCGTGTCCCCTCTCGGCGCGGATCTCCTCGGCCACCCGGCCGGCGCCCTCGGCGTCCACGTCGGTGACGAGGACGGACGCGCCCTCCGCGGCCAGGCGGTGGGCGGTGGCCTTCCCGATCCCGGAGGCGGCCGCGGTGAGCAGGGCCGTACGGCCCGCGAAGCGGGACAGCCCGGGTGCGGTCATGGCGTTCCTCCGGCTCTCGCGGTGGAGCCGCGCATGACCAGACGCGGCTCGGTGGGTACGAGGACGTCCCCCACGGGCGACCCCTGGATGGCGGCCACCAGGGCGTCCACGGCCGCGGTGCCCAGTTCGTACAGGGGCATCGCCACGGTCGTCAGCGGTGGGGAGAGGTGGGCGGCGACGGGCAGGTCGTCGTTGCCGACGACGGAGATGTCCTCCGGGATGCGCAGGCCAAGCCCGCGGATCGCCGCCATCGCGCCTATCGCCTGCGCGAGTGAGCTGGTGTAGAGGGCGGTGAGCGGAGGGCGGGCGCCGCCGTCGGGGCGGAGCAGCTCCAGGGCCGCGGACACACCGCCGTCCTCGGTGAAGTCGCCGGACGCGACCGGGGCTGCGGAGAGCCCCAGGGCAGCGGCATGCTGCAGGAAAGCGTGCTTGCGGGCCTCGCTGGGGGTGATGCCGGGCGGGCCCGCGATGTGGCCGATCGCCCGGTGGCCGAGCCCGTGGAGGTGGTCGAGGGCGGTGACGCTGGAACGGGCCACGTCCATGGTGACGTTCCGCCCGGATCCCTCGACCGACCGGTTGAGGAAGACGTGCGGGATCGGGCTGCGGGCCAGGACGTCCAGCAACGGGTGTCCGGGACGTGCCGAGGCGATGAGCAGTCCGTCTACCCGGCCCTCCTGCACCAGGTCGTTGAAGGACTCGTCGGCCTCCTGCCCCTCGAAGTCCTCGGCGAGCAGGGAGAGATAGCCCAGTTCGCGCGCCCGCTGGTAGGCGCCCCGGGCGATGGTGACGTAGGTGGGGTTGGCGAGGGCGGGCACCAGCAGGGCGAAGGCGTGCGTGCTGGCACCCGCCAGGGCCCGCGCGCCGGAGTGGGGGCGGTAGCCGAGCGCGGTGGCGGCCTCGTGCACGCGCCGCCGGGTCTCGGGCCGGACGGACAGGTCCTCTCGGCCGTTGAGCACCTTGGACACGGTGGCCTTGGAGACCCCGGCCTCTCGGGCGACGTCCACCAGCCTGGCCCGCACGGGCTGTTCCGGCACCGGGGCCCCCTCTCTCTTGATCGACCGGAGATGGCTTGTTCCCGGCCTCTTGACACTGTCTGGCGGTGCAACCTAACGTTCGCGAAAGTTTCAGTCAACCGGTTTCCTCAGACGGAAATAAGCGACACGTCTGGGCAGAGCCCTGTAAATCGGTTGGTCCACCCGCGGTAAGTAATCAGCCAACGCTGACGACGGGTGACCTGTGCGCTGAAGCACCTTCACACGCCGACCGCGGACGCGACCACCGTCGCAACCGCGATCTCGTCATACGAGTGCCGACGTCCGCGTACGGAGACGGGTCCCGAGGTCCCCGTCCGGACGCCGCCTCCCGCCTGCCCTCCCCACCGCACTCCCCGCTGTCCCCGGCATGCCGGGACATCCGTCTGAAAGGCCGCGAACGTGCCTATATCAACCACAGGTTCCCTCGACAGACGTCAGTTCCTCAGGGCCTCCGCCGCCACCGCCGGTGCCGCGCTCGCCGCGACCTCCCTGTCCGGCTGCGCGAACTCCGTCGGCGACGACGACGGCGGCGGCGCCGGGAGCGGCAAGACGACGCTCAACGTCATGACGGTGGAGAACGAGTGGGACAAGAAGACCCTCAAGGCCGCGGAGGAGGCGTTGGGGATGCGCCTCAACGTCATCATCGCGGACCCCACCAAGCTCAACGCCATGCTGGCCGCCAAGAACCCGCCGGACGTGGTGCGCGGCTTCGGCGCCACGGAGACGGCGTACTTCGCCGCGCGCGGCCTGATGACCGACCTGGACCCGTACTTCGCGAAGAGTGACGCGCTCAAGGTCTCCGACCTCGACCCGGTCAACGACGTGTGGCGCTACGACGGCAAGAAGCAGGGCGCCGGCCCCCGCTACGGCATGGCCAAGGACTACTCCCAGGACCAGATGTTCTGGTACCGCACCGACCTGCTCGACGCCGCCAAGCTGGACCAGCCCAGCGCCACCGAGGCGCTGTCCGCCGACGAGTGGCTGGACATGGGCAAGGAGCTGGTCAAGCGCCGGCTCGGCAAGGTCAAGGTGTACGGGCTGAACGCCACCGGCATGGGCGTCTTCTGCCAGATCATGGGCATGACGGCTTCGGCCGGCGGAAGCCTGTTCGCCGAGGACCTGGCCACCGTGGACTTCTCCTCGCCCGAGGCGCTCAAGGCGCTGAACTGGTTCCTCGAGTACTCCCGCGCCGACATCGGCCCGAACCCCGCCAACCCGAACCCGGACGGCTGGGACGGCCCGACCTACCAGGCCAAGCGGATGGCGATGAGCTGCAACGGCTACTGGTTCGGCGGACTGATCGGCTCCGACCCCAAGCTGGCCGACATCTCCCGCTTCGCGCCCGCGCCGCAGCTCGGCAGCACCCGCGTCAGCCCCTGCTTCGGCGCCACCGGCTTCTGGATGCCCAGGGACGCCAAGAACAAGGACGCCGCCTGGAAGTTCTTCGAGTGGTACTTCGGCGGCAAGCCCGCCCAGGAGCGTGCGGCCAGCGGCTGGGGCATCCCCTCCCTGAAGTCGCTGCACGCGCGGATGCCGCAGGGCACCGCGTTCCAGAAGCAGGCCTTCGAGGTCCAGCAGCAGGAGCTGTCGCACATGTCCGTGCTGAGCTTCACCCCGTACGCCCAGCAGGCCGCCCTGGACGGCGTCCTCAGCAAGGTGCTGCCGGGCGCGATCAAGTCCAAGACGTCCGCCGGCAAGGTCGCCGACGAGCTCAACTCCCGGATGAACGAGGCGCTCGCCCAGGGCAAGGAGCTGGTGGGGTGACCACCGATCAGCTCGCCGGACCGGCAGGCGTGCCGGGCGCGTCGTCCCCCCCGGGGGAGACGGCCGCCCGGCCCGCCCGCCGGCCGGGCTCGCGCGCGGCCCGCAGGCCCCGCTCGCTGCAGTCGCGCCGGGCCTTCGCCTTCTACGTCTTCGTCGGCCCCTGGATCCTGGGCTTCCTCACCCTGACGGCCTTTCCGCTGGGCTACGCGCTGTGGCTCAGCTTCACCAACGCGGACGGGCTGTCCGCCAACTCACGCTTCGTGGGCCTGGACAACTACAAGGAGGTCTTCACCGACCCCGAGACCATGGCCTCCCTGGCCCGCACCGGGGTGTTCACGGCGATCACGGTGCCGCTGACCATCGCGGCCGGGCTGCTCCTGGCGGTGCTGGTCAACCAGCCGATACGGGCCCGCGGGCTCTTCCGTACGCTGCTGTACCTGCCCGCCGTGGTGCCGCCGGTGGGTGCCGCGCTCACCTTCAAGCTGATCTTCGACCGTGACTCGGGAGCGGCCAACGGCATCCTGGACGGCTTCGACGTCAACGGCGTGTCCTGGCTGGTGGATCCCTACGCCCGCTGGGTCCTGATCGCGCTGACGATGTGGGGTGTGGGCAACGTCATGATCATCTCGCTGGCGGGGCTGCAGGACATCCCCAAGGAGCTGAACGAGGCGGCGCGGGTGGACGGGGCCAGTGCCTGGCAGTCCTTCAGCCGGATCACCCTGCCACTGCTCTCCCCGGTGATCTTCTTCCAGGTGATCACCGGCATCATCGCCGCCGTGCAGAGCTTCCTGCCGCTGCTGATCTCCCTCGACCCCTCCCCGCGGGGCGTCGCGGCCGTGCCCGAGAGCAACTACCTGTACATGATCGACGTGTTCTCCCAGTACTTCGCCAACGGCCGCTACGGATACGCCTCGGCCATGCTCTGGGTGCTCTTCGCGATCATCGTCTTCATCACCTTCCTCGTCTTCAAGCTCAGCAAGGGCGCGGTCTTCTACTCCGTGGAACCGGAAGCGATGAAGAAGGCCAAGCCCCGCACGATCGGAGGCAAGTGATGGTGTTCCGCCGGCGCAGCGCCGTCTACATGCTCCTGGTGGGGTTCCTCGTCCTCTTCCTCAGCCCCTTCGGCTGGCTGATGATCACCGCGTTCAAGGACTCCTCCGAGCTGCGCGCCATTCCCATCCACTGGTGGCCGCACCACCCCAACCTCGGCAACTTCAGCGAGGCCCTGACCCACTTCGACTACCTCGGTTACGCCCAGAACTCGATGACGATCTCCGTCATCTACGCGGTGCTGGTGACGCTCGCCTCGGCCTGGGCCGGGTACGGCTTCGCCCGGCTGAACGCCCCGGGCAAGCGGGCCATCTTCGCCGTGCTGCTGTCGACGATGATGCTGCCGCAGGTCATCACCCTCATCCCGACCTACCTGCTGTTCGCCAAGGTCCACCTGACCAACACCTACATGCCGTGGGTGCTGTGGGGACTGTGCGGCGCCCCGTACCTCATCTTCCTGTTCCGGCAGTTCTTCTCGAACATGCCGAAGGAGCTGGAGGAGGCGGCGATCGTCGACGGCTGCGGGCAGATCCGCATCTTCTGGCGGATCTTCCTGCCGCAGTCCTGGCCGGTCATCGCCACCAGCCTGATCCTCTCCTTCAGCTGGACGTGGGGCGACTGGATCGCACCCGCCCTGCTGCTGGACGACAGCCGCACCACGCTCGCCGTCAAGCTCGCCCGCGGGTACGTCAACGACCACGGCGCACAGCTCGGCAACCTCGTCGCGGCGGGTGCGGTGATGTACGTCGTCCCCGTGCTGGCGCTCTTCCTGATCCTGCAGCGCGGCTTCGTCTCCGGCGTCGCCACGTCCGGACTCAAGTAAGGAATCCCTCTCGATGACCGACACCCCGGTTCGCTCCAAGTCCCCCGTGCGGGTGGGGTCATGACGGCACGTCGTCCTGCCCTCACCCCGCAGCTCGGCCGGACCCGGGTCATGGCCATCCTCAGGTCGGCCGATGCCTCGGGCCTGCCCGCCGTGGCCCGGGCCCTCGCGGCCGGCGGCATCAGCTGCCTGGAGGTCACCCTCACCACGTCGGGCGCCCTCGACGCCCTGGCCCGTATCCGCGACGAGCTCGGACCACAGGTGGCGGTCGGTGCCGGCACCGTGATCACCGAGGCGCAGGCACGGGACGCCCGGGCGGCCGGAGCCGCGTTCCTGGTCGCCCCCGTGGTGGACGTCCAGGTCATCCGGACCGCGGCCGACTCGGGCATCCCCTGCTATCCGGGGGCCTGGACGCCGACCGAGGTGTCCGCCGCCTGGCAGGCGGGCGCCGCCGCCGTCAAGCTGTTCCCGGCGAGCACCGGCGGCCCCGCACACCTGCGCCAACTGCGGGCGCCCCTGCCGGACATCCCCCTCATCGCCGTCGGCGGCGTCGGCCTCGCGCAGGCACGGGACTACCTCGACGCCGGAGCCCGCGCCGTCGGCATCGGCTCCCCGCTGCTGCGCGGAGCGGACCGGAACCCGACCGCGGAAACCCTGACGACCCTCACGGAAAGGACGCGCGTGCTGCTGGAAACCGTGGGCGCCGCCGAACAGGTCGGGGAGGCCGGCTCGTGAACGGCCCCTCGGAGAACGCACCCCCCTACCTGGTGACGGTGGGCGAGGTCCTCGGCGTCATGGCGGCGGCGGAGCCCGGTCCGCTCGGACTCGGCGCCGCGCTGCGCCTCGGGCTCGCCGGAGCGGAGTCGAACGTCGCCATCGGTGTCAGCCGGCTCGGCGGGTCGGCCACCTGGATCGGCCGCATCAGCGAGGACAGTCTCGGCGAGATGATCCTGCGCGAACTGCGCGCCGAAGGCGTCACGGTCGTCGCGGTACGGGACCCCGCGCCCACCTCGCTGCTGCTGAAGGAACGACGTACCGCCACGCACAGCCGGGTGCAGTACCACCGCACCCACACCGCCGGATCCCGGCTGTCCCCGCGGGACATCCCCGAGGACGTCGTCGCCGGCGCGGCGATCGTGCACATCACCGGGATCACACCCGCGCTGGGCGAGGGCCCCGCCGCGGCCGTCCGCCGGGTCGTGGACATCGCCGTCGACGCCGGCGTGCCCGTCTCCTTGGACGTCAACTTCCGTTCCCTGCTGTGGAACGAGGCTCAGGCCCGGCGCGCGCTCCTGCCCCTGGTGCGCGGCAGCGACCTGGTGTTCGCGGGTCCGCACGAGGCCCGGCTGATGGTCCCCGATGCCGACACGCCGGAGGAACTCGCCCAGGGCATCTGCGACCTGGGACCCGGCGGTGCCGTGATCAAGATGGGTGCCGAGGGGGCCTTCGCACTCCTCGACGGGAAGCCGTACCCGCAGCCCGCCGTGCCCGTCCGCGTCCAGGACTCGGTGGGGGCGGGAGACGCGTTCGCCGCCGGGTACCTGGCCGAACTGCTCGCGGGCGAACCGCCGGAACGGCGGCTGCGGACGGCCGCCCTCGTCGGAGCCTTCGCGGTGAGCACCACCGGCGACTGGGAGGGCCTGCCCCGGCGTGCCGAGCTGACCCTGCTGGACCATCACGACGACGTCGTCCGCTGACCCGCCGGTCCGCCGAAAGCGGCCAACTTCCCACCCGTCTCAAGGACTTCCCATGTCAACCACCACCAGCTCCTCCGCCGGACCGACGCTCGTCCTCACCGGCTCCTACACGCCGGAAACAGGTGGCGACGGCGCCGGACTCGTCGCCCTGCGCTTTGACCCGGCGGCCGGTGCCCTCACCGCCGACGTCCGGTCCGGGTCCCTCCCTGTCGCCGGCGCCTCCTTCCTGACCGCGCATCCCTCGCTGGACGTCGTCTACAGCACCAACGAGACCGCCTCCGGAGCCGTCAGCGCCTTCGCCCGGCACGGCGACGACGCCCTCACCCCGATGGGAGACCCGGTACCGAGCGGCGGCGCCAACCCCTGCCACCTCACCGTCCACCCCGGCGGCGACTGGCTGCTGACCGCCCATTACGGCACCGACACGCTGCCCGGCAGCGTCGCCGTGCACCGGCTCGGCCCGGACGGCGGCATCCGGGAGCTGACCGACGTCGTGGTCCACGAGGGGTCGGGCCCGGTCGCCGGACGGCAGGACGGCAGCCACGCGCATCAGGTTCTCATCGACCCGGCGGGCCGCTTCGTCCTCGTCACCGACCTGGGGGCGGACGCGGTGTTCACCTACCGTCTCGACACCGGGGCGGGCATCCTGGAGCGCGTCGCCACGAACCGGCTGCGCGCCGGGTCGGGCCCACGCCACCTCGCGTTCGCGCCCGGCGGCGAGCTGGTGTTCAGCGCGGACGAACTGTCCTCGACCCTCACCTGCCACCTCTACCACGCCGACCACGGCACCCTGACGGCCGTCTCCACCGTCCCGGCCACGGCGGCCCGTGACCTCACCAACCAGCCGGCCGGAATCGTCGCCTCGCCCTGCGGACGCCACGTCTGGCTGACCAACCGCGGCGCGGACACGGTGGCCGCCTTCCGGATCAGCGGTACCGGCCTCGAGCCGATCGGCGAGGTGCCCAGCGGCGGTGCCTGGCCGCGCGGCCTGATCCTGGCCGACGGCCATCTGCTCGTGGCCAACCAGCACAGCGGCACCCTGACGGCGCTGCGTGTCCTGGACACGGGTGCCCTCGACCGGCCCGGACCGGTCGCACAGCTTCCCTCGGTCGTCTGCGCGCTCGCCCTGTGATCCCCGCCGGGTGAGCGGCCCGCTCAGCCAGGCCCCCCTTCCTCACGACCCGCCCAATCCTCCTCTTACGCCCTGAAAGGCAGTCATGTCCCACCCCGGCACCACCCCAGCACGCTTCACCCTCGACGCGGCCTTCGGCGTCGGCCCCGTCGCCCCGCGCATGTACGGGTCGTTCGTCGAGCACATGGGCCGCTGCGTCTACACCGGCCTCTACGAGCCGGGCCACCCGTCCGCCGACGCCGCCGGACTGCGCCAGGACGTCCTGGACCTGGTCCGGGAGCTGGGTGTCACCACCGTGCGCTACCCGGGCGGCAACTTCGTCTCCGGCTACCGCTGGGAGGACAGCGTCGGCCCGCGCGAGGAGCGGCCGGTCCGGCTGGACCTGGCCTGGCGGTCCACCGAGACCAACGAGTTCGGCCTCGGCGAGTTCATGGACTTCTGTGCCAAGACCGGCATGGAGCCCATGATGGCCGTCAACCTCGGCACCCGCGGGGTGGCGGAGGCCGCGCAGCTGCTGGAGTACTGCAACCACCCCGGCGGCACCGAGCTGTCCGACCGCCGAATCGCCCACGGCGACAAGGAGCCGTACGGCGTCACGATGTGGTGCCTGGGCAACGAGATGGACGGGCCCTGGCAGATCGGCCACAAGACGGCCGAGGAGTACGGACGGCTCGCCGTCGAGACCGCCCGTGCCATGCGGATGATCGACCCCGGCCTGGAGCTGGTCGCCTGCGGCAGTTCGGGCTCGGGCATAGAGACCTTCGCCGCCTGGGAGGCGACCGTTCTGGAAGCCGCCTACGACGAGGTCGACTACGTCTCGCTGCACGCCTACTACGAGGAGATCGACGGCGACCGCGACTCGTTCCTGGCCTCGGCCGTCGACATGGAGCACTTCATCGAGTCGGTCGTCGCCACCTGCGACCACGTCCGCGCACGTCTGAAGGCGAAGAAGCGGATCAACCTCTCCTTCGACGAGTGGAACGTCTGGTACATCCGCCGCAGCGAGGCCGCCACCCCGCCGGACTGGGACCAGGCGCCGCGGCTGCTGGAGGACAACTACTCGGTCACCGACGCCGTGGTCTTCGGCTCGATGCTCATCGCCCTGCTGCGGCACGCCGACCGCGTCACGTCCGCCTCGCTCGCCCAGCTCGTCAACGTCATCGCGCCGATCATGACCGAGCCGGGCGGCCCCGCCTGGCGCCAGACCACCTTCTTCCCCTTCGCCCAGGCCTCCCGGTACGGCCGCGGTCGGGTGCTGCGTGTCGAGGTGGACAGCCCCACGTACTCCACCGCCAAGTTCGGGGAGGTGCCGCTGCTGCACGCCACCGCCGTGATCGACGACGAGAGCGGCGACGTCACCGTCTTCGCCGTGAACCGCAGCCAGACCGACGTCCTGCCGCTGGAGATCGACCTGCGCGGGGTCGACGCCCACACCCTCGCCGAGCACCTGGTCCTGTCCGACGGCGACCCGGAGGCCACCAACACCGCGGACCGGCCCGACCGTGTCGTCCCGCACGCCGCCACCGGCACGAGTGTCACCGGGGGAGTCCTGCGCGCGGGCCTCGAACCCATGTCCTGGAACATGATCCGTCTGACCCGTCCGCAGGACTGACGCCCCGTCATATCGGCGGCGTGTCCTGCCGGCAGGGAACACCGGCAGGACACGCCGCCGGATGGCCCATCCGGCCCGTCCGCGGGCCGCCGGGCGTATTGTCCGGAATATGACGAAATACCATATTCTGCGCCTGGCGTGCTCCGTAGCGGTCGTCGGGGCGGTGCTCGGGGCCGCTCCGCCGGCCGCCGGTCACACGACCNCTGTCAACCCGGCCCGCCCCCGCCGCCGGATGGCCCATCCGGCCCGTCCGCGGGCCGCCGGGCGTATTGTCCGGAATATGACGAAATACCATATTCTGCGCCTGGCGTGCTCCGTAGCGGTCGTCGGGGCGGTGCTCGGGGCCGCTCCGCCGGCCGCCGGTCACACGACCCACGTGGTCCGCCCGGGCGAATCGATCCAGCAGGCGGTGGACGCCGCCGTACCGGGCGACACCGTCCTCGTCACCCCCGGCACGTACCGCGAGAGCGTCACGGTGAGCACGCCCGGGCTGACCCTGCGCGGCATGGGCCGCCACACGGTGATCGAACCGGGCACGGACAAGGCCGCCACCGGCTGCGCCGGGGCGGGCAACGGCATCTGTGTGGCCGGGACGAAGGACCGCCACCTCGAGGACGTCACCATCGCCTCCCTGACCGTGTCCGGCTTCGCCAAGTCCGGAGTCCTCGCCACCGCGACGGACGGGCTGACCGTGCGGAACGTGACGGCGGTGAAGAACGGGGTGTGGGGCATCGCCCAGGAGGAGTCGCTCCGCGGGGTGTTCCGCGGGAACATCGCCCGCGACAACGGTGACGCGGGCCTGTTCCTCGCCAACACCATCACCCAGGAGCGGGGCGCCGAAGACACCGAGGGGACGGTGGTCGAAGGCAACCGGCTGGAAGGCAACCGCATCGGCGTCACCGTCCGGCGCCTGCGCAACCTCGTCGTCGAGGACAACCACCTCACCGGCAACTGCGCGGGGGTGTTCGTCGTCGGTGACGAGAACAAGCCCAGGGCCGGGGACCTCGCCGTGCGGGACAACCGCATCACCCGCAACAACAAGTCCTGCCCCAAGACCGCCCGGCTGGACGCCCTCCAGGGCTCGGGCATCGTCCTGACCGGCGCCGAGGACACCCTGGTGACACGGAACGTGATCACGGACAACGTCGGCGCCTCCCCGCTCTCGGGCGGCATCGTCCTGTTCAAGAGCTTCGTGGGCACCGCCAGCGAGCGGAACCGGATCAGCGACAACGAGTTGGCGGGCAACGCCCCGGCCGACCTCGTCAACACGGACACCGCCACGAACAACGTCTTCGAAGGCAACCGTTGTGGTGCGTCGAAGCCCGAGGGCCTGTGCTGACCGACCGGCCCTGACCACCCGTGGACCCGACAAGGCCAAGAAGGAAGGAAGGCGGCACATGACGACCGCTCAGACCGCCCCACCCCCGCCCATGCGGCTGAGGGAGCTCGTGTTCGGCGCGGCGTGTGCCGCCGCCCTGCGCGCGGCCGCCCGGCTGGGGGTCGCCGACGCGCTCGGCGACAGCCCCATGACCGTGGAGGACCTCGCGGCCGCGGTGAAGACCGAACCCCGGCCACTGCGACGGCTGTTGAGGGCCCTGTCCTGCTACGGCGTCTTCGCCGAGCGGCAGGACGGGACGTTCGCGCACACCGACATGTCCCGGCTGCTGCGCGAGGACGACCCGCACAGCCTGCGCGACATCACCCTGTGGTGCACCGAACCGTGGACCTGGGACGTGTGGCCGAGGCTCGACGAGGCCATGCGCACCGGGCAGAACGTCGTCCAGGACCTGTACGGCAAGGAGTTCTTCGCGTACCTCAACGAGGACGCCCCCGAGTCGGCCGCGGTCTTCAACCGCGCCATGACGACCTCCAGCGAACAGTCCGCGCGGGACGTCGCGGCGTTCCTGGACCTGTCCGGCAGCGCGTCGGTCGCCGACATCGGCGGCGGCCAGGGCCACGTGGTGGCGAGCCTGCTGGACAAGTACCCGTCGATGCGGGGCGCCCTGCTCGACCTGCCCCGCGTGGTCGAGAACGCCGTGCCACGGCTGCGCGGCACCGGCGACCTCGCCGACCGCGTACGTATCGTCCCCGGCGACGTCCGCGTGGCCGTCCCGGTCGAGGCCGACGTCTACATCATCAAGAACATCCTCGAGTGGGACGACGAGAGCACCGCCCGGACCCTGCGCAACGTCATCGAGGCGGGCGGACCGGGGACGCGGATCGTGGTCGTCGAGAACCTCGTCGACGACACGCCCTCCATGCGGTTCAGCACCGCCATGGACCTGCTGCTGCTCCTCAACGTGGGCGGGGCGAAGCACACCACCGAGAGCATGGCCGCCCGGCTCACCGACGCCGGCCTGGTCATCGAGGACGTCAGCCCGGTCAACCCCTACCTGCACGCGTTCGACTGCGTCGTGCCCGGCTGATCACCCCGGAGCGCGTCCCACCGCAGACCGGTCGCCGGGCCCGAGACACTCGCGGGCACGGCGACCGGTGGCCGGGGGAGGGGAGGGCCGTTCAGCCGGTGGAGTCCCGCTCCCAGCGGTAGAAGCGGTGCGCCATCGCGTCCTTCGGTGAACGCCAGGTCGAAGGGTCGTACGCCGTGACGTACGCCGACAGCCGCTCGCTGATGTCGCGGAACTCGGGGTGCCCGGCCACCTTGGCGATGGCAGGCCCGGGATCCCGCTCGGACTCGATGAGATGCAGGTACACGTCACCGAACTCGAAGAGACTGCGCCGGGAGACCCCCACCAGGTGCGGGAGTTCTCCCCGGTCCGACTCCTCGAACAGTTTGGCGATGTCCGGGGCTGACCCCGGAGCCATCCGGGCGACGATCAGGGCTTGGTGCATGATCCCGTCCTCCGTCCGGCTCAGTCGGTCAGCGTCGGCACGTGGCCGCGTTCCGCGGCGGCCTTCTCGACCCGGTCCCGGATCAGGGCCATCTGGGTCTTGGAGTTCCGGTTGATGTTGTCCGTCATCCAGGCGTCGTCGACCGGGGCGTCCGGCTTCATCGCGAAGTCCTGCGTCCACACCATCCGGGTGCCGCCCGGCACCTTCTCGTACTGCCAGCGGATGTCCATGTGGGCGAAGGGCCCGGTCTCCACGCGGCGGGCCTTGACGCTGAGCGTGTCGCGGTCCGGCTCCCGTTCCGAGACCCAGCTCCACACGATGCCGTTCTCGTCGGGGTGCATGGTCAGCCGGAAGGTGGTCTTGTTCCCCTCCCGCGACAGGACCTCGACGGACGCGTACTCGCTGAACAGCTGCGTCCAGTTCTCGAGGTCGTTGGTCATGTCCCAGACCAGGTCCAGCGGCGCGGCGATGGTGATCTCGTTCTGCGTGTGTCCGGTCATGTCACGCTCCTGCCGGGAGGGCGCCGTTGACGAGATCGAGGAACTGCCGGGGCGTCTTGCAGCGCTCCGCGTCCGGAGGCATCGGCGCGCCGTACCGGTTCTCCAACTCGCCCACGA
Source organism: Streptomyces sp. Q2 (assembly GCF_056820935.1). NCBI lineage: Bacteria > Bacillati > Actinomycetota > Actinomycetes > Kitasatosporales > Streptomycetaceae > Streptomyces > Streptomyces sp. Q2. The sequence goes on along the minus strand of NZ_JBXEJE010000016.1, from coordinate 86,138 downwards.
TGCCGAGCAGTCCGAGCGAGTCGATGCCGAGGCCGTCGAAGCCGGAGTCGCGTCGCTGCTCCAGGTCCTCCGGCGCGACGGTGACTCCCGCGGCCTTCTTCATCAGCTCGGCCAGTTCTTCCACGGTGATGCGGTCACTCATGCGGTTCCTCTCCTTTGTTGCGCGGCGCCTCGCTACGAGGCGTCGGCGGCGCCGTGCCTGAGCACCAGCGCCGAGTTGGAGCCCATGAGCCCCCGGCTGAGGACCAGCGCCGTGCGCGGCTCGGCGGCACGGGCGCGGACGGTCACCAGATCGAGGTCATGGCAGACGTCGAAAACATTGGGGGTGGGCGGGATCAGACCGTGCTCCATCGCGAGCACCGCCGCCGCGGCGTCCAGCACGGGGGCCGCGCAGTACCCGCGGCCGATACCGGTCTTCGGCGCGGTGACCGGCACCCGCCGGCCGTGCGCGCCGAGGGCGTCGGCGATCGCCAGCGCCTCGGCACGGTCCGCCTCCGGTACGCCGAGCGCGTCGGCGAAGACCACGTCGATCTCCTCGGGGGCGCAGCCGGCCTCGTCCAGGGCCCCGCGGATGGCCTGCGCGAGGCCCTCCCGGGACTGCTCCCAGCGCGAGGCCCCGGTGAACGTCGCCGCGTGCCCGGCGAGCGTGGCCCGCACGCGCGCGCCCCGCTCCCGGGCCGAGGCCTCCTCCTCCACGACGAGCATCGCGCCGCCCTCGGCGGGCACGAATCCGCAGGCCCCGTCGGTGAACGGGCGGTAGGCGTGCGCCGGGTCCTCGGCGGTGCTCAGCTCCGCGTAACCGAGCTGGCACACCACCGAGTAGGGGGCGAGCGGTGCCTCGGTGGAGCCGGCCACGATCACGTCGGTGCCACGCCGTACGGCACGCGCCGCGTGGGCGAGGGCGTCCAGGCCGCCCGCCTCGTCGGCGGCGACGACCGAGCAGGGCCCCTTGAAGCCGCGGCGGATGGAGACCTGGCCGGTGCTGGCGGCGTAGAACCAGGCGATCGACTGGTACGGGCCGACGAAGCGACTGCCCTTGCCCCACAGCTGCTGCAGCTCCCGCTGGCCGAACTCGCCGCCGCCGGAACCGGCCGCGGTGACCACGCCCACGGAGAACGGCACCTCACGGGTGTCGGCCTGGCCGAGGCGGGCGTCGTCCAGCGCGAGGTCGGCCGCGGCCATCGCGAAGTGCGTGAACCGGTCGGTCTGGACGAGACAACGTTCCTCCACCGCCTCCGCCGGCTCGAAGTCCCGCACTTCGCCGGCCACCCGCAGCGGCAGGTGCTCACAGCCCTCGCGGGTGACCCGGTCGAGGACGCTGATGCCTTCCTGGGTGGACTTCCAGAAGGACTCGGTGCTGGTTCCGTTGGGCGCGACCACACCGATTCCGGTGACGGCGGCGCGCCGTGGACGAGGCTGGCTCATCGTGTCCTCTCCCTCGGCCGGGTCAGGACCACCGCGGACTGGAAGCCGCCGAACCCGCTGCCCACGGAGAGCACGCTGTTCAGCTTCCGCTCGCGAGCGACCCGCGGCACGTAGTCCAGGTCGCACTCGGGGTCCGGCGTCTCGTAGTTCGCGGTGGGCGGCACCACCTGGTGGGCCAGGGCCAGGACGCAGGCGACGACCTCGATCGCCCCGATCGCGCCCAGGGAGTGGCCCACCATGGACTTGATGGAGCTCATGGGGGTGTCGTAGGCGTGCGGTCCCAGGGCCCGTTTCACCGCGGCGGTCTCGTGACGGTCGTTCTGCTGGGTGCCCGACCCGTGCGCGTTGACGTAGTCGATCGCGGTACCGTCGAGCCGGGCATGGTCGAGGGCGTCCCCGATGGCCCGGGCCATCTCCAGGCCCTCGCTGGTCAGACCGGTCATGTGGTAGGCGTTGCCGAAGGTCGCGTAGCCGCTCAGCTCGCAGTACACCCGCGCGCCGCGGGCCCGGGCGTGTTCGAGCTCCTCCAGGACGAGTACGGCGCCGCCCTCGCCCATGACGAACCCGTTGCGGTCGGCGTCGAAGGGACGCGAGGCGTGCTCGGGGTCGTCGTTGTTCGGGGACGTGGCCTTGATCGCGTCGAAGCACGCCATGGTGATCGGGGAGATCGGCGAGTCCGAGGCGCCGGCGATGCACACGTCGGCCCGGCCCTCCTCGATCGTGTGGAAGGCGTACCCGACCGCGTCGAGCCCCGAGGTGCAGCCCGTGGAGACGGTCTGCACCGGCCCGCGTGCCCCCACCTGTTCCGCCACCGTCGAGGCGAGCGTGCTGGGTGAGAACGCGCGGTGCAGGTGCGGACCCGCCTCGCGGTGGTCCACGTCCCAGCGCTGCCCGCCGTGGCTGACCAGGACGTAGTCGTGCTCCAGCCGGGTGGTGCCGCCGACCGCGGTGCCCAGGGAGACCCCGACCCGCCAGGGATCCTCCGCTTCGAGGTCGAGGCCGGAGTCCCGTACCGCCTCCTCGCCGGCGACCAGCGCGAACTGGATGTACCGGTCGCACCGCGCGACCTGTTCCGCCTCCAGCCCGTGGGCCGCGGGGTCGAAGTCGCACTCGGCGGCGATCCGCGACCGCAGACCGCTCGGGTCGAAGAAGGTGATGCCCCGCGTCGCGGTGCGCCCGCCCGCCAGCAGATCCCAGAACGCCGGTACGCCGATGCCACCGGGAGCGACGATGCCTATGCCGGTGACCGCCACGCGCCTGGTCATGAACGCACCTGACGTCGCTCCGCCACCCGGCCCGAACCCGCGTGGACTCCCTCCTCCACGACCGGGACGGCGTCGCTCTCCTCGGTGTCCACGTGGCCCTGCGGCGGGGTCGGGGCGAGCGGACCGAGGTGGAAGACGATGCGGGCCTCCACGTTGCCGACGTTGCGGAACCGGTGCCGCACATGGGCGGGGATCATGAGCCCCTGCTCGGGCTGCAGCGGGTGGGGGTCGCCGTCGAGGTCCACCTCCAGCTGCCCGCACAGGACGTAGATGAACTCCTCGGAGTACGGGTGGTAGTGCTCGGCGATGCGGTCGCCGGGCTGCACGATGGCCACGCCCATGAAACCGCTGGTGGACCCGACCGTCGTCGGAGTGAGCAGGGCGCGCAGATCGCCGCCGCGCCGGGTGTTGGGCTCGACCTCGCTGAGATCCACGATTCTGGGACGGGGTTTGATCACGACGTTGCTCCGATCGTGTGCTGTGTCGACGTGCGGGCCTTGGCCGCCGCGACCCGCTGAGGGGAAATCAGGCGTCCGGCGAGCGGCGGTCGGTGACGAGTTCCATACGGGTGAGCTCGAGGAAGCGGGTGAGATCGTCGTCCGTCGGCGCGCCACCGCCGGCACAGACGGCGCCGTCCAGGAACTTCGTCAACTCGGCCCCCTTGCCCGGGTCTCGCAGACCGAGGGACAGCGCGAGCTCGCCGGCGTCGAGGCCGCCCCGTACGTCGATGAGGCGCACCACGACGTCGTCGCGCTGGAAGATCGTGCTGCGCAGGACCGGGCTGCGCGGATCGTCGGCCGCCGTCTCGTCCTGCTGGGCGAGCAGCTGGGCCAGCTGCAGGCCGCAGCCGGGCCGGACCGGGTAGCACAACGCCAGCCGCTGCCCCGCCGGGTCCTCCTGCTCGGCCGTCACATGGTGGACGGCGGGCAGCGCGGCCCGGGTGAAGAAGACCCGGGCGGACTCGGGGTCGTTGAGGTCCCGGTCCTGCTCCAGATACGGGTTGATGGCCTCCTCGACGGCCCGTACCTCGGGCTGCCGGGACACGTGACGCAGCGCCGCGAGCAGGTCGCCCCGCACCTCGATGGCCCGCACCACCCGGTTGCCGTGCATGAACAGGGAGGTGCGGCACAGCCGGGTGGTGTCGTCGACCCGCGGCTCGGGCGAGGCGTAGTCGGCGAGGATCTTGGCGACGGTCTCCTCGCTGCCTGGCTTGACCGTGAAGGTCAGCGCGTGGCGGATGACGCCGTCACCGATCCGGGGTGCCACCTGCAGCCCGCGGGTGGCGGCCTCGGCGTCCACCGCCGGGCCGCCCGTCTCGCGGACGACGTGGAAGCGCAGCGACCGGGTGTCCCGGACACAGCTGTGCAGCGGCTCCACCATCCGCACGTGCGCTTCGCTGTTCACCCAGGTGAGGAAGGGCGGAGCGCTCTCCCACTCACTGGTGATGAGCCATTGGGAAGGATTCTCGATCGACTGGCACAGCTGATCGCTGACATGCCCGGGAACGGACGCGACCTGGTTGCAGAGTTGCTCGTACGCCTCCAGGAACTGCTGCTGGGCGCCGTCGTAGACGTCCACCAGCAGGACGACCCGGAGCCTGGAGCCGTCGAAGACTGACTGGGAGACACGCGGCGACACCTTCTGGGTCAGCGGCTGGGAGGCAGGTGCAGACGTGGTGGTCATCCTGGGGCACATCTCCTTCGCGGAAAGGGGAACGGCGACCTTCGGTCGCGGCGCTCCGAGGGGGGCGTGAGTCGATCCTGATCAGGTCCTCACCGGCGCGCGATTCGTATGGACTACGCGGGTGACTGGCCGCGGGGCGGAACCAGGTCAGGTGAGGTGGGCGAAGACCACCAGGTTGTCCGTGTAGTCCCGGGCCGTGCGGTCGTAGTCGCCCGCGCACGTGATGAGCCTGACCTGGGCGTCAGGCGTGTCGCCGTACACCCGTCGGCTGGGGAAGTGGTCCTTGTCGAAGGTCTCCACGCTGTCGACGACGAAGGTCGCCTCGCGCCGGTCGGCCCGCAGGACCCGGAACGTGTCGCCCTTCTTCAGCTCGCCGAGCCCGGCGAAGACGGCGGCGGAGGTCGCCGTGTCGACGTGTCCGGCGATGATGGCGGTGCCCCGCTCGCCGGGGGAGACGCCCTTCGCGTGCCAGCCGACGAGGTTGATGTCGTCGGCTGGCGGTGGTTCGAGCTGCCCCGTGGGGCCGATGGCGAGGTCCGTGAAGGGGGCGTCCACGTAGATCTTCGGGATGAGGAGGCGCACGGGCCTCGATCGCGGCAGGTGCTTTCCCGTCGCGGGGCCGGCGGGCGAGGGGGGCGCTGTGGTGTACGGGTCTTGCTGGGCTTGTGGGGCCTGCTGGGCCCGCGGCGGGAGGGACGCGCCGGTCGACGTGTCCCGGCCGCCGATGAGGCTGACCGCCACGACCAGGAGAGCCGTGGCGCACACCACCATCAGGCCTCCGCGGGAGCCCTGGCCGGCGGGCCGCGGCTCGTCGTCGGTGGGGGAGGAAGGAGGGACTGCCATCGGAGACCACCTCTGTGGGGCACGGGAGCTGGGCGGACGGGGCGGGCCGGTGACCGGCCGGGGCGGCCGCCACACGAACCGGTGGCGGCCGCGGTCGCTATCGCGTCCGGCACGGGTCAGGCCAGGCCGTTGGCCCTCTTGCGGCGCACGGCGTACAGACCGGTTCCGGCGACGGCCAGAACCGCCAGACCGCCCGCGGTCACACCGGGCGCGGCCAGCGCGCCGCCTCCGGTGTGCATCCCGCCGCTGGGCTTGTGGTGACCGCCGCTCCAGGAGTCCTCGCTGTCCTTGGTCCAGGAGGAGTCCTTGCCGTGCCCGCTGTCGCGAGAGGTGCCCGAGTCGTCCGCCGTCACCGCGGTCAGCGCACCGCCGCCCGTGTGCATGCCACCGCGCGGTGCGTCGTGACTGCCGCCCTTGTCGTGTTCCTTGCTGTAGGAGGATCCGTCGTGGTTCCAGTCACCCGCGGCTGCGTAGGCGCCGGGTGCGGTGACGGCGAGGACGGCCGAGGCCGCCGCGGTGGCCAGGAGGATGCGAGCAGAACGCATGCGAGAGTCCTTTCGCCACGACCGGGCAGCTGGCGCTTCGTCAGCTGTGGTGACCCGGCCCTGACGTGATCCACCGTCAGCCAGCATTCCGTATCCCACCACTCCAGCCACTCAGCCGGGTGATCGACTTGGCCGGGCGGTGCCGCGGTCCGGGGGGCCCGGTACGGCATGTGGCCGGCCGACAGCATGGCTGTCGGCCGGCCACGCTCATCGCGGGTCGTGGTCGGTCAGGTCAGGTCAGGGACAGCGCGGTCCTCACGACATGACGCAGTGTCGACTCGGCGTCCGGGTCCGGGCCGGGGGATCGCCAGGCCACGAACCCGTCGGGCCGGACGAGTACGGCACCGCCACGTGTCGTGCCGTGGCGTTCGAGCCAGTCCGTACCGTCCTCGGGCGTCAGCTCGGCGTCGGGGCCGGCCCCCACCCGGTAGGAGAGCAGCGGGACGGACAACTGTTCCGCGAGGCGGGTGGCGCACTCGTGCCATCCGCTCGGCTCGGCGGCGTCGCTCAGCAGGACCAGGGACCGCTCGTAGAGGTCCAGGGTGGAGATGCGCTCGCCCTGGTGCCGTACCCACAGGTGTGGTGCCCTGCTGCCGGGTTCCCCGGTCAGGTCGAGCTTCTCCGGGACCACCGGGGTCGTGGGGTCGGTGCCGACGACCGCGCCGCTCGGGTAGCGGTAGCCGAGGGCCACGTTGAGGACGCCGCGCTGAGGTGCGCCGCCGGGGCCGGGCGGCGGGGTGAATCCGGGGTGGCTGTGCTCGGCGGACCGGGCGGCCGCGCGGGCGCTGGTCGCCTCCGCCACCGGGCGTCGTTCGGCGTCGTAGGTGTCGAGCAGCCCGTCCCCTGCCCAGCCGCCGAGGACCGCGGCCAGCTTCCAGGCGAGGTTGTGCGCGTCCTGGATACCGGTGTTGGAGCCGAAGGCACCGGTGGGTGACATCTCGTGGGCCGAGTCGCCGGCCAGGAAGACCCGCCCGGCCCGATACGTCCGTGCCACACGCTGGGCGGCGTGCCAGGGAGCCTTCCCGGTGATCTGCACGTCGAGGTCGAAGTCCCCGACCGCCCGGCGGATGTGGTCGACACACCGCTCGTCGGTGAACTCCTCCATCGTTTCGCCGAGTTCGGGGTGCCAGGGGGCGTGGAAGACCCAGTTCTCGCGGTTGTCCACGGGCAGCAGCGCACCGTCGGCGTCCGGATCGGTCAGGTAGCAGACGATGAACCGGCGATCCCCCACCACCTCGGCCAGGCGACGGGAGCGGAAGGTGACGCTGACGTTGTGGAACAGGTCGCCGGGACCGTTCTGGCCGATGCCGAGCTGTTCCCGCACGGGGCTGCGCGGACCGTCGGCGGCGACCAGGTAGTCCGCGAGGACGGTGGTGTGCTCGCCCGTCTCCCGGCTCTTGACCACCGCGGTGACACCGGTGTCGTCGCTGTCGAACGAGAGCAGTTCGGTCGAGAACCGCACGTCGCCGCCGAGCTGTCCGGCGTGGTCGAGCAGGACCGGCTCCAGGTCGTTCTGGCTGCACAGACACCAGGCACTCGGACTGAACCGGGCCAGCCCGCCACCCGGATCGATGTCCCGGAACAGCCACGTGCCCTCGTCGCCGACCAGGGTCGGCGCCTGCAGGATGCCGTGGTTGTCCGCCAGCGTGGCCGCGGCCTCATGGATCCCCGGCTCCACGCCCGCCACCCGGAAAAGCTCCATGGTGCGTACGTTGTTGCCCCTGCCCCGGGGGTGGATGGAGGTGCCCGCGTGGCGCTCCACCAAGGTGTGCCGCACCCCCAGTCGGCCCAGGAACAGCGAGGTCGACAGCCCCACCAGGGAACCGCCGACGATCAGGACCGGGACCTTGTGGATCGTGTCGCCGGCCTGTCCGGCTCTTTCCTTCATCACTCGCCTCCAGCACGTCGTGTCCGCCGACTCGGCCGGTACGGACGGGACCTTCATGCATGCCCCGCCCGGCGGACGACGGCCCAGGCTTCACCCGCTTCACCCGCCCCATTCGGCCGCGTCGAGGTCCCGCCCGGCGGCCTCGCCGTGGCTGTGCCCTCCATTCGGCCCGGCCCGCGTGCCGACCCCGGCGGGCCGGGGGATCCTGGAGTCCCAGGCCGTGGTGCGGACCGCCGAGTCAGGCGGGCGGGAGCTGTCGAAGGCGAAGCGTCGGCACCCGCGCACCACGGCCGGCGCACGGGGGAGTGATCCGCCGGACGTGCGGATCCCCGGCATCGGAACGCGCACTCCACACCGCGGAGCGGCCGACGCGCGACTGTCCGTACCCGCTGTCACGCCGACGGCACACACGATCTGCGAAAGGGAATCGCCGTGATCACCACTGACCTCACTCCCGGCTCCCCCTGTTGGCTCGACCTCGGTACCCCCGACGTCCGCGCCGCCGCGGCCTTCTACGGCGCGGTGCTCGGCTGGGAGTACCAGCCCATGGGCGAGTCGCAGGACATGGAGGGCGGGATGTTCCAGAAGGACGGCAAGACCGTCGCCGGGCTCGGCAAGCTCACCGAGGAGGGCGCGCGCCCGGCCTGGATGGTCTACTACACCGTCACCGACGCGGACGCCACGACCCAGGCCGTGGAGCGCGCGGGCGGCACGGTGCGGGTGGCGCCGAGGGACCTCGACGACTGGGGCCGGATGGCGCAGTACAGCGACCCGTCGGGGGCCCAGTTCGCCGTCTGGCAGCCGGGGACGAACCGTGGTTTCGAGCTGGCGGACGAGCCGGGTTCGCTCTCCTGGACCGAGCTGTACACGACCGACGCCGCGGCCGCGAAGGAGTTCTACGGCGCTGTCTTCGGCTGGCGGTTCAGTGACATGGAGCTGCCGAGCGGCGCGGGCACGTACTCCCTCGTCACCCCCGCCGACCTTCCCGAGGAGCGCATGCAGGGCGGTCTCATGCAGCTCCGCGAGCAGGACCTCGCGCTGACGAACGGGCGGCCGTACTGGCACCCGGTCTTCGCCGTCGCCGACTGCGACGCCACCGTCGCCAAGGTCACCGAGAGCGGCGGCAGCGTGCAGATGGGACCGGAGGACGCGGAGGGCGTCGGCCGGCTGGCCATCTGCCTCGACCCGGCCGACGCGGACTTCGTGGTGCTCACGCCGGCCCGCGGCTGATCCTCACCGGGCCGGCCGGACGGCCGGTCCTCTCCACCGACGGCACCGAGCGCCACAACCGGACCGTGCCCGGCGGCCGCTCCGTCCTTCGAGCCGCTGTGTCCTCCGTGCGGCCCGCGGTGCCGTCGCCGAACGGCAGCCCCCGCCCTCTCGCCCCGGTCCCAGACGGTCAGGGGCGGCGCGAGGGCCGCGAACACTGCTGCGGCTCATCTGCCCGTTCTGGAAGACGACGCCGCCTGTCCGCTGACGCTCCCGCGGCGGGCGCAACCGTGTCCGCCGGTCCGGATTCGACGCCGTGACCGGCGAGTTCGCCCGGGATCTCGGTGCGGCACGCTCCTATGCCGAGGCGCGGCGGATTGTTGTACGGGCCCGGCCCCGCGGGGCGCGGATGAGCCGCATGAGGGGGAGAAACATCATGGCGGTACTCGCTCCGCTGTCCGTCGACCTCCTGGCCGTGGGCTACGGGTGGCTGGCGGCCGGCATGCCACCTCCTGCCTGGCGCGACCGTGCCGGCTCCGGTCGCGGCCCCCGATTCCGGGGGCGACCGGGTCCGGCACACCACCAAGTCCGCCCGCAGGACCGGCCGTTCACGTCTCCCGTCTCCGCGACCGCAACCCCGCTCGGACCGTGGCTCGTCCCGGCCGAGTCGATCGCGGACCCCGGTGACCTGCGGGTCACGCTGAAGCTGAACGGCCGGACGATGCAGGACGAGTCCACCAAGGACATGCTCTTCGGGGTCGCGCGGCTGGTGTCGTACGTCTCACAGAGCGCTCAACTCCTCCCGGGAGAAGTGGTGTTGACTGGGAGCCCGACCGGCAACGGCATCCACTGGGGGCGGCTGCTGCGCTACGGCGACGTCATGGAGGGGTCCATCATTGGTCTGGGCGTCCAGCGCACCCGGTGCGTCGGGGACGCTTCGTGAACCGCCACGACCCCGAGGGTGCGATCGCCGAGGCCGCCGAGTCCTACTCCAACTAGGGACGTTGGGGCGAGGAGGACGTGCTGGGCACACTCAACTTCCTCGACGAGGCCAAGCGATGGCGGCCTCACCGCCCACGGCGGCGCCAAGCCGATCTCGGACGCCCTGCGCGCGGACGTCCTGCGCCCGGACGCCTGAGCAGGCGACCACGTTCGGGGCGGCGACGGACATCACCGTGGCGGAACTGTCGCTCGAGATGTTCCACCCGGCGGACGTCCGCACTGCCGACGCGCTCAGGGCCGCCGCCGCACAAGAGCTGTCTGCCCAGATGCTGGCGCCGATCGGCGTCTGACGTTCCCCCGAGCCGCCGATAGGTGACCGTTTGCTTCGGGGCTCCGGGATACCCGGCCTGCCGCAGCCAGGCTTGCGGACAGCGGGTGTCCGCAAGCCTGGCTACCGTACGCAGCATGACGAAGACGACGTCCGCGACGGCCCCCGTGCTCGACGACCGCGCCCTCAACCGGGCCACCCTCGACCGGCAGCTGCTCCTGCGCCTCGCGCCGCTGTCCGCCGAGGCGGCCGTCGCACACCTGGTGGGCCTGCAGGCGCAGAACGTGAAGCCGCCGTACTACGCCCTCGCCGCCCGCCTCGACGGTTTCACGCCGGAGGAGCTGTCCGGGCTGATGGCGCGGCGTCAGGTCGTCCGTATCGTCAGCATGCGCTCGACCATCCACACCCACACCGCCGACGACTGCCTCACCCTGCGGCCGCTGGTGCAGCCCGCCCGGGACCGCGAACTCACCGTGTTCCGCAAGGGACTCCAGGGCGTCGACCTCGACCGGCTCGCCGCCCTTGCCCGCGACCTCGTCGAGGCCGAGCCGCGCACGATGAAGCAGTTGCGCGAGGCGCTGCTCGTCGAGTGGCCGGACGCCGACCCGCAGGCCCTCGCGATCGCCGCCCGCTGCAAGCTGCCGCTCGTCCAGGTCACCCCGCGCGGACTGTGGGGCAAGAGCGGCCAGGTCGTCCTCACCACCGCCGAGCACTGGCTGGGCCGGCCGGCACAGCCGGCACCGGCCCGCGACGCGACCGTGCTGCGCTACCTCGCCGCCTTCGGCCCCGCCTCGGTGAAGGACATGCAGACCTGGGCCGGTCTGACCCGGCTGCGCGACGCCTTCGAACGACTCCGCCCGCGGCTGGTCACCTTCCGGGACGAGAAGGGCGTGGAACTCTTCGACCTCCCGGACGCGCCCCGGCCGGACCCTGACACCCCGGCCCCGCCCCGCTTCCTCCCCGAGTTCGACAATCTGCTGCTGTCGCACGCCGACCGCACCCGTGTCGTACCGCCCGAGTACCGGGGCAACGCCTGGCAGGGCAACCTGGCCCATCGCACGCTGCTGGTCGACGGCTTCCTGGCGGGTGTGTGGAAGCTGGAGGCGGACGCGCTGGTCGTCGAGCCCTTCGGCCGGCTCACCAAGGCGCAGCGGAACGAGGTCGTGGCCGAGGGGGAGCGGATGGTGACGGTGATGCACCGGGGATCGTCGTACGACATCCGCTTCGGGACCGTACTGCGGTGACGGGTCAGTCGGCCGCCGTGCCACCGCCATGGATTCCCGTCTCCGCCATGAATTCCTGTCATGGCCATGGATAGAGGGCGCTGCGGGCCGCTCGTGGAGGCCCGCAACGCCCCCTGGTTTTTCACCCGGGGTGTGCCCGGGAGACCTTCCGGGTCACGAGTTGACCTGTGTGGTCACCAGGCTGGAGAAGGTGGTCAGCCGGGTGTAGACACCCGGGTAACCGGCCTCCGCGCAGCCCTCGCCCCAGGAAGTGATCCCTGCCAGGACGCCCCCGATGAGCAGGGGACCGCCGCTGTCGCCCTGGCAGGTGTCGACGCCGCCGGAGGTGTATCCGGCGCAGACCATGTCGCTCGCGATGTAGTCGGAGCCGTAGGAGGTGGAGCAGCTGGAGTTGGAGACGGTCGGCACGGTCGCGGTGCGCAGCTGGTTGGAGGAGCTGCCGCCCGCGGAGGTGGTGCCCCAGCCGACGATGCGGGCGGTGGTGCCGGCCGCGTACACGCCCGTCTGGGAGGAGGTGACGTACGACGCCTTGGTGTACGGCATCGACGTCGACAGGGTCAGGACGGCCACGTCGTCGCCGTTGGTGGCGTCCGTGTAGCTGGGGTGGATCCAGATCTTGCTGACCCGCGCGACCGTGCCGTTGGTCCCGTTCAGGTAGGTACGGCCGCCGACGACTCTGACGCTGCTGGTGGTCTCGCCGACCATGCAGTGGGCCGCGGTGACGACCTTGGTGGCCGAGACCAGGGTGCCGCCGCAGAACTGGTTCTGCGAGGCGTCCGTGATCTGCATCATGAACGGGTAGGCGGTCGTCGTGGTCGTCGTACCCCCGACGATGGGCTGGGGGGCGGCGACGGCGGCGGGGGCGCCGAGCAGAGCGGTCGCGGCGGCGGCGGTGGCAGCGAGGGCGGCGGCGGTCTTCTTGGCGCGGTCGATCCCGAACATGAGTCTCCTCATTGGGTGTTGCCGGTGGGGGGTCGCACGGGTGTGGGGGTGGTGCACGGGGTCCGCGGGACCGGCCCCGTGTGCCCGGGCGAGCGGCACGCCCCTACGCTAGAACCCGGAACATGCCCTTCCCAATGAGGGAAGCCCCTAGGCGAGTTGGGCAGGGAAAACCCTCGGTCGGCCCTCGGTAAACCCACTCGACCGGTGAACCTGCGAGGTTCTCGCCCGCACCTGAGTGGTCGTCGCCCGCACCTGTGTGGTTGTCGCCCGCAGCCGCGTGGTTGTCGCTCGCGCCGGCGTCGTCCTCACTTCGTACGACGGCCCGCCGCCAGTCTGACGATGTCGACCCGCGATCGGATCCCGAGTTTGCGGTAGACCCGGGTCAGGGTCGCCTCGACCGTCTTGACACTGATGAACAGCCGGCCGGCTATCTCCCGGTTGGTCGCCCCCTCCATGACGAGCGCGGCGACCTGACGTTCCATCGAGGCGAGTCCGTCCAGCGCGTCGAGCGTGGGGGCGGGGACGGCGACCGGCTCGGGCGGCGGCGCCACGGCGGTCGCCTCCGCCTGGCGCAGCCAGGGCAGCGCCCGGCAGCGCCTGAACAGCCTGGTCGCCTCGTCGTAGGACGTCGGTCCCGGCCGCCGCGTGCGCAGGGCGGCCAGCGCGAAGGCGGCCCGGGCCTCCTCCAGGCCGTAGCCCAGCTTGCCGAGCCGGTCCTGAGCGGACGTCAACTGGCCGAGAGCTGCCTCGTGTTGGCCGCGCCTGGCCCGTAGCAGAGCCTCCGCCCGGTCCACCACGGCGAGCACACTCTCGCGGCCCAGCCGCAGCGCCTGCTCCCGGGTCACGTCGATGACGTCCTGCGCCTCGGCGAGTTCGCCGACTTGGACGAGGGCCTCGGCGAGGTCGCCGTGCCAGCGGCCGCGCGCCGGGTCGGTGATGCCGAGCCCCTGCTCCAGCTCCCGCACCCGGCGCAGCGAACGCACCGTGCCCGGGGCGTCCCCCGCCACGAACTGGGCGTGGCCGAGGGCGGCCAGGGCGCGGGAGACGTACATCTGGTCGCCGTCCTCCTCGGCGTGCTCCAGCGCTTCCCGGGCCAGTGCCAGGGCCCGGTCGACGTCGCCGCCCGAGGCCTCCGCGAACGAGGTGAGCAGGGCGGAGGCCACCGTGCCGATGCCGGTGTCCCGGGCCATCCGCAGGCTCTCGCGGGCCAGGTCGAGGGCCCGCCCGCAGTGCCCGGAGCGCAGTTCGGTCTCGGCGAGCAGGCGCAGGAAGTGCACCTCGCTCTCGACCATGCCGCGCCGCCGGACCTCGCGCAGCAGTGCGGTCACGGTGGTGCGGGCCTCGGCCAGCTGGTCGCTCATCAGCAGCCAGCGGAACCGGGCGAGGCCCGGGCCGTTGTGGTGGCAGGCCACCTGCGGGTCCTGGGGTTCCCTGAGTGACCGTTTGATGGTGGCGGGGGCGTTCGGGTGGCCCATCAGGGTCTCGGTCTGCGCCTGGAAGGCGAGCGCGAGAAGCTCGGTGCGCCGGTCGTCGGCCCGGGCGGCCAGCTGCGCCGCGTGGGCGGCCTCCTCCCGGCCCTGCGCGAAGTCGCCCTGGACGACCAGGCCCCGCCAGGCCAGCTGGTAGTGGACCAGGGCGAGCAGCCCGGGGTCCTCGCCCGCGTCGGCGAGGGCCTGCGGGAAGACGGCGTCGACGTCGCCGAGGGCGTGCCCGGCCGACTCGATCACCACCATCCAGGCCCGCACCCGGTCGGCGGGCACGGTGGCCCGGGTCAGCACCTCGCGGGCGATGTCCCGCGCGAGGTCCACCTCCCCGGCGGTGATGGCGTCCTCGGCCGCCCGCAGCCGCCGCTCGTCCGGGCCCGGCACGCCGTCGGCCGGGGTGTGCCGGGCGGCGAGCAGCCCGAGCGAGGCGGCCACCGAGGGTGCCCCGCGGTCCCGGGCCTGGGCGGCGGCCTCGGCGAGTTGTGCCGCGACCAGGGGATCGGTGCCGGAGGCCGCGAGCGCCAGGTGCCGGGCCCGTTCGATGGGATCGGAGGCTGCCGTGGACAGCGCGGCGTGCACGGCCCGCCGCTCCTGCGCGGGCGCCTCGGCGTACAGCGCGGCCGAGATCAGCGGATGCGCGAACCGTACGGCGGGACCCTCGGGCTCCGTCGCGAGCAGTCCGAGGGCGGCCGCCTGGGCGGTCTCCGACTCGGCGTTGTCCCGGCCGGCCGCGTGCAGCAGGGCCAGCGTGGGCCGCGCGCCGGCGCTGGCCACGAGCAGGGTGCGGCGGGCCTCGTCGGAGAGCATCTCCAGGCGGCTGAGCACCAGGGCCCGCAGCGAGGTGGGCACGCGCAGCGGCTCGCCCGGCCGGGGCGGGTTCGGGTCCTCGGCCAGGGCGCGGCCCAGTTCGAGGGCGAAGAGCGGGTTGCCGCCGCTGGTGCGGTGGATGTCCCGGACGGTGGAGCGGGGCAGGCCGGTGTAGCCGCGGTGGTCCAGGAGCGCGGACACCTGGGTGCGGGTGAGCGGGTTGAGGCGGACCGCGAGACTGTCCGGGGGCAACGCGCGTAGATGGCGGTCGTACTCCTGCCCCTCGGTCCGCACCGCGCACAGGAGCTGGACCGGGGTGTCGCCGAGGCGGCGGGCGGCGAAGCCGAGGAGTTCCGCGCTCGCCGGGTCCAGCCACTGGAGGTCGTCCGCGACGACCAGGACCGGGCCCTCGGTGGCGAGCGCGCGCAGCACCGACAGGACGGCCAGCCGCAGTGCCAGTCCGTCGCGCTGGAGGGTGGACTCGCCGCGTCCGGTGAGCGCCGACTCCAGGGCGGTGCGCTGGGCGGCGGGGAGCCGGTCGGACACGTCGTCCACGACCAGGCCGAGCAGGTCGGCGAGGGCCAGGAACGGGAGATGGGATTCGGACTCCGTCGCCGAGCAGCGCAAAACGGTCCGGGTCGGGGCGGCGTTATCGGCGGCCAATGCCCGCAGTACGGTCGACTTTCCTATTCCGGCCGGGCCGTGGAGCAGTACGCTGCCACCGCCGGCCAGCTGCTCACGTGCTCCCGCGAACAGCTCCTCCCTGCCGATCACCAGGTCGGGGCGGCATCTGGCAGGCTCCTCGAAGTCCCGTCGCACGGTCACCGCTCCCCTCCGTGTGTCGTGTCCTGGCCAATATTAGGCAACGGGCATGGGAATTCGGCCGGGCCACGTCGTGAGGGAAATAACAACGATCGGCATAAAGAAATTCACCACGGCGTCACATGAATGGGGCACCGACGGGAATCACGGCAGGAACCCCGCCCGACGGGCGGCGACGACCGCCTCCCCACGCGTCCGGGCCCCCAGCTTGCGCATGGCCGAACGGAGATACCCCTTGACCGTCTCGGCCCTCACCCCGAGCCGCTCCGCGGCCACCGCGTTCGTCGCGCCCGCTGCCACGCACGCCAGCACGTCCACCTCACGGGGTGCCAGAGTCACCCCGCCCGCCGACCGGGCGTCCGGGGTCAGCATCCCGCACGCGGCCAGCAGTTCGGCCCGCAGCGCCTCGTCGGTGATCCGCGGCGCGAGCGCCCGCAGCGCCGCGTGCGCCTCCCGCACCTGCTCCCACGCGGAGCCGTCCGCCGGGGCCCGGGCCGGCTCCGCCCGCGCCGCCGCCAGCAGCTCCCGCCCCTCCTCCCGCAGGACCAGTGCCTGTTCCACGTCCCGCGCCGCCGCCACCGCCGCGGTCAGCATGCGGTCGCCCAGCGGCTGGGCATCGCGCAGGGCGCCGTACAGCACCCCGCGCACCCGGCGCCGTACGACCACCGGTACCGCCACCACCGAGCGCAGCCCCTCCGCGGCGACCGCGGCGTCGTACTCGTGGCTGATCTGCCGGGAGGAGGAGTAGTCCGCGACGGCGCACGGCCGGGCCAGGGCCACCGCCTTGCCGCCGAGGCCATTGCCGGAGGTCACCGCGAGGGCGCTCAGGGCGGGGGTGGCGGTGCCGTTCAGTTCGCTGATGCGGATCTGCGGCCGGCCCGGCTCCACCAGGCCGCCGAAGGCGACCGGAAGCCCGGTCGTGCGCCGCAGCCGTACCAGCGCGCGCCGGATCTCCACCGACGCCGGACCCTCTGCTGCCACGAACCCACTCCTTAGCCCCGGGACACACCCCCGTACGGGGGTAGTGAGACCCGCATCACGCATTACACGATGGCAGAGTGCCGCCCGGCAATGGTGCCGGTACCGAGGAGGACAGATGACGACCGCGACGGAGCTCTTCCGCAGCGCGCGGGACTTCCTGCTGGAACACCGCGAGGACTACGCCACGGCGTACGAGGGTTTCGACTGGCCCCGCCCGCAGCACTTCAACTGGGCGCTGGACTGGTTCGACGTCGTCGCGGACGGCAACGACCGCACCGCCCTGCACATCGTCGAGGAGGACGGCTCCGAAGTCCGGCTCTCGTTCGCCGACCTGTCCGAGCGGTCCAACCGGGTCGCCAACCTGCTGCGCGAGCGCGGGGTGGGCGCCGAGGACCGGATCCTCGTCATGCTCGGCAACCAGGCCGAGCTGTGGGAGACGGCCCTCGCCGCCATGAAGCTGCGGGCCGTCGTCATCCCGGCGACCCCGCTGCTCGGCCCCGCCGACCTGCGCGACCGGGTGGAGCGCGGACGCGTACGCCACGTCCTGGTCCGGGCCGAGGACACCGCCAAGTTCGACGACGTGCCCGGCGACTACACGCGCACCGTGGTCGGCGGCCTGCCGGAGGGCTGGCAGCCGTACGAGGACGCGTACGCCGCCTCCGCCGAGTTCCTGCCCGACGGGCCGACCATCGCCGACGACCCGCTGATGCTCTACTTCACCTCCGGTACGACGGCCCGCCCCAAGCTCGTCGAGCACACCCACGCCTCGTACCCGATCGGGCACCTGGCGACCATGTACTGGATCGGCCTCAAGCCGGGCGACGTCCACCTGAACATCTCCTCGCCTGGCTGGGCCAAGCACGCCTGGTCCAACCTGTTCGCGCCGTGGAACGCGCAGGCGACGGTCTTCCTCTACAACTACACGCGCTTCGACCCGGCCCGTCTGATGGCCGAGATGGACCGGGCGGGAGTGACGACGTTCTGCGCCCCGCCCACCGTGTGGCGCATGCTCATCCAGGCCGACCTCACCCAGCTGCGCACCCCGCCGCGCGAGGTTGTGGCGGCCGGCGAGCCCCTCAACCCCGAGGTCATCGAGCAGGTCCGCCGCACCTGGGGCGTGACCATCCGGGACGGCTTCGGGCAGACCGAGACCGCGGTGCAGATCGCCAACAGCCCCGGCCAGCCCCTCAAGGCCGGCTCCATGGGCCGCCCCGGCCCCGGCTACCGCGTCGAACTCCTCGACCCGGTGTCGGGAGCGCCGGGCGCTGCCGAGGGCGAGATCGCCCTCGACCTGTCGGCCCGTCCGGTCGGCCTGATGACCGGCTACCACGGCGACCCCGAGCGTACGGCGGAGGCGATGGCCGGCGGCTACTACCGGACCGGGGACATCGGCGCGCGTGACGCCGACGGCTACATCACCTACGTCGGGCGGGCCGACGACGTCTTCAAGGCCTCCGACTACAAGATCAGCCCCTTCGAGCTGGAGAGCGCGCTGCTGGAGCACGAGGCGGTCGCGGAGGCGGCCGTCGTGCCCGCGCCGGACGAGCTGCGGCTCGCCGTCCCGAAGGCCTACGTGGTGCTGGCGGAGGGCTGGGATCCCGGTCCCGACACCGCGAAGGTCCTCTTCGAGCACGCCCGGCAGGCGCTCGCGCCCTACAAGCGCATCCGCCGCCTGGAGTTCGCGCCCCTGCCCAAGACCGTCTCCGGCAAGATCCGCCGCGTCGAACTGCGCGAGGCGACGGCGGCCGGTTCGGACGCCGAGTACCGCGAGGAGGACTTCCGGTGAGCGAGCTGTCGTACACGCACGGAACGAGCGGGACGGTCCTGCTCGGTGACACCATCGGCGCCAACCTGGACCGGGCGGTGGCCGCCTGGCCGGACCGCGAGGCGCTCGTCGACGTGCCCTCCGGGCGGCGCTGGACGTACGCCCGATTCGCCGCGGACGTCGAGGAGTTGGCGTACGCGCTGCTCGCCGCGGGCGTCGCCAAGGGCGACCGGGTGGGCATCTGGGCCGTCAACTGCCCCGAGTGGGTGCTCGTCCAGTACGCCACCGCCCGCATCGGCGCGATCATGGTGAACATCAACCCGGCCTACCGCACGCACGAGGTCGAGTACGTCCTCAAGCAGGCCGGGATCTCCCTGCTCTTCGCCTCCCTCGGGCACAAGACCAGCGACTACCGGGCGATGGTCGAGCAAGTGCGGCACACGTGCCGGGAGTTGCGCGAGGTCGTGTACATCGGCGACCCGAGCTGGGACGCGCTGACCGGACGCGCAGCCCCTGTGCCGTACGAGGACCTGTCCTGCGACGACCCCATCAACATCCAGTACACCTCGGGCACGACGGGCTTCCCCAAAGGAGCCACGCTCTCGCACCACAACATCCTCAACAACGGCTACTTCGTGGGCGAGTTGCTCGACTACACCGAGCAGGACCGGATCTGCATCCCGGTGCCCTTCTACCACTGCTTCGGCATGGTGATGGGCAACCTCGCCGCGACCTCACACGGCGCCTGCATGGTCATCCCGGCCCCCTCCTTCGACCCGGCGGCGACCCTGCGCGCGGTCCAGCAGGAGCGCTGCACCTCCCTGTACGGCGTCCCGACCATGTTCATCGCGGAGCTGAACCTCCCCGACTTCGCGACGTACGACCTGACCTCCCTGCGCACCGGCATCATGGCCGGCTCACCCTGCCCGGTGGAGGTCATGAAACGGGTCGTCGCCGAGATGCACATGGCGGAGGTCTCCATCTGCTACGGCATGACCGAGACCTCCCCGGTGTCGCTGCAGACGCGGACGGACGACGACCTGGAACACCGCACGGCCACGGTCGGGCGCGTCCTGCCGCACATCGAGGTCAAGGTCGTCGACCCGGCCACCGGCGTCACCCAACCCCGGGGCGCGGCGGGCGAGTTGTGCACCCGCGGGTACAGCGTGATGCTCGGCTACTGGAACGAGGCCGCGAAGACCGCCGAGGCCATCGACCCCGGCCGCTGGATGCACACCGGCGACCTGGCCGTGATGCGCGAGGACGGGTACGTCGAGATCGTCGGCCGCATCAAGGACATGATCATCCGGGGTGGCGAGAACATCTACCCGCGCGAGATCGAGGAGTTCCTCCACGCCCACCCGAAGATCGCGGACGTCCAGGTCGTCGGCGTACCGCACGAGCGTTACGGCGAGGAGGTCCTCGCCTGTGTCATCGCGCGGGAGCCGGCCGACCCTCCGACGCTGGAGGAGCTGCGTGCCTTCTGCGACGGGCGGTTGGCGCACTACAAGATCCCCAGTCGGCTCCAGGTCATGGACTCCTTCCCGATGACGGTGTCCGGGAAGGTGCGCAAGATCGAACTGCGGGAGAATCACGCGGCGGGCGGCTGACGGGTCCGCCAGACTGTCGGGATGATCGGCAGACGCAACACCTTCCGCACGGCGGACGGCATACGAGTACCCGGAACCTGGCGGCACGTCTTCATCCGCAACGGCGACTACCACCTGACCGACCTGTTCATCTTCGCGGACGGGCTGGTCGACTGCTGGGGTCTGGTCACGCTGGAGGAGTTCGAGGAGAAGCTGCGCTGCGGCTGGGTCGCCACCGAGCTCCCGGAGGGCGCCAGGGCATCCGGACATGAGCTCGCCGCATGGAAGTTCAGCGAGCCGCACACCTGGCTCACCCCCGAGCTGCTGCTCGCCGAGGTGCGCGACACCGTGGAGCAGCTGAACGGGCGCCCGGACTCGACGGACCGGTGCCTGGACGCCGTGGACGCGTTCCTCGCCGACCGCACCGAGGAGAAGCGGGCCGTGGTCCGCGCCGCCTACCTCGCCATCCCCAGCACCCAGCGGCACTTCGCGCTCGGCGACATGGACCGCCAGGACTGGCCGCTTCAGGTCCTGGCGGCCGGACCCGGCGGACGGGTGGAGGCACGGCCGGACGGCGACGAAGACCCGGTCACGCAGGAGGAGTACGACGAGGCGGTCGACTACTTCGAGGACCGGGCACGGTGGATCGCTGAGAGTTCCGCACGGGTCCCGGCGGACGGACCGGTGACCCCCGTCGCCCCCGCGATCAAGCTCTCCGAGAGCTATCCGCTGAAGGCGTCCGACGACCCGGACACGCGGGCCCTGCGCAACAACTACCCGGCCCCCGTGGACGTCGACGGGGTCACCTACCCCTGCGTCACCCACGCCTACTGGGCGCTGTCGACCCCCGACGCCGACGCCCGGGCCGCGATCGCCGAGGCGGACCAGGCTTACGCCGCCCAGAAGCCGGCAGCCGCAGCACCCCGCCGCGAGGGCTGGGAGCAGGCGCGTACCGCGGTCATGACCCGCCTGCTGCGTGCCAAGTTCGCCCAGCACCCGCACCTGGCCCGGGTGCTCATGGACACGGACGACGCGACGATCGTCTACGACGACGGCAACTCCGCCTACTGGGGCGACAACGGCGGCCGCGGCCGCAACTGGACCGGCCGCCTCCTCGAACTCGTCCGCTCCGAACTGCACGCCGAGCGCGCGGGGATCGCCATGGCCTAGGGGACGTCAGCCGTCCGGCAGACGCATGCACAGCCGTGGCCAGCGGTCCAGGCCCAGCTCCCGCTCGTCGGCGCGGATCCTGCGCAGTCCGGGGGTGAGTCCGTCCTCGTCCAGCACGCGGAAGCCGAGGCGGCTGTAGTACGGCGCGTTCCACGGCACCTGCGCGAAAGTGGTGAGCGTGAGCCCGGCCAGGCCTTCCTCGCGGGCCCGGTCGGCGGCGTACGCGAGCAGGGCCCGGCCCACGCCCCGGCGGGCGGCGTCGGGGTGGACCGAGACCTGCTCGACGTGGAGGGCGCCGTCGACCGGTTCGCAGACGAGATAGGCGACCGGCCTGTCACCCTCGTCGACGGCGACCCAGGCGCGGCCCGCCCGGCGGTACCGCTCCAGAACGTCCGAGGCGGGCGGCTCGTCCTCGGCGATCGCCGCCATGCCGAGCGTGTGGAAGGGGGCGCCGGCGGCGCGCTCGATGTCCTGGAGGAGTGGGAGTTCGGCGGCGGTGGCGGGGCGGATGCGCATCCGCCGAGTGTCGGTCGCCGCCGGGGCCCGGCGCGACCGATTAACCCCGGCTCATGCCCCCGCCGCATCCAGCTCGTCGGCGTGGCCGTTCACCGCCTGCGGGGTGCCGGTGAGGTCGAGGACGAACAGGGGAACCGCCAGTTCGTCGGCGCGGGTGCGGGCCTCGGGGGAGAACCCTGCGAGGGAGAAGTACACGCAGGCCGTGGACTCCGTCATGGCCGTCAGCCACAGGCACTCCACGTCCCGCAGGGTCGCCGGACGGACGGTCGGGTCGACCTGGGCCAGCAGACCGCGCGCGGCGAGGCCGATGCCGGTCGGGGGCCGCTGGTCGGCGCGGCGGATGTCCCGGTAGCCGAGCCAGCGCAGGTACAGGGCCGCGGCGGTGACCGCGTCGCGGGCGCTACGGATCGTGACGGGCTGGAAGACGCGGCGCCCGGCAGGGGCCGCGGCTCGGGGGCTCGCCGCGGCCCCGGCCACCGGGATGCGCAGGACCGTCCCGCACGCGCAGCCCAGCTCCGGATACGGCCACTGGTTCCGTCGGCCGCAGGCGTCGCACGGCACGACGACCCAGTCCTCGTCCCAGGCACGGTGGGCGACCGCGGTGGCCGTGCCGTTCTCGTCGAGCGCCGGGGCGACGGGCATCCCGCACACGCACGGGTACGACGGCGCCTCGTAGACGTGTTCGCGTCTGCAGGCCGGGCAGCGCACCGGCACGCTCTCGGACATGGCACTCATGCTCCTCCAGGCGGCCCCCGCTTGTCCGTCTCTTGACGGCCTTCGTCCGCCCACCTACATTAATTCCAGATAGTAGAAATAAATTTCCACAATACGGAAACAGAATCACGGGAAGTGCTCACCGCGGGGCGCGACGGGAGTGCGGATCCGACAGCCGAAGCAGGAGTACTCGATGGCTCGAATGACCGCTGCCCGCGCGGCAGTTGAGATTCTCAGGCGTGAGGGAATCACCGACGCGTTCGGTGTCCCGGGCGCGGCGATCAACCCGTTCTACGCGGCGCTCAAAGCCTCCGGCGGCATCCACCACACCCTCGCCCGGCACGTGGAGGGCGCCTCGCACATGGCCGAGGGCTACACCCGCACCCACCCGGGCAACATCGGCGTCTGCATCGGCACCTCCGGCCCGGCCGGCACCGACATGATCACCGGCCTGTACTCGGCCATCGGCGACTCCATCCCGATCCTGTGCGTCACGGGCCAGGCCCCGACCGCCGTGATCCACAAGGAGGACTTCCAGGCCGTCGACATCGCCTCCATCGCCAAACCCGTGACGAAGATGGCGGTCACGGTGCTGGAGGCCGCCCAGGTCCCCGGCGTCTTCCAGCAGGCGTTCCACCTCATGCGCTCCGGCCGCCCGGGCCCGGTCCTGATCGACCTGCCGATCGACGTCCAGCTGACGGAGATCGAGTTCGACCCGGACACCTACGAGCCGCTGCCGGTCTACAAACCGGCCGCCACCCGCGCCCAGGCCGAGAAGGCGATCGGGATGCTGAACGCGGCCGAGCGCCCGCTGATCGTCGCCGGTGGCGGTGTCATCAACGCCGACGCCGCCGAACTGCTGGTGGAATTCGCCGAGTTGACCGGAGTTCCGGTCGTCCCCACCCTCATGGGCTGGGGGACGCTACCCGACGACCACGAGCTGAACGCCGGCATGGTCGGCCTGCAGACCTCTCACCGCTACGGCAACGCGACCTTCCTGGAGTCCGACTTCGTCCTCGGCATCGGCAACCGCTGGGCCAACCGGCACACCGGCAAGCTCGACGTCTACACGGCCGGCCGGACGTTCGTCCACGTCGACGTCGAGCCCACCCAGATCGGCAGGATCTTCGCCCCGGACTACGGCATCGCCTCCGACGCGAAGGCCGCGCTGGAGCTGTTCGTGCAAGTGGCAGGGGAGTTGAGGGCCGCGGGCCGGCTGCCCCACCGCTCCGCGTGGGCCGCCGCCGCACAGGAGAAGAAGGCCACGCTCCAGCGCCGTACGCACTTCGACGACATCCCCATCAAGCCGCAGCGCGTCTACGAGGAGATGAACAAGGCCTTCGGCCCGCAAACCCGGTACGTCTCCACCATCGGCCTCTCACAGATCGCCGGTGCCCAGATGCTGCACGTCTACCGGCCGCGCCACTGGATCAACTGCGGCCAGGCCGGCCCTCTCGGCTGGACCATCCCGGCCGCGCTGGGCGTCGCCAAGGCCGACCCCGAGGCGCAGGTCGTCGCCCTCTCCGGCGACTACGACTTCCAGTTCATGATCGAGGAACTGGCGGTCGGGGCGCAGCACAAAATCCCGTACGTCCACGTCCTGGTGAACAACGCCTACCTGGGCCTGATCCGGCAGGCGCAGCTCGGCCTGGACATCGACTTCCAGGTCAACCTGGAGTTCGAGAACATCAACTCGCCCGAGCTCGGCGTCTACGGAGTCGACCACGTCAAGGTCGTCGAGGGTCTCGGCTGCAAGGCGATCCGCGTGACGGACCCGGCCGACCTGGGCGCCGCCTTCGAGCAGGCCAGGAAACTCGCCGCCGAGTTCCGGGTGCCGGTCGTCGTCGAGGCCGTCCTGGAGCGCGTCACCAACATCGCGATGTCCAGGACCAACGACATCAGTGCCGTCGTCGAGTTCGAGGAGATCGCGACCGAACCGGGGCACGCCCCGACGTCGATCAGGACACTGAAGGTCTGACGCCGGTCGTCAGCGCTGTCGCCAGTCATGCAGGGGCGGCCCAGCCGGGGGCATGGGCCGCCCTTTCGTGTGCGCGGCCCGAGGCGTGGGGCGCGGTGCTCAGTCCTTCAGCGCTTCAGCCTCGCAGCCCTTCGGCCCCTCAGCCCTCGGTCCCCGGTCCTCAGTCCGAGCCGCCGCCATCCCCGCCTCCACAGCCGTAGCCGTAGCCTGCGCCGGCGTTGCGCGGAGAGTGCCGGAGCGGGCGAGTGTCCGCCACCTCGGCCCGAGCGGTCAGCCCGGCCCGCATGGCGAAGCGTGGAACGAGGGCGGCGAGGGCCGGGGCACCGTGCAGGGCGACCGCGAACAGGGCGTCGGCCGTCGGCAGACCCTTGCGGTGGGCGGGGAGCGGATGCTCGGCGCGCAGGGCGTCGAGAGCGTGCCGGGCGGCGCGGGTCCGGCGCGGCGGAAGGGTGCGCACCAGTCCGGCGGCGGCCAGCTTTGCCCGCGTCGCGGTCACCTCCCGGCGTATGGCCGGACGCCCCGTCAACTCCCGGATGCCGAGCGGTTGTCGCAGAGCCTCGTACACGGCCTGGTCAAGGGCGGACAGGGCATGCCCCGCGCCCAAGGGTTCCCCCGAGACCCGTACCGTCCCCGGTCGGCCGGCGTCGGCGGCGCCCCGCAGATACAGGGCGAGCACGGCGACCGTGACGGCGGCACGGGGACCGCCCCGCAACAGGGCGACCTCGTGCGGCTCCAGCCGGACCGTCGTACCGCTGTCCATGAGACCCCCCTCGCACGAGGCCCGCCGCCCCCGTGCCGGCGGGCCCCGCGTGATGGGAATGTGCCCGGGCCCGGGGGCGGGTGAAGCCTCCCGGGCCTGGTTCAGAGGCCGATTTGAGGGTTCCGTAGTCCGTCTACGACCGGTGGAGTACGCGGGTCGTTCGGGGCCGCGCGGGCTCACCGCCCGTGGTGCTCGGAGAGGCCCGGCCAGTCGTCCGGGCCGCCGCCCTGCCACTCGATGATGTCGCTCTCCTCCACCTCGACCTCGTCGAGGTCGGCGAGGCGCAGGAGCTCGACCACGTCGTCCAGGTGGGAGGCGACCCCGAGGTTCTCGTCGTCCCAGGTCACGCGCCGGGAGCCGTCCAGGGCGGGGGCGTGGACCACGATGTGCGGGTGCTGCGTGGGGTGTGCTGGAGGTGCCATGCCTTCAGGCTCCTGCGGGCGGGACGGATCCGCACCCCGGCGCACCCCCGCATCTCCCGGGTACGCCGACGAGCGCCGGACGCGGGACCGTCCGCATCCGGCGCTCGCCGGTGATCCTGGGACCGCGGCGGTCGCGACGGAGCCTTGAACGCCCTTCCCTCAGGTCGAGAAGAGGGTCCCGGTCCTTCACCACCGCACTGGCTCGCACACCGCCGCGGTCCTGCCCTGCCCGCGGCCCGTACCGGTCGACCACCCCTCATCCGGGTCGCCGGTGGCCGGGCGCGGTCAGGGAGCTCAGTCGTCCCCAGGCTGCCGGAATGGATTCCGGGCGGCGCCGACGCCTGGGCGCGACAGGACAGTTGTCAGCGCCGACGCCGCCCGGAGCTTGGGGGAGGGGCGTCAGACCCGGTCGCCGGACAGGCGCTCCACCGCCCGCAGCAGCGCCGAGTGGTCAAGGCCGCCGTCGCCCTGCGTCCGCAGACTGGCGACCAGCTGGGCGACCACGGCGCCGACGGGCAGGGCCGCCCCGACGTTGCGGGCGGCGTCCGTGACGATGCCCATGTCCTTGTGGTGCAGGTCGATACGGAAGCCGGGCTTGAAGTCGCGGTTCAGGAAGTTGTCCTTCTTGCGCGTCAGCACGGTGGAGCCGGCGAGCCCGCCGTTGAGGACGTCGAGGGCGGCCTTCAGGTCCACGCCCGACTTCTCCAGGAAGACCACGGCCTCGGCGCACGCCTGGATGTTCACGGCGACGATCAGCTGGTTCGCGGCCTTCACGGTCTGACCGGAGCCGTGCGGCCCGCACAGCACGATCGTCCTGCCGAGCACGTCGAAGATCGGCTCCGCCTCGTCGAAGTCGGCCTGCTCACCGCCGACCATGATGGACAGCACGGCCTCGACGGCACCGGCCTCGCCGCCGGACACGGGCGCGTCCAGCACGCGGATGCCCTTCCGCCCGGCCGCCTCGGCGAGGTCCACGGACGTCTGCGGGGTGATCGAGGACATGTCGATCAGCAGCGCGCCGGACCGCGCGTTCTCCAGGATGCCGTCCGGGCCGTACGCGATGGCCTCGACCTGCGGGGAGGCGGGCACCATCGTGATCACGACGTCGGCGTCCCGGACGGCCTCGGCGATCGAGCCGGCCGCGGTACCGCCGGCGGCGGCCAGTCGGTCGAGCTTGTCCTGCTCCAGGGTGAAGCCGGTGACGTCGTAACCCGCCTTGATCAGGTTCTCGGACATGGGGGAGCCCATGATGCCGAGGCCTATCCAGGCGATCTTGGGGAGGTTCGTGGTCATGAGGGTGCCTCTCTCACTTCTCACTGCTTTGCTACGTCTGACGGTTGCCGCTCAGCGGGCGGCTCGGGCCTCGGCCGGCAGCCAGTCGAACGCCGCGGCGCTCGGACGGTCGCCCGGCTTGTACTCCAGGCCGACCCAGCCCTCGTAACCGGCCTTCCCGAGCTGGTCGAGGAGGTCTTCGAGGGGGAGCGAGCCCGTGCCCGGCGCACCGCGCCCGGGGTTGTCGGCGATCTGCACATGGCCGGTCTTCGCGGCGTACCGCTCGATCACCGACGACAGGTCCTCGCCGTTCATCGACAGGTGGTAGAGATCCATCAGGAAGCGCGCGTTGCCGAGACCGGACGCCTGGTCGACCTTGTCGACGATCCCCACGGCGGCGGCTGCGCTCACCAGCGGGTACAGCGGCGACTCGGGCCTGTTGAGGGCCTCGATCAGCAGGATCGCGCCGATCCGGTCGGCGGCCCGGGCCGCGAGGACCAGGTTCTCCAGGGCGAGCGCGTCCTGCTCGGCCGGGTCCACGCCCTCGACCCGGTTGCCGTAGAGCGCGTTGAGGGCCTTGCAGCCCAGTGACTCGGCGAAGCCGGCCACCACGTCGATGTTGGCGCGGAACCGCTCCGACTCCTCGCCCGGGATCGACAGGGCGCCCCGGTCCGGGCCGGGCAGCTGTCCGGCGTAGAAGTTCAGCCCGGTGAGCTGGACGCCCGCGTCCTCGATCGACTTCTTGAGGGCGTCGAGCTCGGACCGCCCGGGGGTGGGGGAGTCGATCCAGGGCCACCAGAGCTCGACCGCGGTGAAGCCGGCCGCGGCGGCGGCCGCGGGGCGCTCCAGGAGCGGGAGTTCCGTGAAGAGGATCGACAGGTTGACGTTGAAGCGCTGGTCTGCGAATCCCATCGGGTGGCGCTCCCTTGATATTTCGTATTGCGGAAGTTTCTTTCTGTCTAATGGAAGATTGCCTGGGGTCGTGGAGGGCTGTCAAGGGCGCCGGCCCCCTTTTCCGGGCGGTCCGTCCCGCCCGCGCATCCCTGAGGGGCGCCGCACGTGCGTCCGTTAAGGTCGTCTCGGAGCGAACCCGGACACCGCGACGCGCAAGGTGCCCCGGAGGTGCCCCGAAGGTGCCCTCTCCCTTGGAGAGGTGAGGAAACGCGCAGGTCAGAGCCACTATGGGGGCACAGTGCGATTGCGAGTCGAGTTCACGACCGAGCCTTTCGACCTCGACGAGGCGCCCGCCCACGCACTGGTGGCCCGTGAGGTCGTCGAGGCGGCCGAGCTGGACGCGGTGGACGTCGGCCCGTTCGGCAACACGGCGGAGGGCGGTGCCGACGCCGTACTGACCGCCGTGGACGCCCTGCTGCGCCGGACCCTGGAGTCCGGCGCCACCCGGATCTCCCTCCAGGTCAACGTGATCGGCGAGCGCGAGGCCGGCGAGACCGCCACCGGGGAGGGTCGGAAGTGACCGGCACCGCGGACGAGCCCTTCATCGCGGCGGTGAAGCCGCTGGTCGACGCGATGGGCGGCGAGCTGCTCCCGCCGGACGAGGCCGGCCCGGACGACGTCGTGCTCGCCTGGCAGGGTGCCGACGTCGTCGCCGTACGCCTGCCGCAGCTCGCCGACTCCCTCGACCACATCCTGGCCGCCATGGAGCGCAAGAAGGGCAAGCCCCTCGCCGACCTGGACCGCAAGGCCAAGCAGGAGGTCGTACGCATACTGGAGGCGCGCGGCGCCTTCTCCGTACGGCACGGCGTGGAGACCGTGGCGAGCGCGCTCGGCGTGAGCCGCTTCACGGTCTACAACTATCTCAACCGTGAGAAAGAGGGCTGAGCCCAGGGCTCGCGGGGTGAAGGGGCCCGATCGCCGGGCTTGCCCGGCCCGGTAACCCGGAATTTTCAACAAAGTGTTGACGCGCTCTTCCGGAGGGCGTTAGCTAGCGGGCAGCCCGATCAGTACGAAGGCCGTTCGCGGCCACGGAGGCTCCCGTGACGTCGACTTCCACGCCCCCGGGCCTGGCCCGGTTCAACGCCCTGGAGAAGCACGCGGCCTTCGCCGCCCTCCACGAGGCGTGTGCCTCCACCGCATGGGCCGAGCGGCTGCTCGCCGACCGGCCCTACACCGGCGCCGAAGACCTCTACGCCGCCAGTGACGCCGCGATGGCCGAACTGAGCGCCGAGGACCTCGCCGAGGCCATGGCCGGGCACCCGCCGATCGGCCGCCCGAGGCCGGGCGACCCGACCTCGGCGCGGGAACAGCGCGGCATGGCCGACGCCTCCGAGGAGCTCAAGGCACAGATGCTGGAACTGAACCTGGCGTACCAGGAGAAGTTCGGCCACGTCTTCCTGATCTGTGCCACCGGCCGGACCGGCGAGCAGATGCGCGACGCGGTCGAGGAACGGCTCGGCAACGCGCCGGAGCAGGAGCGCGAGATCGTCCGCACCGAACTGGGCAAGATCAACCGTATCCGGCTCGCCCGCATCGTCGAAGCGGACTGAAGTCGAGAAGACTGAAGAGGACTGAGCAGCATGAGCACCAGCACCACCGCCTCGGTGTCGACGCACATCCTCGACACCAGCATCGGCCGCCCCGCCCCGGCGGTCGCCGTCCAGCTCTCCGCCCGCCAGGGGCGCGAGGCGGACTGGCACACGCTCGGCGGCTCCGCGACCGACGCGGACGGGCGGTGCAGGGACCTGCCGGCGCTGCCGGAGGGCACCACACACGTACGGCTCGACTTCGCCGTGGAGCCGTACTTCCAAAAGAATGCCGAGAAGAAGCAAGCCGATGCGCAGCAGGACGCCCCCGCGAATCGGGACAGCGGCCCTGGGGTGTTCTTCCCGGAGGTGGCGATCACGTTCGCCGTCAAGCCCGGCGAGCACTACCACGTACCGCTGCTGCTCAACCCGTTCGGCTACTCCGTTTACCGAGGGAGCTAGCAGAAGATGACAGACGTTTCCCGCCCTGCCCGCCCTGTGATGTTGGGACAGAACCAGTACGGCAAGGCCGAGAACCGAGTCGTGAAGATCACGCGGGACGGCGCCACCCACCACATCAAGGACCTGAACGTCTCCGTGGCGCTCTCCGGCGACATGGATGAGGTCCACTACTCCGGCTCGAACGCCAACGTGCTGCCGACCGACACCACCAAGAACACGGTGTACGCGTTCGCCAAGGAGCACGGCATCGAGTCCGCCGAGCAGTTCGGCATCCACCTGGCCCGGCACTTCGTCACGAGTCAGGAGCCGATCAGGACGGCACGCATCCGCGTCGAGGAGTACGCCTGGGAGCGGATCGACACGCCCGGCGAGGACGAACACTCCTTCGTCCGCCGCGGCCAGGAGACCCGCCTGGCCCAGATCACGTACGACGGCTCTTCCTGGGAGGTCGTCTCCGGGCTCAAGGACATGACCGTCATGAACTCGACGAACTCCGAGTTCTGGGGCTACGTCAAGGACGAGTACACGACGCTGCCCGAGGCGTACGACCGCATCCTGGCGACCGAGGTGTCCAGCCGCTGGCGCTTCAACTGGACCGACGACGCCCAGGAGACGCCGGACTGGGAGGAGTCGTACGCCCAGGTCAAGAAGCACATGCTGCTGGCCTTCGCGCAGACGTACTCCCTCTCCCTCCAGCAGACCCTCTACGCCATGGGCGCACGGGTCATCGAACACCGCGCCGAGATCGACGAGATCCGCTTCTCGCTGCCGAACAAGCATCACTTCCTGGTCGACCTGGAGCCCTTCGGGCTGAAGAACGAGAACGAGGTGTACTTCGCCGCCGACCGACCGTACGGCCTCATCGAGGCGACGGTCGTGAGGGACGGCGTGGAGCCGAAGATCCCGGTGGACCTCAGCAACCTCTGATCAACCTCATCCGCGGCACCCGCGGCCCGCCGGTGCGGGCCGCGGCACTCAAATCCCAGGGTCCTGCCGTGCCCACCCCACACCGCGAAAAGGACGAACCATGGCAGCACCTCAGCGCATCGTCATCGAGAACTGTTCGATCGCGACGGTGGACGCCGACGACACCGAGTACCCGAACGGGTACGTGGTCGTCGCCGGCAACCGCATCGAGGCGCTGGGCGCGGGCAAGGCACCCGAGGGCCTGGACGACGTCGTACGCAGGATCGACGCGACCGGTCACCTCGTGACCCCCGGCCTGGTCAACACCCACCACCACTACTACCAGTGGATCACCCGGGGCCTGGCCACCGACCACAACCTCTTCGACTGGCTCGTCGCGCTGTACCCGACCTGGGCGCGCATCGACGAGCAGATGGTCCGCGCGGCCGCCGAGGGCTCGCTCGCGATGATGGCCCGCGGCGGGGTCACCACCGCCATGGACCACCACTACGTCTTCCCGCACGGCTCCGGCGACCTGTCCGGCGCGATCATCGGCGCCGCCCGCGAGATGGGCGTCCGCTTCACCCTCGCGCGCGGCTCCATGGACCGCAGCGAGAAGGACGGCGGCCTGCCCCCGGACTTCGCCGTCGAGACCCTGGAGGGTGCCCTCGCCGCGACCGAGGAGACCGTCAGGCAGCACCACGACGCCTCCTTCGACGCGATGACCCAGGTCGCCGTGGCACCCTGCTCACCCTTCTCCGTGTCCACCGAACTCCTCAAGCAGGGCGCCGAGCTGGCGCGCCGCCTCGGCGTACGGCTGCACACGCACGGCTCGGAGACCGTGGAGGAGGAGCAGTTCTGCAAGGAACTGTTCGGCATGGGCCCGACCGACTACTTCGAGTCCACCGGCTGGCTCGGCGAGGACGTGTGGATGGCGCACTGCGTCCACATGAACGACTCCGACATCGCCGCCTTCGCCCGGACGAAGACCGGTGTCGCCCACTGCCCCTCGTCCAACGCCCGTCTGGCGGCGGGGATCGCGAGGGTCCCGGACATGCTCGCCGCCGGCGTCCCGGTCGGCCTCGGCGTCGACGGCACGGCGTCCAACGAGTCCGGCGAACTCCACACCGAACTGCGCAACGCCCTGCTCGTCAACCGCCTCGGCGCCCACCGCGAGGCCGCCCTGAACGCCCGTCAGGCGCTGCGCCTGGGAACGTACGGCGGGGCCCAGGTCCTGGGCCGCAGCGCCGAGATCGGATCCCTGGAGCCCGGCAAGCTCGCCGACCTGGTGCTGTGGAACCTGAACACCCTGGCCCACGCCTCCATCGCCGACCCGGTGACCGCACTGGTCTTCGGCGCGGCGGCCCCGGTCACCGCCTCCTTCGTGAACGGCCGCCAGATCGTCGAGGACAACCGGCTGCTCACCGCCGACGAGGACGCGATCGCCCGCTCCACACGGGCCGAGGCCCAGCGCCTGGCGCGGATCGCCGCGCAGGACTGACGATCACCACGCACGGCTGACCAGCTGAAGATCTCCGGTCAAGGGGGACGGCCCTCGACCGGTGGCCGTGGACCCGAGCGGGGTCCATGGCGGCCGTCTCCGGGGCGCGCATGGACGTGTGCGCCCCGGAACGGCCTCGGCCGCCCCTTTCGAGGGGCTCCGTCCCGGGCATCTCCACCGGCTGCCTGGCCGCGGTCCTGCTCAACCTGGTCCTCGACCACCTCGGCAGGGACCGGGACGCCCAGGACGTGACGCGTCCGGTGGAGGCGGGGGAGGAGATCGCGAGCGTCACCCCCGCCTGAACGCCTGGCAGGGCTGCGGGTCCGGCAGCCGGCCCGTGAAGTACGACCTCGGCGGCACCCCCATCAGGGTGCGGAAGTCGGACGTCATGTGCGACTGGTCGTAGTAGCCGGTGGCGGCGGCCAGTTCCGCCCAGCCGGCCCGGGGTGCCTCGGTCAGTACATGACGCACACGGTCGATGCGGGCGTAGTGCTTGGGCGACAGGCCGACGCCCTCCGTGAAGAGGTTGCGCAACTGCCGCTCACTGACGGCGAGTTCGCGGGCCACGTCCTTGACCTGTGCCGGGACGTGGCCCGTCCGTGTCGACAGGGCGTCGACGGCGGATCGCAGCAGGCGGGCGCGCGAGCGGACGGCCACCGGCAGCTCCGGCAGCCGCTGCGCCAGGTACGCCACCACCTCCTGCGGGGCCAACCCGACGAGCTCCTCGGCGAGTTGCCGTGCCGTTCCGGCCGGCAGCGCACCCAGCGGCACGGCTCGCCCGACGAGGTCGACCGCCGGCGTGCCGAGCAACGGGCGCACGGTGCCCGGCCCCAGGCTCACCTGGACGCAGGACGCCACCCGCCGGCCGGCGTCCGCGTAGTACGAGGCACGGGTGCGAGGCCCGACGACCAGGACGTCCCGACGACCGCCCTCCTCGACCCGTACGACCAACTTCGTCGCCGGGTCCGGCACATGGGCGAACGACGGCGGCAGCTCCTCCCCGACGCCCACCGACTCGATACCACTGATCCAGGGACGCAGGGCGGCGGGAACGGTCAGGGCGCGCTCGGCGAGGGCATTCGTCACCCTCCCCACGGTAGGCGCACGCCGCCCTCACGCGGGCGTCGCAACCGTGCCGGAATTTCCTAGCGGCCGGGGGCGGCCGCCCGTCAGCGTGGAGCCCATGATCCTAGTGACCGGTGCCACGGGCACCATCGGCAGTGAAGTCGTACGACAGCTCGCGGCGCGTGGCGAGAAGGTGCGCGCCATGACCCGGGACCCGGCGAGGGCCCGGGTGCCGGCGGGCGTGGAGGTGGTGCGCGGGGACTTCCTCGAACCGGAGTCCGTGGACGCGGCGCTGGCCGGGGCGACGGCCGTGTTCCTGGTGGCCGTACTGGGACCGGCCGACAGCGGGCGGGACGCCCGACTGGTCGAGCGGGCGCGGGCGGTGGGCGTCCGCCGGATCGTGAAGCTCTCCTCCATCGGTACCGGCGATCCCGCCTACGGCCCGTTCGGCACCTGGCATCTTCCGGGGGCGGTGGCACTGCGCGCCGGCGGCTCGGAGTGGACGATCCTGCGGCCCTCCTCCTTCGCGTCGAACACCCTCGGCTGGGCGGAAGCGCTCCGGGCGGGCCGGCCCGTGCCCGACATGACCGGGGACGGACGGCAGGGGGTGGTCGACCCGCGCGACGTGTCCGAGGTGGCCGTCGAGGCGCTGACCACCTCCCGGCACTCCGGGCGGACGTACACGCTGACCGGGCCCGAGGCGATCACCGTCTCCGATCAGGCCGCCGAGGTCGCCGCCGTCCTGGGACGTCCGGTGGCCACGCTGGACCTCTCGCCGGACCGGATCCGCGAACAGCTGGCGGCCTCGGGGATGGACGCGGCGGCCGTGGAGAGCGTTCTGGGTGGCCTCCTGTTCGCCCGCGAGGGCGGAAACGCGCACGTCACGGACGACGTACGGGAGGCGTTGGGGCGGCCGGCGCGGTCGTATCGGGAGTGGGTGGAGGATCACGGGGACGTGTTCCGGGCGGGGTGACCGGCCAAGGACCGCGATTAAGGTCTCTTCCGGATAATCCGTCTCGGATCGAATTGCTCTACGCTGGCGGGCATGACCGCCATGACGCCCGCGCGCACGGAACCGGACCTGTCGTTCCTCCTCGACCACACCAGTCATGTCCTGCGGAGCAAGATGTCCGCCGCCCTCGCCGAGATCGGCCTGACCGCCCGGATGCACTGCGTGCTCGTCCACGCCCTGGAGGAGGAACGCACCCAGATCCAGCTCGCCGAGATCGGCGACATGGACAAGACCACGATGGTGGTGACGGTGGACGCCCTGGAGAAGGCCGGTCTGGCCGAGCGCCGCCCTTCCAGTACGGACCGGCGGGCCCGGATCATCGCCGTCACCGACGAGGGTGCCCGCGTCGCCGGGCGGAGTCAGAAGATCGTCGACCGCGTCCATCGCGAGGCCCTGGCCACGCTTCCCGCCGGGGACAGGGAGGCCCTCCTGCGGGCCCTGAACCACCTGGTCGGCGACAGCCTGGCGAACCCCGTCGAGGCCCCACGCACCGCCCGCCGGGCGCGGCAGTCGCGGTAAGCGGGGAAGTGGATCCCCAAGTAAGACCGAAAAAAATAATCTGCAACAAAACCATCTGCTACGGTCTCTCCTGTCGCCCCAACTGACAGGAGGGACCGCATGTCTGCCGCAACCGGCTCCGCGCCGTCACCCGCTTCTCCCGCCGCCCCGCGTTCACGCCGGCTCGCCCTGGGAGCCATCGCCACCGGGATGCTGATGATCGTCCTCGACGGCTCCATCGTCACCGTGGCGATGCCCGTCATCCAGAACGACCTCGGCTTCACCCCCGCCGGCCTCAGCTGGGTCGTCAACGCCTACCTCATCGCCTTCGGCAGCCTGCTCCTGCTGGCCGGCCGGCTCGGCGACCTGATCGGCCGCAGGCGCATGTTCCTGGCCGGCACCACCGTCTTCACCGCCGCCTCGCTGCTGGCCGGCGTGGCCACCTCGCCCGCCGTGCTGATCGGCGCCCGCCTCCTCCAGGGCATCGGCAGCGCGATGGCCTCCGCCGTCAGCCTGGGCATCCTCGTGACGCTGTTCACCGAGCCCGGGGAGCGCGCCAGGGCCATCGCCGTCTTCAGCTTCACCGGCGCGGCGGGCGCGTCCATCGGCCAGGTCCTCGGCGGCGTGCTCACCGACGCGCTCAACTGGCACTGGATCTTCTTCATCAACCTGCCGATCGGCATCGCCGTCCTCGCCATCGCCGTACGTGTCCTGCCCGGACACGTCGGTTCGGACCGCGCAGCGGGCGCGGACGTACTCGGCGCGGTTCTGGTCACCGCCGGCCTGATGCTCGGCATCCACACCGTCGTCAAGGTCGAGGAGCACGGCTGGACCTCGGGCCGCACCCTCGGCTTCGGCGCCCTCGCCGCCGCACTGCTCGCCGCGTTCCTCGTCCGTCAGGCCACCGCGAAGAACCCCCTGATGCCGTTGCGGATCTTCCGCTCGCGCAGCGTCTCTGCCGCCAACCTGGTCCAGATCCTGATGGTCGCCGCGCTCTTCTCCTTCCAGATCCTCGTCGCCCTGTACCTCCAGAAGGTGCTCGGATACGGCGCCGCCGAGACCGGCCTCGCGATGCTCCCGGCAGCCGCCGTGATCGGTGCCGTCTCCCTGGGCGTCTCCGCCCGTCTCAACGCCCGCTTCGGTGAGCGCAACGTCCTGCTGGCGGGCATCGTGCTCCTCATCGGCGCCCTCGCCCTCCTCGCCCGCGTCCCCGTGCGGGCCAGTTACGCCGTCGACCTCCTTCCGGTCATGCTGCTCGCCGCGGGCTTCGGCCTCGCGCTGCCGGCGCTGACCACACTCGGCATGTCCGGCGCGAACGAGGAGGACGCCGGTCTCGCGTCCGGCCTGTTCAACACCACCCAGCAGATCGGCATGGCCCTGGGCGTCGCGGTCCTGTCCACCCTGGCAGCCTCCCGCACCGAGAGCCTCGCGGCGGGCGGCCGGACGACGGCCGAGGCGCTGACCGGCGGCTACCGGCTCGCCTTCGCGGTGGGTGCGGGGCTCCTGGTCATCGCCTTCGCCGTCGCCTTCACGATGCTGCGCCGCCCCGAGCGCCAGACCGCCAAGGAGCCGGCCGCCGACCCGCAGGCTCCCGCCCACGCCGCAACCGTCTGACCGCCCTCTCGTCCCACCACGGCCCACACCACCGAAAGGCTGATCCCATGAGCGAGAACAGCGCCACCGAAACCACCACACACACCACGACCGACACCACCACCAGGAACGACGGTCCGGCCCCCCGGGCGCTCACCGACCAGGAGCTCTCCCGGTTGCTGCGACAGCAGCAGTTCGGCGTGCTCGCCAGCGTCAGGAGCACCGGCCACCCGCACCTGTCGACCGTGCTCTACGACTGGAACGCCGAGGAGCGCGTACTGCGGATCTCCTCCACCGCCGACCGCCTGAAGGTCCGCCAGCTGCGCCGCGACCCGCACACCTCACTGCATGTCAGTGGTCCTGACGTCTGGTCGTTCGCCGTGGCGGAGGGCGAGACCGAGATCGTGGACCCGGCCGACGGGGCGGCCCCCGGCGAGCAGCCGCTGCCCGACCGGCGCGTGGTGATCCTGATCAGGGTGTCCCGCCTGTACGGAACCGCCCTGGACGTCCCCTCCCAGGACTGAGAAGTCGGTGCGCACGCCGGGGCCCGGAGCGCTGCTTCGTCCGTGTTCCTCAGAGCCCGAACAGGCTCGGATCGGACGCCAGTTCCTTGAAGTGCTCCCGCGGATCCGCCACCAGCTTGCGCTGCCTGAGGTCCATCAGTCCGCCGACCGCCGTGATCTCGGCCGCCACCGTACCGTCGGTCTTCAGGATCGTCTGCTCGATCCGGAACGTCTTGCCCTCGCCCCAGTGGAAGTCGCAGGTCACCTCGACCTCGTCGCCCGCCAGTAACTCCCGCCGGTAGCGGATGGTGGTCTCCAGGGCCACCGGGCCGACGCCCTTGCCGATGAGGCCGGCCTGGCTGATTCCGGCGGCCCGGAGCAGCGACCAGCGGGCGTGCTCCGCGTAGTTGAGGTACACGCTCTGGTTGAGGTGACCCTGCACGTCCGTCTCGTACCCGCGGACGGTCACCGGGACGGAAAACGGTTCGGTCACGGCTTCCCCTTCTCGTCGTGCCTGTCGTGGACGACCTGACCCGTCGATCTTGGCATGCTCATCGCGTCCTGGCAGGGCCTTCACGTCCGGCGTGGGGACGCCAGCAGATACCGGTCTCTGGTCCGCGGCTCCGTGTGCTCGCCGACCTGCCAGCCCGCCCCCTCCAGTGTGGCGGCGCAGGCCCGCAGCAGTCCGGTGTCCGGCGCGTGCACGGCGACGGCCTCCGGCTGCGGGGTCGCACGCACCCGGTAGCCGCTCGCGTCCCGCCCCTGCGGACGGTGCCCCGCCGCCTCCAGGGCGAGCGCGGCGGCCTGCACCAGATGCGAGCGCTCCCAGCCGCACGGCCGGTCCGTCGCGCCGTCCTGGTTGGTCATCCGGCGCAGTTCCAGCAGCCCCTGCCAGGCGCTGTGCACCTCGCGGACGCGGCCGGGCCCGGTGTCCGGCTCTTCGTCACCGCCGATGCGGGCGGTGAAGACACCGGCTGACGGGGGCGGCTCGACCAGGGGTCCGGCAGAGGCGGCGGCGGTCTCCGGGGGCGTCTCCCGGACGCGGTGTCCCGCCGGTGTCAGGAAGTGGTCGTGCGGCGGCCTCGGATGCCGGAAGGCGAGCCCCCGCTTCACCAGCGCGGCGAGCTGCGTCTCGGTGCCCCTCAGCCGGCCGGTGACCGGATCGGCGGCGTCGATGACACGCCGCTGCGCGGCGGTGGGCGGTCGTGTCACGGCGTGCTCCTCCCCGGTGAACGGCCTGGTCGAAGGGCTCCCGCAGCGCCCCGGCCGGCAGCACGGTCAGCCCACTCGAAGACTACGGCCCGGGTCTGACATTCCACCCGGCGATCACCGGCCGCCCGTGCTCGGTGCTCAGCCGGCACAGGGTCCCGGTCGCCAGCTGGAACAGCGCCCCGTCCGACGGTGGCAGGCCCAGCCGCCGGGCCGTGAGCACCCGCAGGAAGTGACCGTGCGCCACCAGCACCACGACCCCCTCGGTGTTGGCCGACGCCGCGTCCACCTTCGCCAGGACCCGGTCGGCCCGCTCGCCCACCTGCTCCGGACTCTCCCCGGGGTGGTCGGGCGGTCCGGGCGCGACCCCGTCCGTGAACAGGAACCAGTCGGGCCGGGTGCGCCGGATCTCGACGGTGGTGACGCCCTCGTAGCCGCCGTAGTCCCATTCGCGCAGGTCCGTGTCGACCCGTACGTCGTGCAGTCCGATGAGTTCGGCGGTCTCCCGGGCCCGTTGCAGCGGGCTGACGAACGCGGCCCCGATCCGGTGCGAGCGGATCAGCGGCACCAGGCCGCGCGCCTCCCGCCTCCCGCGCTCGGTCAGCGGGACGTCCGTCGAGCCGGTGTGCCGCCCGGATCGCGACCACGCGGTCTCGCCGTGCCGGACGAGGAAGAGATCACCCATGGGTCACAGGCTACGAGCGCACCGCTCCGGCTCCGCCGATTCACGCGTTCCGGCCCCCGTGCGGGGGCCGGAACGGCGCCGTCGGCAGGCAGCGTCGGGAGGGATCGGGAGGGAGCCGACGTCAGGAGCTCGTGAGGACGACGAGTTGCTGGGTCGCCCGGGTCATCGCGACATAGTGGTCGACCGC
Source organism: Streptomyces sp. Q2 (assembly GCF_056820935.1). Taxonomy (NCBI): domain Bacteria; kingdom Bacillati; phylum Actinomycetota; class Actinomycetes; order Kitasatosporales; family Streptomycetaceae; genus Streptomyces; species Streptomyces sp. Q2. The sequence goes on along the minus strand of NZ_JBXEJE010000016.1, from coordinate 47,443 downwards.
TCCTTCGATGCCCTCGCCGAACTTCTCCGGGTCGACGAGGACGACCAGGTCGAACTCGAGCCCCTTCGACAGCTCGGGGGGCAGCGACCGGACGCGGGAGGTCGTCCGGAAGGTGGGATCGCCGATGACGCAGGCGATCCCGTCGGCGTGTGCGGCGAGCCAGGTGTCGAGGACCGGGTTCAGGTCCGCGACGGATCCGTGGACGACGGGGACGCCGCTGCTGCGGATGGAGGTCGGCACGTTGGCGTCCGGGAGCACGGCCCGGATGACCGGCTCGGCTTCCGCCATGATCTCTTCCGGCGTCCGGTAGTTGACGCCCAGCGAGGCCAGGCCGATCCGGTCGAACCCGACCCGGCCGAGCCGTTCCTGCCACGACTCCGTGAATCCGTGCCTGGCCTGGGCACGGTCCCCGACGACGGTGAAGCTCCGGGACGGGCAGCGGAGCAACAGCATCTGCCACTGAGCGTCGGTCAGCTCCTGAGCCTCGTCCACGACGACGTGCGCGAACGGGCCGGCGAGCAGGTCCGGGTCGGTGCCGGGCAGCGTGGTCTCGTCGACCAGGGCGTCCTGCAGGTCCTGCCCGTGCAGCATCGTCACGGCGCCTTCGCCGTCGTCGTCGGCCGCGAGCAGGGAGTCGACCACCTTGGCCATCTGCTCGCGCTCGGCGGCGACGGAGGCCTTGCGCCGACGCTCCCGCAGTGCCGCCTCGGGGTCGCCGAGCCGCTGCCGGGCCGCGTCCAGGAGCGGCAGGTCGGACACCGTCCAGGCCTGGGCGTCCTCGCGCTGCAGCAGCCGGACCTCCTCGGGCCCGAGCCAGGGAGCGCACTTGCGCAGGTAGGCGGGTACCGACCACAGGTCTCCGACGAGGTCGGCCGCCTCGAGCAACGGCCACGCGCGGTTGAAGGCCGTGAGCAGCTCCCTGTTCCGGCGTAGCGACTTGCGCAGCAGTTCGGGCGGGACGTCCTCGCCCTCGTGCTTGTCCACCAGGATCGTGAGCAGTTCCTCCAGCACCTGGTCGCGCGCGTCGTTGTGCGGGGTGCCGGGTTCCGCCCCTTCGAACGCCACGGCCCAGTCGTCGGCGGTCAGCCGGATGTCGGACCAGTGCGTCGTGACGGTCATTCCCTCGGTGGGCGGCTCCTCGTAGAACCTGACGGCCGCCTCGATCGCCTCCACCAGGTCCGCGGACGACTTCAGGCGGGCCACCTCCGGGTCGGCCTCGACCGCCGCCGCGGCTCCCTCGGCGACGAGGTCCCGCAGGGTGCAGGTCTGCACGCCCTCCTCTCCGAGGCTGGGGAGGACGTCGGCGACGTAGGCGAGGTAGGGCCGGTGCGGGCCGACGAACAGCACGCCGCCCCGGCGGTGACCGAGGCGCGGGTCGGCGTAGAGGAGGTAGGCGGAGCGGTGCAGGGCGACGACGGTCTTCCCCGTACCCGGGCCGCCGTCGACGACGAGGGCGCCGCGGGAGCCCGCGCGGATGATGGCGTCCTGGTCGGCCTGGATGGTGCCGAGCACGTCTCGCATCCGTGACGACCGGTTGCTGCCGAGGCTGGCGATGAAGGCGGACTGGTCGTCGAGCGCGGCGTGCCCGACCAGCCCGTCCGGCGTGAACACCTCGTCCCAGTAGTCGCTGATCCGGCCGCCGGTCCAGCGATACCTGCGACGGCTCGCCAGACCCATCGGGTTGGCGTGGGTGGCTCCGAAGAACGGCTCGGCCGCGGGGGAGCGCCAGTCGAGCAGCAGCCGCCGGCCCTCGCTGTCGGTGAGGCCGAGGCGGCCCACGTACACGGGCTCGCCGTCGTCCGCGCCGACCATGTGCCCCAGGCACAGGTCCAGGCCGAAGCGGCGCAGGGCGCGCAGCCGAGAGGTCAGCCGGTGGATCTCCGTGTCCCGGTCCATCGCCTGCCGGCCCAGGCCGCCGGGCGCCCTGCGCTCGGCGTCGAGGCGGTCGGACACTTCGGCGATCGACTGCTCCAGGCACGCGGCGACGGCCGCGAAGTGCTCCTCGTCGCGGGCGATCAGCGCCGGGTCCGCCTTGGCGGAAAGGCGGTCCGGCAGGTCGAACGCGCTGGTGGTCAGGGGGTTCATGTCATCACTCCGCTATGAGGTCGCTGGCGACCAGTGCGCTCGGCACGTCTGGTGTTCCGGGTCCGGCTCGACGATCCCGCGTAGGTCACACGGGCACGGGCGGCCTTTCCCGGCTGACGGCGTCGAGCAGCAGCCTGGCGGCCACCGCCGCCCCGTCGGTGCGGACGGTGCCGGCCACGGCCCTCGCCCGTGCGCGGGTCCCGGGGGCCGGGGCCGTCGTGAGCGCCTGACGGCTGACATCCTCGACGGCGACGCAGTCGGCGGGGCCGTCGATCGGGCCCACGTCGGCCCAGCCCCGGCAGACGACCGTGCGGCGGCCCTGCGCGCCGGGTTCCCGCAACCGCGCCGCGCGTCCCACCAGCGGCTGGACGTCCCCGCGCGACCCATCCGTCGACAACACCACACGCACTTCGCGGCTCCCAGTTCTCCATGGATTTCCGGCCCAGGCCGGCGATTCTGCGCCATGACCGGGGCCTTGCCGCAAGCCCCCCGCTGCGCTGTACGTTGACAGTGGCGAGGAGTGGGTGACGCCACTGCCGACGGCACCACCAGCGACGAGGCTACTGCCGGTACCCGCTCAGGAACCGCCCGATCCGCCCGATGGCCGCCTCCAGGTCGTCCGCGTAGGGGAGGGTCAGGATGCGGAAGTGGTCGGGGGTCGGCCAGTTGAAACCGGTGCCCTGGACCACCTGGATCTTCTCCCGCAGCAGCAGGTCGAGGACGAACTTCTCGTCGTCGTGGATCTTGTGCACCTTGGGGTCGAGACGCGGGAACGCGTACAGCGCGCCCTTCGGCTTCACGCACGACACACCGGGGATCTCGTTGAGCTTCTCCCAGGCCACCGTCCGCTGCTCGTGCAGACGCCCGCCCGGCTCGGTCAGATCACGGATGGACTGCCGGCCGCCGAGCGCGGCCTGGATGGCGTACTGCGCGGGAGCGTTGGCGCACAGCCGCATGGAGGCCAGCATCGTCAGGCCCTCCAGGTAGTTGCGGGCGTGCTGCCGGGGACCGGTGACGACCATCCAGCCGGAGCGGAAGCCGGCCACCCGGTACGTCTTCGACAGGCCGCAGAAGGTCAGGACGACCAGGTCGGGGGCGAGGGCCGCGGCCGAGTGGTGCACGGCGTCGTCGTAGAGGATCTGGTCGTAGATCTCGTCGGCGAAGACCAGCAGGCCGTGCCGGCGGGCGAGGTCGAGGATGCCCTCGACGATCTCCTTCGGGTACACCGCGCCGGTGGGGTTGTTCGGGTTGATGATGACCACGGCCCTGGTGCGGTCCGTGATCTTCGCCGCCATGTCGTCGAGGTCCGGGTACCAGTCGGCCTGTTCGTCGCACAGGTAGTGGACCGCCTTGCCGCCGGCGAGGGTCGTGACCGCCGTCCAGAGGGGGAAGTCCGGGGCGGGGATGAGGACCTCGTCGCCGTCCTCGAGCAGCGCCTGTACGGCCATCGAGACCAGTTCGGAGACGCCGTTGCCGAGGAAGACGTCGTCGACGCCGACCTCCAGGCCGAGCGTCTGGTAGCGCTGGGCGACCGCCCGGCGGGCGGAGAGGACACCGCGCGAGTCGGTGTAGCCGTGCGCCTGGGGCAGCATCCGGATCATGTCCTGGAGGATCTCCTCCGGCGCCTCGAAGCCGAACAGCGCGGGGTTGCCGGTGTTCAGCCGCAGCACGCTGTGGCCCGCCTCCTCCAGCGCGTTGGCGTGCTCGATCACCGGGCCGCGGATCTCGTAACAGACCTCGCTCAGCTTGCTCGACTGCCGGAACTCCATGCGCTTACGCCCCTCCGGTTGTGGTGTTGCTTGGTTTTACCAAGTTCGAGCTTGGAAAGTCCAACAACATGTCTACACTGCGTCGCATGTCACCTCGCCGAAGCTACGACCAGTACTGTTCCGCCGCCCGGGCGCTCGATGTCGTCGGCGACCGCTGGACACTCCTGATCGTCCGGGAGCTGCTCGCCGGTCCGCGCCGCTACACCGACCTGCACGCCGACCTGCCGGGCGTCAGCACGGACGTACTCGCCTCGCGGCTGAAGGACATGGAACGGGACGGCCTGACGACCCGGCGCAGGCTGCCGCCGCCCGGGGCCGCGTACGTGTACGAACTGACCGCACGGGGCCGTGAGTTGCTGCAGGTGCTCCAGGCCCTGGGGCGCTGGGGGCAGGCCGAACTGGGCGAGCGGCGGCCCACGGACGCCGTACGGGCGCACTGGTTCGCGCTGCCGCTTCTGCGGGCGCTGGAAGGCGAGGGGCTCGTCGAAGTACGGCTCGAAGAGGGCGAGTTCCATCTGTACGTCGGCGCCGAGGACGGTCCCGTGTACGGCGACGGGCCCGCCCCCACGGAGCCCGACGCCCGGCTGGTCCTGGACACCGGCACCTGCCTGGCGGTCGGCCGGGGCGAGGTGAGCGTGCCGGACGCGGTACGCGCCGGCCGCATCGAGGTGACGGGCGAGAGCACTCTCGCGAAGGCGCTGCGCGAGGCCTGAGCCGTGAAAAGGCCCGCCGTGCCTCAGCACGGCGGGCCTTTTCACGAACCGTCAGGCGCCCGGCGGCACCCGCGACGGCCGGCCCGACCCGCGCGTCAGCGAGTACCCGCCGACCCCCGCGAGCGCGGCCAGCACGCCACCGAGCGCCGTCCACACCCATCGGTCGGACCACCAGCCGGAGGACCAGCCGTCGTCCGGCTCGATGCTGGAGAGCACGGCGGAGGCGGACGCGTCGTCCTCGTCGGCCTCGGAGGTGACCGCGATTCCCGGCACCAGGGGTTCGGCGAGCGAGCCGTCCACCGCGGCCGAACCGCCGATGTCCTTGGAGTCGACCCGGAGCTCGGTGTCGACCGGCAGGCCCAGGTCGGCCGTCGTGAGGCCGACGACCGTGAGCCGGACGTAGTACGTCCCGGGCAGCGGGTCGTTCGCCCACGGCTCCGACCAGGCGCGGACCGTGCGCAGCACGCAGGCCAGCTCCACCGAGGCCGCGTCCGCCCCCGCGGTACGCGTCTGCGCGCCGTACTGGCAGGCCTGACGGCGGCGCAGACCGTCGTACACGTCGAGCTGCCAGGTCTCGGCGGCGTGCGCCTCGGGCAGCTTCACCGTCGCCTTGACGGTGGGGCGCTGTCCGGCGTCCGCGGGGAACGACCAGTACAGGTAGTCGCCCGCGGAGCCGTTGGCGGTGGCCGTCTGGCCCTGCTCGACCTCCGTCGCGGTACGGAAGGAGGTGCCCGCCTCGGTGGGTGCCCCGCCGTCCGCCGAGGCCGAGGGGGACGGTGAGGAGTCGGCGGCGGCCGGGGCGGCCGCGAGGCCGAGCATCAACAGGGAAGCGCTCAACACGCGGGTGATGCGCATCAGTTGGTCCTCCAGACCGCGAGCCGCCAGCGTGACAGCCAGCCCCAGAGCAGACCGGCGAGGAAGCCGGTGAGGATCAGCGCGCCGAGCAGCCACCAGCCGCGCCCGAGGCCGAAGGAGGCCACGTCGCTCGCCGGCGACGGCCCGTCCACCACGTCGACGGTCAGTTCCAGCGGCAGACCCGGCGTGCTCTTCACGCCGGATGCGGCGGAGAAGGAGTTGGTGACCTGGAGACACACCGTCTCGGCCGCCGCGTCCTCGTCGTCGCTCTCCGCCTCGGGGTACCGCAGCCCTGTCGAGACCACGTCGGTGCGGCCGTCGCCCGCGGCCTCGCCGCGCACGATCTCCCGGCCGTGCACCGTGACGGCCCGCAACAGCACCCCGTAGGAGGGGTTCACGGCCCGGTCGGCCCCGACGCTCACCGAGGCGCGCAGCTCCTGGCCGGGCTCGACGTCCACCCGGTACCAGCGCTGCTGCCCGAACTCCTCGCGGTCGGTGTACAGGCCGGACTTCACGGTCGGCGCCTCGGCGCACTCGGCGGCACCGTCCACCGCCACCGGTGTCACCACCGGATCGGCCGCCCGGTCCACCAACTGGTTGACCCGGTCGGTGAGTTCGTCGGTGTGCTCCACCGAGGTGTACGTCCCGCCGGTCGCCTCCGCGATGCAGCTGAGCTGCTGCCGCATCTTGGCGTTCGGGACCAGACCGAGGGTGTCGATGGTCAGCCCGATGCCCTTGGCGGCGATCTCGCGGGCCACCTCGCACGGGTCGAGCGGGGCGCAGGTGTCCTCGCCGTCGCTGATCAGCACGATCCGCTTGGAGCCGTCGCCGTCGAAGTCGCCGGCCGCCTTGAGGAGGGCGGGGCCGATCGGCGTCCAGCCGGTGGGGGCGAGGGTCGCCACCGCCGTCTTGGCCTCGGTGCGGTCCAGCGGGCCGACCGGGTAGAGCTGCGCGGTGTCCTTGCAGCCCGTCTTCTGGTTGTCGCCGGGGTAGTTGGCGCCGAGGGTCCGGATGCCCAGGTCGACGTCCTCGGGCGTGGCGTCCAACACCTCGTTGAACGCCTGCTTCGCGGCCGCCATCCGCGTCCCACCGTCGATGTCCCGGGTCCGCATGGAGCCGCTGACGTCGAGGACGAGGTCGACCTGGGGCGTGGTCTCGCCGGTCGGTTCGCCGGCGAGGGCCGCGACCGGGAAGGCGATCCCGGCCGTCAGGGCGGCGAGCAGGGCGCACACTCCTGCCGCCAGCCGTTTACTTGTGATCATCGGCGGATCCTATTGATCAGGGGTGCCACGCTCCAAAACGGCCGCTCAGGGCAGGGGGTTCGGGACCTCGGAGCAGGGGTTCGGCAGGCCGGTCCACTGATCGCCGGGTGTGCCGGGGGACAGCCGCATCAGAGTCAACGCCTTGGCGGGCAGCGGCTCTTCGAGCAGTGCGGCGAGATCGGGCGTGCGCGGAAGGTCTCGTACGGCCGTGGCCAGCGCGCCCCGCAACGCCGCCCCCGACCCCGCCGCCCCGGCCAGCGCCCCGGCCACCAGTGAACCGAACAGCTTGCGGCGCAGGGCCGTTTCGTCGTCCGTGACGATCCGCCCGCTCAGCTCCGGGACCGGGATGCCGTGCCGGGCCAGCCGGGCCGGGCTGACGCGGATGTCGGCGAGGTCGCGGTAGACCAGGCGCAGCGGGGCGCCGGTCGCGGACAGCACGACGAGGAGGTTCTGGCCGTGCGCCTCCAGGGCCACGCCCAGCTCCAGCAGGCGCAGACCAACCGTGAGGGCGAGGCGGGTGAAGTCGGCCAGCCAGGCGGGGGAGTCGGGCAGTCCGGTGGTGGCGAGGGCGGCGACGGGCAGGACTCGTTCGCCGAGTGCCGGCGCCGCGTAGTCCTGCGGCGACTCGCGCAACACCGCCGCCAGATCGGGGGTGTTGGCCGTGACCGCGCCCAGGGTGCGGGTGACGTGCAGCAGGCCGTCCGTGCGCGCGGCCAGCGTCTGCGCGAACGCCGACAGGGTCGCGGACAGGGTGATCGAGTAGACGGAGATGTCCCGCACCGAGGAGGTCAGCCGGGCGCTCAGCGCGGTCTTGACGTGCGGCCCGTCCGGCAGCGCGAGGGTGCGCAGGGCCATCAGGGGGTGTGCCGGGAGCCCTTCCTCGCACGGACGCTTGAGCACATGCTCGGCCTGCCACGGATGCACCGGCACCCACAGCCGTCCCCCGTCCCGCATCCCGTCCGGCCAGTCACCCGTCACCAGGCACTCGTCCGCCGGAACCGGCACCAGCCCCAGCCGGACCACCGGCCCGTGCTCGGGCCCGTAGGCGAGCTGCTCGGCGACCGAGAATCCGGGCCGGGAACGGCAGCCCGGATGGAACGGATGCCCGTCGACCACCCGCTGCTCCCACTCCCAGTCGTGCACCGGCCACTCCTCCGGGTGGGCCGGCGCACCGGCCCGCGACAGCGCCACCGACGCCACGCTGTGGCCGAGTTCGGCCGCGAACTCCCCGCCGTGCGCCACGGCGAGGTCGCTCATCAGCCGCGCCGGATCGTCGTACGGCAGGTCGTCGAGCAGCACCTCGGTGACGTACGCGGCGGTGGCGTACGGGTCCGGGTGCGGGCCGCGCAGCCGGCGGCCGTCCCGGAGGCGCACGGCGAGCCCCTCCCGGCCGGCCGCACGGCCCGCGACCCACGGCAGCGGCTCATGGGCCAGCGCACGCCACAGCCGGGTCAGCACGGCCGCACGGGCGCCCGGCAGCTCGGCCGCGTACCGCGGCACGAGGTCGGGACGTACGGCGGCCAGCTCGCCGGCGACCTCGGCCTCGGCGGTGAAGGGACGGTGCACGGGCGGGCTCCTCGGGTACGACAGGAAGGCGGGGGATGCGGGGATGCGGGGATGCGGGGATGCGGAATGTCACGACAGGCCGTGACGACAGACATACTGATCGTCTCCGCCCGAACGGACCGTAGAGAACGAGTGGAACGCGTGGATCTCATCCCCCCGGCCGCCGACGACGACGCCGCACCGCGCGACGACGTGGCGGACCGCGCCGACGCGTACGCGGCGGCGCCCCTTTTGAACTGCCTGCTGCGGGAGGTGGCCGAACCCCTCCCGCGCACCGGCGAACCCGGCGGACACCGGATGCACCGGCTGCCCGGCGGCAGACTGCTGCGCGTACGCGGCGAGCGGCGGCCCGCCGCACCCGAGGTGGGCACGGCGGACGGCTGGCAGCCCGTCAGCCATCCCGAACTCGTCAAACTCGTCGCCGAGGAACTGGCCCGCCACACCGGCCTGTCCAACCACGAACTGCCCGCCGAGATGATCGACAGCCGGGACGCGGTGGCCGCGCTGCTCACCGCCCGCGCCCGGGCGACGGCACCCGTGGACCCGTACCTGCTCTCCGAGCAGTCCCTCATCACCGGCCACCCCCACCACCCCGCGCCCAAGGCCCGCGGCGGCGGCCCCGCCGCGGGCTGGCTGCCGTACGCCCCCGAGGCACACGCCCGCTTCCCGCTGACGCTGCTCGGGCTGCGCGCGGACACGGTCGTCGAGGAGGGCGACACCTCGGCCCTCGACACCCTCGGGCAGGCCCCGCCCGGCTACCGGCTGCTGCCGGCCCACCCCTGGCAGCTCGACCTCGTCGCCCGCGACCTCGCCCCGGCCTTCGCCGACGGCCGCCTGCTCCACCTGGGCACGACCGCCTTCGCGACCTGGCCGACGGCCGCGATCCGCACGCTGTACGCGCCCGAACGCGACCTCTTCCTGAAGTTCAGCCTCGACGTGCGCATCACGAACGACGTCCGCCGGCTGTGGCGCCACGACCTGCTGCGCATGACCCGCACGGACACGGCGGCACGCGAGGCGTTCGCGGCGATCGACGGCCCGGCGGCCTGGCTCGGCGACAACGGCTACCGCACCGCGGACTTCGCCTTCGAGCAGCTCGCCGTCCTGGTCCGCGACGGACTGCGCGACCGGGTGGCGCCCGGGGCGACCCCCTTGCTGGCCGCCGCCCTGGTGGAGGGCTTCGACGGCGACCCGCTCGCCGCCACCGGGAACCCGGCGGCGTGGTGGGAGGCCTACCTCGCCCAGGTCGTGCCCCCGGCCCTGGCGGCCTTCGCCGACCACGGCGTCGTACTCGAAGCACATCTGCAGAACACGCTGGTCGCCGTCGACGCCCACGGAACACCCGTGCAGGCGCTGTTCCGGGACTCCGAGGGCGTGAAGCTGCTGCCGGACGTGGACCGGGAGGCCGGCTGGGAGCGATTGGTGTACTGCCTGGTCGTCAACCACCTGTGCGAGGTCGCCGGGGCCCTGGCCGAACACCACGCCGGCCTCGACCCCTGGCCCGCCGCCCGCCGCGAACTGTCCCGGCACCACCTCCCCGAGATCGCCGCCCTGCTCGCCTCGCCCACCCTGCCCGGCAAGACCAACCTCCTGCTGCGCTGGACCGGCGCGGACGGGGCCGACGCCCGCTACCTGCCGCTGCCCAACCCGCTCGCAGGGCCTTCGCGGGGCGAGCACTGACATACCCTGGCCGGTGTGCTGCGTGATGTGACTGCTGTTCGATACGTGAACCCGTTGCGGTCCGGCGGCTCCGTGCCCGGAGTCGTCGAGGCCGACGACCTGGGGACGTACGTCGTCAAGTTCACCGGCTCCGCGCAGGGCCGCAAGGCGCTGGTCGCCGAGGTGATCGTGGGCGAGCTGGCCCGCGCCCTCGGGCTGCGCTTCCCCGAGCTGGTCCTCGTCCACTTCGACCCCGCGATCGCCGACCACGAACCGCACCAGGAAGTGCGCGAACTCCACGGGGCCAGCGCCGGACTGAACCTCGGCATGGACTACCTGCCGGGCGCGAAGGACTTCACGCCGCAGATCGCCGGGACCTTCCCCGTCGACCCGCTGGAGGCCGGCAAGGTCGTCTGGCTGGACGCCCTGACGGTCAACGTGGACCGTACGGTCCACAGCTCCAACCTCATGATCTGGCCCACCTTCGGGACCGTACCGCCGCGCCTGTGGCTCATCGACCACGGGGCCGCGCTCGTCTTCCACCACCGCTGGGACGGGTCGGACCCCGGGAAGGCGTACGACTTCCGCCACCACGCGCTCGGCCACTACACGCCGGACGTGCGGGCGGCGGACGCGGAGCTGGCGCACCGGGTGACGCCCGACCTGCTGCGCGCGGTCACGGAGGCGGTCCCGGACGCCTGGCTGGCCGTCGAGGAGGGTTTCGCGACCCCCGACGACGTCCGCGCGGCGTACGTCGACTACCTCCACGCGCGCGTGCGGGCGTCCGCGGCCTGGCTCCCCACCGACTTCCCCACCCGGGAGGAACTCGCCGCCGAGGAGGCCCTGCGCGCGGCGAAGACACAGCGAGGCCGGCCGGACTGGCTCAAGCGGGTCCCCGACCTGCACGGCAAACCGGCGGCGGAACAGGATTGGTCGGTGCACCTCGGATGACGGAGACCTCCACGCAGACGTCCACGGGCGAGTCGCGGCGCGTCGAGATCGAGTACTGCACCCAGTGCCGCTGGCTGCCGCGTGCGGCCTGGCTGGCGCAGGAACTGCTGACGACCTTCGAGACCGAGCTCACGGAGCTGTCCCTGAAGCCCGGCAAGGGCGGGATCTTCGTGGTCAGGGTCGACGACGAGGTCGTCTGGGACCGCCGCGAGCAGGGCTTCCCGGAGCCGACCGCGGTGAAGCAGGCCGTACGCGACCGAGTGGCCCCGGGAAAGTCCCTGGGCCACTCGGACAAGTGAGGCTCTAGCCTCGCAGCTGCTCGTACGCCGGCAGCGTCAGGAAGTCGGCGTAGTCCTCGTCGAGGGCGACCTCCAGGAGCAGGTCGTGGGCCTGCTGCCAGTGACCGGCGGCGAAGGCCTCCTCGCCCAGTTCGCTCCTGATGTTCCGGAGCTCCTCGGCGGCGACCTCACGGGCCAGCTCCGGGGTGGCCTTCACGGTGTTCCCCGCGTGCTCGAACTCCACGCCCGCGTTGCTCCACTGCCAGATCTGGGAGCGGGAGATCTCGGCGGTCGCCGCGTCCTCCATCAGGTTGAAGATGGCGACCGCGCCGAGACCGCGCAGCCAGGCCTCGATGTAACGGATGCCGACCTGGACGGCGTTGACGAGACCGTCGTACGTCGGCCTGGCGTCGAGGGAGTCGACGGCGATCAGGTCGGCCGCCTTGACGTCGACGTCCTCGCGCAGGCGGTCCTTCTGGTTCGGCTTGTCGCCGAGGACCGCGTCGAAGGAGGCCATGGCGATCGGGACCAGGTCCGGGTGGGCCACCCACGACCCGTCGAAGCCGTCCTTCGCCTCGCGGTCCTTGTCGGCCTTGACCTTCTCGAACGCGACCTTGTTGACCTCCTCGTCGCGCCGGGACGGGATGAACGCCGCCATGCCGCCGATCGCGTGCGCGCCGCGCTTGTGGCAGGTACGGACGAGGAGTTCGGTGTACGCGCGCATGAACGGGGCCGTCATCGTCACGGCGTTGCGGTCCGGGAGGACGAACTTGGCGCCGCCGTCACGGAAGTTCTTGACGATGGAGAACAGGTAGTCCCAGCGGCCGGCGTTCAGCCCGGAGGCGTGGTCGCGGAGTTCGTAGAGGATCTCCTCCATCTCGTACGCGGCCGTGATCGTCTCGATGAGCACGGTGGCGCGGACGGTGCCCTGCGGGATGCCGAGGTAGTCCTGCGCGAAGACGAACACGTCGTTCCACAGGCGGGCTTCGAGATGCGACTCGGTCTTCGGGAGGTAGAAGTACGGGCCCTTGCCGAGGTCGAGCAGCCGCCGGGCGTTGTGGAAGAAGTACAGGCCGAAGTCGACGAGGGCGCCGGGGACCTGGCTGCCGTCCGCGGCGACGAGGTGCCGCTCGCTCAGGTGCCAGCCGCGCGGGCGCATGACGACGGTGGCGAGTTCGGCGTCCTCCTTGAGGGCGTACGACTTGCCGGACCTCGGGTCGGTGAAGTCGATGTTCCGGGTGTAGGCGTCGACGAGGTTGATCTGACCGAGGACGACGTTCTCCCAGGTCGGCGCCGAGGCGTCCTCGAAGTCCGCGAGCCAGACCTTGGCGCCCGAGTTGAGGGCGTTGATGGTCATCTTGCGGTCGGTGGGGCCGGTGATCTCGACCCGGCGGTCGTCCAGGGCCGCGGGGGAGGGGGCCACCTTCCAGGAGTCGTCCGCGCGGATCGCGGCGGTCTCCGGCAGGAAGTCGAGCGTGGAGGTGCGGGCGATCTCGGCGCGGCGCTCCGCACGACGGGCGAGGAGCTCGTCACGCCGGGGCGTGAACCGGCGGTGCAGCTCGGCCACAAAGGCGAGGGCCGCGTCGGTGAGGACCTCCTCCTGCCGGGGCAGGGGCTCGGCGTCGACGATGGCCAGCGGGGACGGCGCTGGTGCGGACATGAGCTGTCACTTCCTTCAGCGAGCGTGGCACCGGGTGCCAGTCGATCACGGTACGGCGGTGGACGCCCGGGGAGCAGTCGGGCGCTTCTGGACAGTGGATACTAGTTTCCTCATCGTGGAACTTCAATGGTTTGTTGATGTCGAGATTCTCCGGGTCGAGGCAAGGTGTCGCTCGGTGCCACCACGCTCACTCAAGGTGCTTCAGGTCCGCGGCGGTGTCGATGTCGTAGGCCTGAGCCACGTCTGCGCACTCGACGAGCGTGATCGCCTCCTCGTGCGCCTTCAGGTAGGCGCGTGCCCCCCGGTCGCCGGTCGCAGTCGCCGCGATGCCCGCCCAGTGGGAGACGCCGAAGAGGACCGGGTGGCCGCGCACGCCGTCGTAGGCGGCACACACCAAGGACTCCCGGGACTCGTACGCGGCGAGCACGCGGCCGACCGCCTCCGGCCCGATGCCGGGCTGGTCGACCAGCGAGACCAGTGCGGCCTCCACGCCCGTGTCCGCGAGCGAGTCGAGCCCCGCGCGCAGGGACGAACCCATGCCGTCGGCCCAGTCCGGGTTCTCCACGAGCACGCAAGTGCCGAGCTCCGCCCGCTCCCGTACGGCGGCCGCCTCTGCCCCCAGCACCACGTGGACCCGGGTGCAGCCGGCCGCGCGCAGCACGCCGGCCGCGTACTCGACCAACGGCCGCCCCCGGTGTGTGAGCAGCGCCTTGGGGCGTCCGCCGAGCCGGCGCCCGCCTCCCGCGGCGAGGAGCAGCCCCGCCACCTGCTGTGCGTTGTCAGTCATGCGTCCTGCATACCTGACGCACCGGCAGACGCCCGGTTCCCCCGGGCTGAATTTCGGTCCGCGCGGTGGCGCACCCGGTGCGGGGTGGCGTTTACTGACCCGCGTCCCCCGGCGCCCGACCAGCGCGCGGGGAGGCGCGGCGGGATCGGAGAACATGCGGGCGCACAACGGCGTGCGAGGGGGAAAGCTGTGTTGCGGAGCTTGGGGCAGAGACCGGTGAGCGGCGGCGACGAGGACCTGAGAGTGGCGGAACTGCGGACCGCGGTGTCCCGGCTGCGCCGCCAACTCGCCGCGCTCCCAGCCGAGTTCCCCGACCGTGGCATCGCCGAGGACGAACTCGCCGCGCTGGCCGCGATGACGATCGAGGGGGCACCCGAGACTCCACGGCTGTGGCGGTCCCTGCTGGTGATCGCGGGGGCGATCGGGTCGGTGAGCGCGCTGTCCCGGGGGCTGGCGGAGGTCAGGGCGGCCGTGGACCTGTTCAGCCAGCCGCCGGGGCGGCGGGGCTGAGCAGTGGTCCACCAGTCCGTCTAGTGGTCGTTCGCCGTCCATCCCCGGTACGGGAACGCGCCTCGGTAGCCCTGGTCCGAGGTCCGGTGTTCGAACTGGTCGCAGAGCCAGGTCTCCTGGACGAACTCGGTGAGCGCGGGCCAGTGCGTGAGGATGCCCCACGGTCCGTGTTTGCCGTCCACGCGCCGGTAGACGTCCTTGGCGTCACGGAAGCAGGCCAGGCCGGCCATCAGGCTGTGGCCGACCGGGTGGTAGTCGGACCAGGCGCACGCGATGCAGGCCTTGATCCGCGCGCCGTGCGGCAGCCCGCGCTGGAGGTCGTGCAGGGCGTCCTCGAATTCGTCGTGATCTTTCGCGGGACGGTACTCGTGGCCGTCGAGGCGCAGGGTGACGGTCAGGGTCTCCAGGTCCAGGCCCCGGCCGGGGCCCGCCGGACCGCCGAGCCGCAGGGCGCAGTGCAGTACGCCCGTCCGCACGCCGCGCCCCTCGACCGCGACGGGCATCGGCAGCTCCCATTCCAGAAGGCAGGAGCACAGCGCCCCGTCGAAGAAGGTGAACATCGCCTCGGGCAACTCGCCGCCCAGCGCGCCGAGATCGTCCATGGTGTCGCCCTCGAAGCGGACGCCCCTGATCGTGGCGCGGATCAGTTCTCGGCCGTCCGACTCGAAGACGACCTCCTCCGAGCCGTGCCGGTCGGTGTACCGGCCGGGCCAGCGGTGTAAGGCCGTCATGCCGGGTTCTGGCTCGCCAGCGCCTGGGACAGTTCCACCGCCACCTGCTGGAGCACCGGCACGATCCTCTCCGTCGCCTCCTCCGTGACCCGGCCCGCCGGGCCCGAGATGGAAATGGCCGCCAGCGTGGGGGAGTTGGGGACGGACACCGCGAGGCAGCGGACGCCGATCTCCTGTTCGTTGTCGTCGACCGCGTAGCCCCGGCGTCGCACGTCCTCCAGCGCCGCGAGGAAGCCCTCCGGTGTGGTGATCGTCTTCTCCGTCGCGGCCGGCATGCCGGTGCGGGCCAGCAGGGCGCGCACCTCGCCGTCCGGGGTGTTGGCGAGCAGGGCCTTGCCGACGCCCGTCGAGTGCGGCAGGACGCGCCGGCCGACCTCGGTGAACATGCGCATCGTGTGCTTCGACGGCACCTGCGCCACGTAGACGATCTCGTCGCCGTCCAGCAGCGCCATGTTCGCCGTCTCACCGGTCTCCTCGACCAGCCGGGCGAGATGGGGGCGTGCCCAGGTGCCGAGCAGGCGGGAGGCGGATTCGCCGAGGCGGATCAGCCGCGGGCCGAGCGCGTAGCGACGGTTGGACTGCTGGCGTACGTATCCGCAGACCACCAGGGTGCGCATCAGTCGGTGGATGGTCGGCAGGGGCAGCCCGCTGCTCGCGGAGAGCTCGCTGAGACCGACTTCGCCGCCCGCGTCCGCCATCCGTTCCAGCAGGTCGAAGGCGCGCTCAAGGGACTGGACTCCGCCGCTGGCGGACTTCGCGGAGTCGGTGGTGCTGGCGCTGGACGTCGGCACGGCGCGTTCCTTTCGGGACAGGCGGGAAGAGCAGAAGCCTACCCGTCGGTCGGTTGACTCCCTGATGGTGCGTAGCTACGTTCTGCCTGTCGGAATAATAATTCCGTCTTGTGGAAACGTCCAGAGTGAGTGCCTTTGTGGTCCCCTGGGGGAGGGCGCCCTTGACGGCGCGAAGGCGGGAGTGAAGACTCCTTCAACAGAACGTTGAATTCCGTTACGTGGAAGTAAATCCCGTTTCCCGGAAGTAACGGCACACAGGCAGCGTGAGAGGGGTCCGGGTGTCCGACGTAGAACTGGTACTGCGCTCGACGCGCGTCATCACCCCGGAAGGGACCCGCGCCGCCTCGGTCGCGGTCTCCGCCGGGACGATCACGGCCGTCCTGCCGTACGACGCCGAAGTGCCGGCCGGTGCCCGCCTGGAGGACGTCGGCGACCACGTCCTGCTGCCCGGCCTGGTCGACACCCACGTGCACGTCAACGACCCCGGCCGCACCGAGTGGGAGGGCTTCTGGACCGCCACCCGCGCCGCGGCCGCCGGTGGCATCACCACGCTCGTCGACATGCCGCTCAACTCCCTCCCGCCCACCACGACGGTCGACAACCTCCGTACGAAGCAGGATGTGGCCGCCGACAAGGCCCACATCGACGTCGGCTTCTGGGGCGGCGCCCTGCCCGACAACCTCAAGGACCTCCGCCCGCTGCACGAGGCCGGCGTCTTCGGCTTCAAGGCCTTCCTGTCGCCGTCCGGCGTGGACGAGTTCCCGCACCTGGACCAGGACCGGCTCGCCCGCTCCCTCGCCGAGATCGCCTCCTTCGGCGGCCTGCTGATCGTGCACGCCGAGGACCCGCACCACCTGGGCGCCGCCCCGCAGCAGGGCGGGCCCAAGTACGCCGACTTCCTGGCCTCCCGCCCGCGGGACGCGGAGGACACCGCGATCGCTCAGCTCATCGCCCAGGCGAAGCGCCTCGACGCGCGCGTGCACGTCCTCCACCTGTCCTCGTCCGACGCGCTGCCGCTGATCGCGGCGGCGAAGGCGGAGGGTGTCCGCATCACGGTCGAGACCTGCCCGCACTACCTCACCCTCACCGCCGAGGAAGTCCCGGACGGTGCCAGCGAGTTCAAGTGCTGCCCACCGATCCGCGAGTCCGCCAACCAGGACCTGCTCTGGCAGGCACTGGCGGACGGCACCATCGACTGCGTGGTCACGGACCACTCGCCGTCGACGGCGGACCTGAAGACGGACGACTTCGCGACGGCCTGGGGCGGCATCTCCGGACTCCAGCTGAGCCTGGCCGCGGTGTGGACTCAGGCGCGCAGGCGCGGCCACGGCCTGGAGGACGTGGTCCGCTGGATGTCGACGCGGACGGCCGCCCTGGTCGGCCTCGGCCGGAAAGGCGCCATCGAGGCCGGCCGTGACGCCGACTTCGCGGTCCTCGCGCCCGAAGAGACGTTCACCGTGGACCCGGCCGCCCTCCAGCACCGCAACCGCGTCACGGCGTACGCGGGCAAGACCCTGCACGGGGTCGTGAAGTCCACCTGGCTGCGCGGCGAACGCATCGTCGCAGACGGCGAGTTCACCGCCCCGAGGGGTGAACTGCTCACCCGCGTCCCCTGATCACGTGTCCCTTCGTTCTGCTGCCCCCTTGCACCCTTGCCCCCCTTGCCCCCTCCCCCCAGTCCGTTTCTCCCGTTCTCCCGCACCCGCAGCGGCCGACTCCTGAAAGGCACACTTCGTGACGGCGCAGCCCGCATCCCCTTCGGCTCGTTTCACCGGCGACGCGAACCCCTACGGAGGCGGTGACCCGTACGCGGACTACCGCAACGCCGACTTCCCCTTCACCCAGTACGCCAACCTCGCCGACCGGCAGCTCGGCGCCGCGGTGATCGCCGCCAACGACGAGTTCTTCGCCCAGCGGGAAAACCTGCTGGTGGCCGGGCCCGCCGAGTTCGACCCCGAGCACTTCGGGCACAAGGGCAAGATCATGGACGGCTGGGAGACCAGGCGCCGCCGAGGAGCCTCCGCCGACCACCCGTGGCCGACGGCAGAGGACCACGACTGGGCGCTGGTCCGCCTCGGCGCCCCCGGCGTCATCCGCGGCATCGTCGTCGACACGGCCCACTTCCGCGGCAACTACCCGCAGGCCGTGTCGATCGAGGGCGTGTCGGTGCCGGGGTCTCCCGCGCCGGAGGAGCTGCTGTCCGGTGACGTGAAGTGGACGACGCTGGTCCCCCGTACGGCGGTCGGCGGCCACGCGGCGAACGGCTTCGTGGTGTCGGTCGAACAGCGCTTCACGCACCTGCGCGTCAACCAGCACCCCGACGGGGGCATCGCGCGCCTTCGCGTGTACGGCGAGGTCGTCCCGGACCCGAGGTGGCTGGAGGTCCTCGGCACCTTCGACGTGGTCGCCCTGGAGAACGGCGGCCAGGCCGAGGACGCCTCCAACCTCTTCTACTCACCGGCCACCAACACCATCCAGCCGGGCCGCTCCCGCAAGATGGACGACGGCTGGGAGACGCGCCGCCGCCGCGACCAGGGCAACGACTGGATCCGTTACCGCCTGGCCGCCCAGTCCCGGATCCGGGCGATCGAGATCGACACGGCGTACCTGAAGGGCAACAGCGCGGGCTGGGCGTCGGTGTCCGTGCGGGACGGCGGGGACGGCGGGGAGGGAGCGGACGGCGCGGACGGCGCGTGGACGGAGATCCTTCCGCGCACCCGCCTCCAGCCCGACACCAACCACCGCTTCGTCCTCCCGACGCCGGCCGTCGGCACGCACGCGCGCGTGGACATCTATCCCGACGGCGGGATCTCCCGGCTGCGGTTGTTCGGCTCGCTGACGGAGGCCGGCGCCGCGGAGCTGGCGACGCGCCATCAGGCACTGGGCGGCTGACCGGGGGAGGGTTGCGCCCCAGCCGCCCCTTCCCGTTCCCGTCGTTCTGGGGCTCCGCCCCAGACCCCGCTCCTCAAACGCCGGACGGGCTGAAATTCAGCCCGTCCGGCGTTTGAGGACGAGGCCCTTCGGGCCGAAAGGCGGGACGGGAAGGGGCGGCGGGGGCGAGAACCCCACCGCCCCCGGCATCACGCCGCATACCCCCCGTCCACCGAGAACTCCGCGCCCGTGACGTACTCCGCCCCCGCCAGATGGGCCACCGTCGACGCCACCTCCTCGGCATTGCCGAAACGCCCCAGCGCCGTCGCCTCCGCCTGCCCCGCCGCGAACGGCCCGTCCGCCGGATTCATGTCCGTGTCGATCGGCCCGGGATGCACGATGTTCGCCGTGATGCCACGCCCGCCCAGCTCTCTGGCGAGGGCCTTCGTCAGACCGGTCAGGGCCGACTTGCTCATCGCGTAGAGCGTGCCGCCGGCCCCCGGCACCCGCTGGGTCATGCAGCTGCCGATGGTGATGATCCGGCCGCCGGCACCCATCCGTGCGGCGGCCGCCTGGGAGGCGAGGAAGACGGCGCGCACGTTGACGGCCAGGACTCGGTCCACGTCGGCGAGCGAGAGGTTCTCCAGGGGCCCGAGCAGCCCCACGCCCGCGTTGTTCACCAGGATGTCGAGCCGCCCCTCGAGGGCCCGAGCCGCACCCGCCACCGCCCCCGCCGCCTCGTCCGCGTCCGCGGAGTCCGCCCGCAGGGCCACGGCCCGGCGTCCCAGCGCCTCGACGGCCCGTACGACGTCCTCGGCCGCCGGCTTGCCGTTCACGTACGTGAGAGCCACGTCCGCGCCCTCGCGGGCCAGCCGCAGAGCCGTCGCCGCACCGATGCCCCGGCTGCCGCCGGTCACGAGAGCCATCTTGCCGTTCAGAGATCCATGGGAAGTCGTCATGGATCCATCCCACCGGCCGGCGACCGGTGACGCTGGCGGTGTACGGACAGGGAGCCCGCCCGTCGAGATCGTCGGCGGCCGGGCGAGGTGGCCCACGGCCGACCGATGAGTTGCGGGTGCCGGTGAGGTCTGCCCTGATGACAACAGACCAGCCATGACAACAGGTCACTCATGGCAGCAGACCACTCATGACAGCAGACCACTCATGACAGCAGACCCCCTCAAGAGCAGGAGGCGCCCGCCATGGGCAAGCTAGTCCTCACTTCCTTCGTCACCCTCGACGGCGTCCACCAGGCCCCCGGCGGCCCCAAGGAGGACACCCGCGACGGCTTCCGGCAGGGCGGCTGGACCGTCCCGTACTGGGACGACGACTTCGGCCGGTTCGTCAACGGCGTCTTCGACCGCGTCGGCGCCTTCCTCCTCGGCCGTCGTACGTACGACATCTTCGCCGCGTACTGGCCGAAGAACACCGATCCGGCCGACCCGGTCGCCTCCAAGCTGAACGCCCTGCCGAAGTACGTCGCCTCCGCGACCCTCACGGACCCCGGCTGGGCCGGCACCACCGTGATCGGCGGCGATCTCGCCAAGGAGGTCAGGGGTCTCAAGGAGCGCACCGACGGCGAGCTCCAGGTGCACGGCAGCGGTGCCCTCGCCCGGTCGCTGCTCGACCTCGGCCTGGTCGACACCGTGCACCTGCTGACCTTCCCGGTCGTGCTGGGCGCCGGTCGCCGCCTGTTCGCCGAGGGCGGCGTACCGACCGCCTTCCGGCACGCCGGCGGGCAGGTCACGGGGGCGGGCGTCTCCATCCAGTCGTACGACGTGACCGGCCGTCCGGAGTACGGCACCTACGAGCTCCCCGAAGGTTAACTTCCCGAGAACTCATGGGACTTGACGGGAAATTCACCGGAGTTGTCATTGACATGCCATCGTCTACGCGCGTCATCATGGGGTCATGAGATTCCCCCCACGCGCCACCCGGATCGGCGCCGCAGCCGCTCTCCTGTCCGCCCTTCTCGTGGGCGGCACCGTCACCGCCACCTCGGCGGACGCGGCCGCCACGGCGGTCGGCAGCATCTGTTACAGCGACCTGCCCTCCCAGGCCCACGACACGCTCGACCTGATCGAGCAGGGCGGCCCCTACCCGTACTCGCAGGACGGGACGGTCTTCCAGAACCGGGAAGGCGTCCTGCCCGGCCAGTCGACCGGCTACTACCACGAGTACACGGTCATCACCCCCGGCTCCTCCACGCGCGGAGCTCGCCGCATCGTCACCGGTGAGGAGTACCAGGAGGACTACTACACGGCCGACCACTACGCCTCGTTCGACCTGGTCGACCACGACTGCTGAGCGGGGGCCTCATCGCCGGCTCTCGGCGACGGCGAACAACGCGAACGCCAGCACGACCAGGGTGACGCTCGCGTAGACCTCGTAGCCGTCGAGGAAACCGACCCGTTGCACGAACCCCACGTGCCAGTCGGTGAACTCGTGCAACAGGCCCATCGCGCCCTGCACCAGGGCAAGGAAACCGAGTAGCTCCAGCAGTTCCTTCATGGGAAGACCCTCGCCCCGCGGACCCCCCACCCACATCGGCCGCGGGGCGAGGCACGTCCGACGGAAGTCCCCGATCGCGCCGGGCCGGCCGCGCCGAAAGTCTCCGGTGCCACGACTTTGGTCGCGGAACCGGCGCATCCGGAGGTGGCACGGCCCGCCCCCGCATAGATTCGTCGACCGTGAGCAGTGACGAGACGGCGTCCGAAACGCCTGCCTTCCCCGGGCGGCGCTGGCTGCTGCCCTCCGCCGTGATCCACGAGCTCGACCCCGAGGCGGGGCGGGCCGGGCGGCGGCCCCGGCGGACCGCGCGCGACTGGGTCGTCGACTTCTCCGGCTTCCTGCTGGCCGTCGTCATCGGCCTGGCGGTCGCGGACACGCTCGCCGACGACCCCGACCTCCCGCACGCCGTCGTCGTGACCGACCAACTGCTCGGCGCTCTCGCCTGCGCCGCGGTATGGCTGCGCCGCCGGTGGCCCCTCGGACTCGCCGTCGCGACGATCCCCCTCGCCTTCGTCTCGACCACCTCGGCCGGCGCCGGCGTCGTCGCCCTGTTCACGCTCGCGGTGCACCGTCCGTTCCGGTACGCGGCCTGGGTCGGCGGCTTGCAGCTCGCCCTGATCCCGCTCCTGCTGTGGGTGCGCCCCGACCCCGACCTGTCGTACGCGCCGGCGGTGGTGTTCACCCTGCTCCTCACCGTGGCGATCACCGGCTGGGGCATGCTCGTACGGTCCAAGCGGCAGCTCATGCTGAGCCTGCGCGACCGGGCCCGGCGCGCCGAGACGGAGGCACGGCTGCGTGCGGAGCAGGCGCAGCGGCTCGCCCGCGAGGCCATCGCCCGGGAGATGCACGACGTGCTCGCGCACCGGCTGACCCTGCTGAGCGTGCACGCCGGCGCCCTGGAGTTCCGGCCGGACGCGCCCCGCGCGGAGGTCGCCCGGGCGGCCGGTGTCATCCGGGAGAGCGCGCACGAGGCCCTGCAGGACCTGCGGGAGATCATCGGCGTCCTGCGGGCGGGCGACCCCGACGACGCGGGCCGCCCCCAGCCGACGCTCGCCGCCCTTGACACGCTGGTCGCCGAGTCCCGCGAGGCCGGGATGAAGGTCGCCCTCGACAGCCGCGTCGCCGAGCCCGCCGCCGTCCCCGCCTCGGTCGGGCGCACCGCCTACCGCATCGCCCAGGAGGGCCTCACCAACGCCCGCAAGCACGCCCCCGGCGCCGAGGTCACGGTGTCGGTCACCGGCGCCCCGGGGGAGGGCCTGACCATGTCGGTGCGCAACCCGCCGCCCGACGGGGAGGTCCCCCATGTCCCCGGTTCCGGACAGGGGCTGATCGGCCTGACCGAACGCGCGACGCTGGCCGGGGGCCGCCTGGAGCACGGGCCGGAGGAGGGCGGAGGGTTCGGGGTGCGGGCGTGGTTGCCGTGGCGGTGAGCCCTGCGGCGGGTAGGGGCGGGGCGCGCTGCGGGGTGCCGCTGCGCTCACCCGTGCCGCCCCAGCGGGACGACGGCCCGCGGCGCGGGAGGCACGCGCGCCCCGCCGCCTCCCCCAACTCGCCCGGCACAACGGTGATTCGCACGCCGCGCAAGCGTGATTACGTAGCCCCATGACTGCGATCAGACTGCTCCTCGTCGACGACGACCCGCTGGTCCGGGCCGGCCTGTCCTTGATGATGGGCGGCGCCGACGACATCGACATCGTCGGCGAGGCCGCCGACGGCGGCGAGGTCGAGGAGCTCGTCGACCGCACCCGCCCGGACGTCGTCCTCATGGACATCCGGATGCCGTCGGTGGACGGCCTGACCGCCACCGAGCGGCTGCGCGGCCGGCCCGAAGCCCCGCAGGTCGTCGTCCTGACCACCTTCCACGCCGACGAACAGGTCCTGTGGGCCCTGCGCGCGGGCGCCGCCGGATTCGTCCTCAAGGACACCCCGCCCGCCGAGATCGTCGAAGCGGTGCGCCGCGTCGCGGCAGGAGATCCCGTCCTGTCACCCACCGTGACCCGCCAGCTGATGCAGCACGCGGCCGGAACCGCCGCCGACACGCGCCGCACACGCGCGCGTGCCCGGATCACCGCCCTCAACGACCGCGAACGCGAGGTCGCCGTCGCCGTCGGCCGGGGCCTTTCCAACGCCGACATCGCCGCCGCGCTCTTCATGAGCGTCGCCACGGTCAAGACCCACGTCTCCCGCGTCCTGGCCAAGCTCGACCTCAACAACCGGGTGCAGATCGCCCTGTTGGCCTACGACGCGGGACTGCTGGAGGAGCCGGAGGGGGACGGGCGCCAGCCGCGGTAGCCGCGCGTCGGCCGAGGTGATGCCAGGGGGGAAGCGGAGTCGAAGGGGCAGCGCCCCTGGCTACCGTCCCGACGCCCGGATCGTCCGCGCCCAGCTCGGCCCCGAGGCCGGCATGGTCGGCGCCGCCGACCTGTCCCGCCGCGTCACAGCGCCGCCGCGCCGACCGCGCCCGCGATCTCCGCGAGCGCCACCACCCGCCGCTCCCGCCGCGACACGTCACACGCCTCGGCGATCCGCAAGGCCTGCAGCGCCTCGCGCCCGTCGCACGGGTTGGGCCGCCCACCTCGTACGACCTCGACGAACTCGCACAGCTCCGTCTCGTACGCGGGTCCGAACCGCTCCAGAAACCCCGTCCACGGCTTGTCCGCGGCCGGCGGTCCCGTCGGCTCGGTGGACGCGATGGGCGTGCGGTCGTCCAGACCGACCACGATCTGGTCCAGCTCCCCGGCGAGCTCCATGCGCACGTCGTACCCGGCCCCGTTCAACCGCGTCGCCGTCGCCGTGGCGAGCGTGCCGTCGTCCAGGGTGAGCAGCGCCGCACCCGTGTCGATGTCGCCCGCCTCGCGGAACATCGCGGGGCCCGCGTCCGACCCGGCCGCGTAGACGTCGACGATCTCGCGCCCGGTCACCCAGCGCAGGACGTCGAAGTCGTGGATCAGGGTGTCCCGGAACAGCCCGCCGGACAGCGGCAGATACGTGGCCGGCGGCGGCGCCTGGTCCGATGTCAGTGCCCGCACGGTGTGCAGCCTTCCGAGCCGTCCCGAGCGCACCGCCTCGCGCGCGCCCCGGTAGCCCGCGTCGAAGCGACGCTGGAACCCCATCTGCAGGATCGTTCCGGCCGCCTCGACCTCACCGAGCGCCTGTAAGGTCCCCGCCAGATCCAGCGCGATGGGCTTCTCGCAGAACACGGGAAGGCCCGAGCGTGCTGCCCGACCGATCAGTTCGGCGTGCGCCGACGTCGCCGTCGTGATCACCACCGCGTCCACGCCCCACGTGAAGATCTCGTCCACTCCCGGCGCCGCCGTCTCGCCCAGCCGGTGTGCGAGATCCTGGGCCCGCGCGGGGTCCACGTCCGTGAGGATCAGGGAGCCGACCTCCCGGTGCCGGCTCAGGGTTTTCGCATGGATGGTGCCTATGCGGCCCGTACCGATGACTCCGATGCGCATGTGACCAACCTGCGTGCCGACCCGGCACGCTGTCAATGCGTATGTCCGGACAATCGAACTACACAACTTCCCGTCAACCATCCACGGAGCTACGCTCGGCCCCGTGCCGAAACCAGGAGTGGACCCGACCGTGACGCTCGAGCTCAGTGTGGACCGCAGCAGCCCGGTGCCGTTGTACTTCCAGCTGTCCCAGCAGTTGGAGGCCGCCATCGAGCACGGAGTGCTGACCCCCGGCAGCCTGCTGGGCAACGAGATCGAGCTCGCCGCCCGGCTCGGGCTGTCCCGGCCCACCGTCCGCCAGGCCATCCAGTCGCTCGTCGACAAGGGCCTGCTGGTGCGCCGCCGAGGCGTCGGCACCCAGGTCGTGCACAGCCAGGTCAAGCGTCCCCTGGAGCTCAGCAGCCTCTACGACGACCTGGAGGCGGCAGGCCAGCGCCCCGCGACGAAAGTCCTCGTCAACACCGTCGTCCCGGCGACCGCGGAGATCGCGGCCGCTCTCGGCGTGGCGGAGGACAGCGACGTGCACCGGGTGGAACGGCTGCGTCTGGCGCACGGTGAGCCGATGGCGTACCTGTGCAACCACCTGCCGCCCGGGCTGCTCGACCTGGACACCGGGCAGCTGGAGGCCACGGGCCTGTACCGCATGATGCGGGCCTCCGGGATCACGCTGCACAGCGCGCGGCAGTCCATCGGCGCCCGCGCGGCCACCGCCGCCGAGGCCGAGCGGCTCGCCGAGGAGACCGGCGCCCCGTTGCTCACCATGCAGCGCACCACCTTCGACGACACCGGCCGCGCGGTCGAGTTCGGCAGCCACACCTACCGGCCCACCCGCTACTCCTTCGAGTTCCAGCTGCTCGTACGACCCTGAAGGCAGGGTTCCGATTCGTCGCATTGTCAGGACAAGTGACCGAGCCGTGTCTGCCGTCGCCGGACGCGGGATCGCCGAGGGCCTCACGCCGCCCGGGGGAGACGGATTCGCGCTGTCGAAGCGGGGCACGATGATGGGCAGTCGCACCCGACCCGCACCCGGCACGTCACAGGACCCGCCCCTTTGGTCCCCTGCACGGCACCCACCGCAACCGTGAGGCAGAATCAGGGCCGATGAGCACCTACGGCAACTTCAGCGCCCCCATCGGCTCCCGCCGCGCGCCAGCGCTCCGCACGGTCGGCACGAGGGAGCGCCGCTCGCACCTCACCGCACCCCGCGTGCCCACCGTCGGTATCGACATCGGCGGTACCAAGGTGATGGCGGGCGTCGTCGACGCCGACGGCAACATCCTGGAGAAACTGCGCACGGAGACGCCGGACAAGTCCAAGAGCCCGAAGGTCGTGGAGGACACGATCGTCGAGCTGGTCCTGGACCTGTCCGACCGCCACGACGTGCACGCCGTCGGCATCGGCGCAGCCGGCTGGGTCGACGCCGACCGCAACCGCGTCCTGTTCGCGCCGCACCTGTCCTGGCGCAACGAGCCCCTCAGGGACCGCATCTCCAGCAGGCTGTCCGTGCCCGTCCTCGTCGACAACGACGCCAACACCGCCGCCTGGGCGGAATGGCGCTTCGGCGCCGGTCGCGGCGAGGACCACCTCGTCATGATCACGCTCGGTACCGGCATCGGCGGCGCCATACTGGAGGACGGCCAGGTCAAGCGCGGCAAGTACGGCGTCGCCGGCGAGTTCGGCCACATGCAGGTCGTGCCCGGCGGCCACCGCTGCCCGTGCGGCAACCGCGGCTGCTGGGAGCAGTACAGCTCCGGCAACGCCCTGGTCAGGGAGGCGCGCGAACTGGCCGCGGCGGACTCCCCGGTCGCGTACGGCATCATCGAGCACGTCAAGGGCAACATCGGCGACATCACCGGCCCGATGATCACCGAGCTGGCCCGCGAGGGCGACGCCATGTGCATCGAGCTGCTCCAGGACATCGGCCAGTGGCTCGGCGTCGGCATCGCCAACCTCGCCGCCGCCCTCGACCCCTCCTGCTTCGTGATCGGCGGCGGTGTCTCGGCCGCCGACGGCCTGCTGATCGGCCCCGCACGGGACGCGTTCAAGCGGCAGCTCACCGGCCGCGGCTACCGTCCCGAGGCCCGCATCGTCCGCGCCCAGCTCGGCCCCGAGGCCGGCATGGTCGGCGCCGCCGACCTGTCCCGCCTGGTCGCCCGCCGCTTCCGCCGCGCCAAGCGGCGCCGGGTGGAGCGGTACGAGCGCTACGAGCGGTACACGGAGGCCCGCCGGACGTCGCAGGACACGGCGTGACGGCGTCGCTGCCGCGCCAGGCCATGCCCCCGGACGAGCCGTCGCCGGAGGACCGCCGGCACCGGAACCGGCGCCGGGCGCTCACACTGCTCATCATCGTGCTGCTCATCGGTGTCCCGGCCGGCTACCTCGTCATCTCCGCGAACCAGAGCCGCAACAGCGGCAAGGACAAGGAGGCGAAGTACTCGGCCACCGGCCTCACCGAGGGCTGGCCGTCCAAGGTGCAGCGCCGCATCTACCAGGTGCCGGTCCCGCACCCGGCGGACCACATCGCCTACTACGAGACCAACAACTGGAAGACCAGCCGCCTGTACGTCCAGTTCCGGACCAGCGCCGCCGGCCTCGACGCCTTCCTCACCGGCGTGGGCGTCAACCGCGAGGATCTCGAACAGGGTGAGATCACCATCAGCACGCGCGACCAGAGCGTCAGCGGCTGGTCGTTCAAGGGTCCGGGCCCGTGGCTCGGCCTCGTCCACACGCAGAAGAACCCGGCCCCCACCCAGGACATCGTTGTGAACATGTCCAACCCGGTCTCGCCCATGGTCTACGTCGTCTCGCGCACGGTTCCCTAGGACGACGAGCCCCCCGCCGGTCGCCGGAGCCGATTGTCAGACCCCGCCCGTAGAGTCGAAGACGACTGATCCGGCACAGGGGCGGGAGGTGACAGGACGTATGAGCGACATGGCGGCGGTGACGCCCGGCAGCCCGGGCCGCGCGGTCCCGTCCCCGGCGGGAGAGGCCAGGTCCGTCCCCGTCCGGCTCGCGGCCGTGTTCCTGCCCGCGCCGCTCCCGCGTGAGGGACGGATGGCCTTCTGGGACCCCCACGACGGACAGCCGGCCGCGGCCGACACCGAGCTCACCGTCGTCCGGCGACATGGCGGCGGAGTACGCCGCAGGACCACCCCCGCCCTGTCGCTGCCCCTCGGCGAGGCCCTGCCGCTCCTCGTCCGCGCCCGGCGCGATCCCGCCGCCCACCCCGCCACCGCCTGCTGGGGCGCCGCCGCACTGCACGCGCTGCGGCTCACCGCCCGCGGCCGGCTGCTGCCCGGCCTGACGGCCACCGGCCACGACGCCTGGCGGGCCGGCCCCCTCGACCCCGACGACATCGCCCACCTGCGGGCGATCGCGGCAGCCCTGCCCTGCGAAGGGCACGCGGTCCCGCTGCCCGGCCCGGGCGCGATCCGGCTGCCCGAACCGGAAGCGCTGATGCGCTCCTTCCTGGACGCGGTCGCGGACACCCTGCCCCGCACCCCGGCCGCCGCGTACGCCTGTGGCAAACCGTTCGCGGCGCGCGAGCCGCAGCGCCTGCCCGGCGCCGCCGACTGGGCCGCGGAGGTCGCCGCCGGCATGGACGCGGGCGTGCGGATCTCGCTCCGCCTGGACCTGTCGGCGTACAACCTCTTCGACGGCAGCGGCGACGGCACGCGTCACGCGGGCGCGGCGATCGTCCAGGTGCACAGCCTCGCCGACCCCACCCTCGTGGTCGACGCGGCGGCCCTGTGGGCGGGCGACGCGGACGCCGCCTTCGGTCCCCGCACGCGCGTGGACGCGGCCCTCGCGGTGCGGCGCGCGGCCCGGGTGTGGCCGCCGCTCGACCGGCTCTCCGAACAGGACGTGCCCGACGTACTGGCCCTGTCCGACGACGAGTTGGGCGACCTGCTCGGCGTGGCGGCCACCCGGCTGGCTGCGGCCGGAGTGGCCGTGCACTGGCCGCGGGACCTGGCGCAGGACCTGACCGCGGCCGCGGTGGTACGACCCGCGCCCGGCTCGGCGACCGACGGCACCGGCTTCTTCGAGAGCGAGGAACTGCTCCAGTTCCGCTGGCAGTTGGCGCTCGGCGGCGACCCGCTCAGCGACGGCGAGATGGACACGCTCGCCGAGGCCCATCGCCCGGTCGTCCGCCTGCGGGACCAGTGGGTGCTGGTCGACCCCGCCCTCGTCCGCAAGGCCCGCAAGCGCGAACTGGGCCTGCTCGACCCGGTCGACGCCCTCTCCGTCGCCCTCACCGGCAGCGCGGAGGTCGACGGCGAGACGGTCGAGGCGGTCCCGGCCGGTGCCCTGGCCACCCTGCGCGACCGCCTGACGGCCGGCGTACGCCCCGCCGAACCGCCACCCGGCCTGCACGCCACACTGCGCGACTACCAGCTCCGCGGCCTGGCCTGGCTGGACCTCATGACCTCCCTCGGTCTCGGCGGCTGCCTCGCCGACGACATGGGACTCGGCAAGACGATCACCGTCATCGCCCTGCACCTGCGCCGAGCCCGCACCGAACCCACCCTGGTGGTCTGCCCGGCCTCCCTGCTGGGCAACTGGCAGCGGGAGATCACCCGGTTCGCGCCCGGCGTCCCCGTCCGCCGCTTCCACGGCCCGGACCGCAGCCTGGACGACCTCGACGGCGGCTTCGTCCTCACGACGTACGGCACCATGCGGTCGGCGGCCCCACGACTGGCCGAGCAGCACTGGGGCATGGTCGTCGCGGACGAGGCACAGCACGTGAAGAACCCGTACTCGGCGACCGCGAAGGCGCTGCGCACGATCCCGACCCCCGCGCGCGTGGCCCTCACCGGCACGCCGGTGGAGAACAACCTCTCCGAGCTCTGGGCCCTGCTGGACTGGACGACACCGGGCCTGCTGGGTCCCCTGAAGTCCTTCCGCGCCCGCCACGCGCGGGCCGTGGAGAACGGCGAGGACGACGAGGCGGTCGTCCGGCTGGCCCGCCTCGTGCGCCCCTTCCTCCTGCGCCGCAAGAAGTCCGACCCGGGCATCGTCCCCGAGCTGCCACCCAAGACGGAGACCGACCACCCGGTCCCGCTCACCCGCGAACAGGCCGCGCTCTACGAGGCGGTGGTGCGCGAGTCGCTGCTGGCCATCGAGACCGCGCAGGGCATCGGCCGCCGCGGCCTGGTGCTCAAGCTGCTGTCCGCGCTCAAGCAGGTCTGCGACCACCCGGCGCTCTACCTGAAGGAGGACGTCCCGGCCACGGCCACCGACCGGCTCGCCGCCCGCTCCGGCAAGATGGCCCTGCTCGACGAACTGCTGGACACGCTGCTCGCCGAGGACGGCTCGGCGCTCGTCTTCACGCAGTACGTCGGCATGGCCCGCCTGATCACCTCCCACCTCACCGCCCGCGCGGTCCCGGTGGACCTCCTGCACGGCGGCACACCGGTACCGGAGCGCGAACGCATGGTGGACCGCTTCCAGAGCGGCGCGACCCCGGTGCTGGTCCTGTCGTTGAAGGCGGCGGGCACCGGCCTGAACCTCACCCGCGCGGGCCACGTCGTCCACTTCGACCGCTGGTGGAACCCGGCCGTGGAGGAACAGGCCACCGACCGCGCCTACCGCATCGGCCAGACCCAGCCCGTCCAGGTCCACCGCCTCATCACCGAGGGCACCGTCGAGGACCGCATCGCCGAGATGCTTGAGGCCAAGCGGGCACTCGCCGACGCGATCCTCGGCTCCGGCGAGTCGGCCCTCACGGAACTCACCGACCGCGAACTCACCGACCTGGTCTCCCTCCGGAGGACCCAGTGACCCCCCACCCCGCCGACCAGGCACGCCGCGCACTCCAGGAGGCCCGGGAGCGCGCCGCCGGCCGCGGGGCGGCCGAGGATGCCGGGCGGCGCGGGGCGCCCGGGGAGGCGGGGGAGGCCGGGCGGCGAAAGGCGCCCGGGGAGGCCGAGTGGGGAAGGGTGCCCGCGGAAGCCGGGGAGGCAGTGGGGGCCGGGTCGTCCGAGGGAGACACGGCACCCGTCGAGGCGGGCGAACACGAAGGGTCTGGAGGGCACGAAGCCACGGCACCTGTGGACACCCGAGCACTCGGGACGGAGGCGGTGCCTGCCGCGGAGACGGCTTCCGGGGCGGAGAGGGCTTCCAGGGCGGAGCCGGTGCCTGGGTCAGGGACGGTGCCGGAGACAGAGCCGCTGCCCGAAACGGGGACGGTGGCGGAGACAGAACCGGTGCCCGAGAAGGCTCCGGTGGCTCACGCCCGGCCGGGTGACGTGGCCCGTGAGGCGCTGCGGAAGGCGATCGCCGCCAGGCGCGGTGGGACCGCGGACACCGTTGACGCGGGCAGCGCCCACGACAGGGCGGCGCCGGAGGCGGGCTCCAGTAGCGCATCCGAGAGCGACACGGGTGTGCCGGACCAGGACGCGTCCACCGGTGCCGACGGCGGTACGTCAGGCAGCTCGACGCGGGAGGCGTCACCCGGTGGCGGGGCCGCAGCCGGTGGCGGGGCCCGCTCCGCCGACCCCGGACATCAGCCCGGCTCGCCGGACCGGAGCGGTGGCGCAGCGGGCCCTCGGGGCGTGCGCCCCGCGGACGTCGCGCGCGAGGCGCTGCGTGCGGCCCGCGACACGGCACGGCGGGCTCGGGCGGACGCCGAGACCCAGGAGACCGCGACCGGGCGCCGGGCGGGCCGTACCCCTTCACCCGTCGCCTCCCCGGCTCGTGGCGCCGCGCCCGGCCGGACCGCCGACCGCCGGGCGCGTGACGTACGGGAGCTGCTGGCCGACGCCTTCCGGATGCCTGATGAGGAACCGGGGGACAGCGACGTCAGGCAAGACGGGATCGACAGCAGCGCAGAACCGCCCGCGGCCTCGGCCGCACCGGACGCGACCGACACCGACCCTGATAC
Source organism: Streptomyces sp. Q2 (assembly GCF_056820935.1). Lineage (NCBI taxonomy): Bacteria > Bacillati > Actinomycetota > Actinomycetes > Kitasatosporales > Streptomycetaceae > Streptomyces > Streptomyces sp. Q2. Next base: position 16,103 of record NZ_JBXEJE010000016.1, on the reverse strand, counting down.
CGACACCGACCCTGATACCGACACCGACCCTGATACCGACACCGACCCTGATACCGACGCCGACGCCGACGCCGACGCCGACGCCCTCAGAGGCACCAGCACGGCGAGCCCCGCTCCCACACCCACACCCACCCCTCCCGCACCACCCCGCCGGCCCTCTTCCATGGCCGCCCCAGGCCGCGACGGCGACCTGCGTCGTACCTTCCCCGCCTTCCCGCCCCGGCCGTCGGACGGCGCCGGCTTCGCCGAGACCTGGTGGGGCAACGCGTGGGTTACCGCGCTGGAGGAGGGCGCGTTGGACGCCAAGCGGCTGGCGCGGGGGCGGGCGTACGCGGAGCAGGGGAACGTGGACGCCATCACGGTGACGCCCGGAATGGTGCTCGCCTATGTGCAGGGGAGCCGCCCGCGGCCGTACCGCGTGCAGGTGCGGCTGCGTACGCTCGACGACGCCGACTGGGACCGGTTCCTGGACAGCGCCGCCGAGCGGCCGGGACACATCGCCGCACTGCTGGACAGGGAGATGCCCCAGGCGCTCGCGGAGGGCGGCGTCCCGCTGCTCCCCGGTCCCGGTGACCTGGAACCGCAGTGCAGCTGCCCCGACCGCGGCCACCCCTGCAAGCACGCCGCCGCCCTCTGCTACCAGACCGCCCGACTGCTCGACGCCGACCCCTTCGTCCTGCTCCTGCTGCGCGGCCGTGGCGAGCGCGACCTGCTCGACGCCCTGTCCCGGCTGAGCGCCACCCGCGCGGCCCGCGCCGCCCAGGACGCGGCACCGGCCCGGTTGCCCGGTGTACGGGCGAGCGAGGTCCTCGCCCCCCGCTCCCTCCCACCCCTCCCGGCGCCCCTGCCCCCGCCCCCGCATCCCGAGCAGCCCCCGGTGTACCCCGCCGCCCCGGGCGGCCCGGACCCCTTCGCGCTGGACCAGTTGGCGACCGACGCGGCGGCCCGCGCCCACGCGCTGCTCGTCACCGGCCGCGACCCGGTCGGCGAACTGGCCCTGTGGCAGGACGCGGTGCGGCTCGCCGCGGCCCGGCCCGGTTCCGGCCTCACCGCCGGCACCCGCGCCCTGTACGCGGCACTCGCCTCCGCCGCCGGCCGTACCCCGGCCGAACTGGCCCGCGCCGTCGCCGCCTGGCGTCAGGGCGGACTGGCGGGTCTCGCCGTCCTCGAAGAGCCCTGGGACCCGCCGGCCGGCCGCTTCGACCGTGCCCGCCCCCTGCTCCTCGCCGCCGACCTTCCCGCCTTCCGCCCCTGGCACAACCACCTCACCCATCCCCGAGGCCATGTCCAGCTCCGCCTCGGCCGCGACGGCCTGTGGTACGCCTACGAGTCCGAGCCGGGCCACGAGGACTGGTGGCCGCGCGGCACCCCCGACCTCGACCCTGTCGGCGCCCTCACGGGCCTGGGCTCGGGCGGCGAGTTCTGAGGCGCCGCCGTTGTGGATCTCCCTTCCGTGGAGGCGGTGTGAGAGTTCGCCGCTGATGTTCGGGAGGCAGGTGTGAGGAGTAGGGGCCCAGCGGTCGGCGCGGAAGAAAAGGCGGTTAGCGTGGAGCGGTGAGTGAGACGAAGAGCCCCGCCCTCCAGTACCGGTTCGACGGCCCGGAAGACGCCCCGGTGCTCATCCTGGGCCCCTCGCTCGGTACCACGTGGCACATGTGGGACCGGCAGGTTCCCGAGCTGGCCAAGCAGTGGCGTGTCTTCCGGTTCGACCTGCCGGGACACGGTGGCGCCCCCGCCTACCCGGCCGGGTCGGTCGCCGACCTGAGCACCCGGCTGCTGGCCACGCTCGACGGGCTCGGCGTGCAACGCTTCGGCTACGCGGGCTGCGCCCTCGGCGGCGCGGTCGGTATCGAGCTGGCCCTGCGCCACCCCGAGCGGGTCGCCTCGCTCGCCCTCATCGCCGCCTCGCCGCGCTTCGGCACGGCGGACGAGTTCCGGCAGCGCGGGGTGATCGTCCGGACGAACGGGCTCGACCCGATCGCCCGCAGCTCCCCGGACCGCTGGTTCACCGGTGGGTTCGCCGCCGCGCAGCCCGCCATCACCGAGTGGGCCGTGCAGATGGTGCGCACCACCGACCCCGGCTGCTACATCGCGGCCTGCGAGGCGCTGGCCTCCTTCGACGTACGGCCCGAACTCGGCCGGGTCGGGGTGCCGACCCTGGTCCTGGTCGGCTCGGACGACCAGGTCACCGGCCCCGCCGAGGCCCGCACCCTGGTCGCCGGCATCCCGGACGCCCGGCTCGCCGTCGTCCCCGGCGCCTCCCACCTGGTGCCGGTCGAACAGCCCGCCGCCGTCACCGACCTCCTGGTGAGACATTTCTCCACCGCCTGGCAGCCCGCCTTCGACTCCACCACCGGCCAGATGGCGGCCATCGTGGCCTCGCCGATCAAGCCGGTGCTGTCGGCCGCGCCGCCGCAGCCCGCGCCCCGCGCCGAGATCGCCGCGGCCGCCGCGGAACCCCAGGTGATGGGGCGCCCGGACCCCTACGACGCCGGCCTCAAGGTCCGTCGCGAGGTGCTGGGCGACGCCCACGTCGACCAGGCCCTCGGCCAGGCCGACGAGTTCTCCGGGGACTTCCAGGAGTTCATCACCCGCTACGCCTGGGGCGAGATCTGGGACCGGCCCGGCCTCGACCGGCGCTCCCGCAGCTGTGTCACCCTCACCGCGCTGGTCGCCGGCGGTCACCTGGAGGAGCTCGCCTTCCACACCCGCGCCGCCCTGCGCAACGGCCTCACCCCGGCCGAGATCAAGGAAGTGCTGCTGCAGGCGGCCGTGTACTGCGGCGTACCGGCGGCCAACAGCGCGTTCAAGGTGGCCCAACAGGTCATCCGCGAGGAGACCACCCCGACCGAGTGAGCCCCGTACCGGGGCCGGAGGCAGGATGGAAGCCATGAAGCTCACGAAGATGTCGCACGCCTGCGTCCGCCTCGAGAAGGACGGACGAACGCTCGTCCTCGACCCCGGCGGGTTCAGCGAGCTGGACGCCGCGGCCGGCGCGGACGCCGTCCTCATCACGCACGAGCACCCCGACCACTTCAACGAGGAGCGGCTGCGGGGAGCCATGGACGCCAACCCGGCCACCGAGATCTGGACCCTGAGGTCGGTCGCGGAGAAGATCTCCGCCGCCTTCCCGGGCCGCGTCCACACGGTCGGCCACGGCGACACCTTCACCGCCGCCGGCTTCGACGTCCAGGTCCACGGAGAACTGCACGCCGTGATCCACCCGGACATCCCGCGCATCACCAACGTCGGCTTCCTCGTCGACGACGGCAGGGTCTTCCACCCCGGCGACGCCCTCACCGTCCCCGACCACGCCGTCGAGACGCTGATGCTCCCCGTGATGGCCCCCTGGAGCAAGATCTCCGAGGTCATCGACTACGTCCGCGAGGTCAGGCCGCAGCGCGCGTACGACATCCACGACGCCCTCCTCACCGACCTCGCCCGCCCGGTCTACGACAACCAGATCGGTGCCCTCGGCGGCTCGAAGCACATGAGGCTGACGCCGGGGGAGTCGGCCGAGGTGTGACGGCCCCCGGCCCCGGCGCCCGGCCCCCGGGCGGGCCGCGTTGTCAGAGGCGCCGGGTAAGTTGTCAGGCATGCGCATCGCGACCTGGAACGTGAACTCGATCACCGCCCGCCTGCCAAGGCTGTTGGCCTGGCTGGAGAGCAGCGGCACCGACGTGCTGTGCCTCCAGGAGGCCAAGGTCGCCGAGGAGCAGTTCCCGCTCGACCAGCTGCGCGAGCTGGGCTACGAGGCGGCGGTGCACGCCACCGGCCGGTGGAACGGCGTGGCGGTGCTCTCCCGCGTCGGCATCGAGGACGTGGTCAAGGGCCTGCCGGGCGACCCCGGCTTCGACGGCGCCCCCGAGCCCCGGGCCATCTCCGCGACCTGCGGCCCGGTCCGCGTCTGGTCGGTGTACGTGCCGAACGGCCGCGAGGTGGACCACCCGCACTACGCGTACAAGCTGCTGTGGTTCGAGGCCCTGAAGGCGGCCGTGGCGGGCGACGCGGCAGGCAGCCGCCCGTTCGCGGTGATGGGCGACTACAACGTGGCCCCGACGGACGACGACGTGTACGACAGGTCCGCCTTCGAGGGCGCCACCCATGTCACCCCCGCCGAGCGCGCCGCCCTGGCCTCCCTGCGCGAGGCGGGCCTGTCGGACGTGGTCCCGAGGCCCCTGAAGTACGAGCACCCGTTCACGTACTGGGACTACCGCCAGCTCTGCTTCCCCAAGAACCGCGGCATGCGCATCGACCTGGTGTACGGCAACGAGCCGTTCGCCAAGTCCGTCACCGACGCGTACGTGGACCGCGAGGAGCGCAAGGGCAAGGGCGCGTCGGACCACGCGCCGGTCGTGGTGGACCTGGAGGTGTAGTCCCGCGAGCAGTCGCATCCGACCAGGGTCCACGGCCGAGCAGCCGGAGGTCGCGGCCGCCCAACTCCGCGTCCAGCCGGGCGTGGTGGCCCGCACCGACAGCGCGAACACACGCGGGTCGCCCGCGTCCGGCAGCCGTACCGAGCGCCCCTGCGCCCCGGCAGGAGCGGCACTGTCACGACGTACAGCCGGGCCTGCTCGGTGAGTTGGCCGGCAGGGGTGTTGAGGTGCGGGGCCACCGCCTGGGTGGCGAGCGGTCCGCGGTGCCAGTCGAGGGCGTGGTCAGCCGGTACGGGGAGCGGGTGCCGTCGGCGTACGTGACCGTGCCGCTCACCTGGTCCCCTGCCGCGGCCGCGACCAGGAAGGCGAGCGCGCCACCGCGGCCGCCCGCCCCGGACGTCCTGGCCGGCGGCCCGCACGTCGTCCCCCTCGCCCGCTGTCCGCCTCGGCCAGGTCAGCCGGGCTCCGTGCACGGTGAGCGTGCGGCCGGAATCGACGGCCCGCGCGCCTGTGGTGCGCACGGGGGTGCGGATGACACGCTGGGCGTATGAAGATCCCTTTTCTGGGCAACCGGCGCGAGAAGCCCGGCGCCCCCGACCCCGAGGGCATCGCCGAACTCCTCTCCGAATGCGAGCTGCTGCGTTCCCAGGCGTCCCGGGAGGGCGTCCAACTCGACGACACGGCCGCCTCGTTGGAGGCGCTGGACCAGCTGGTGCCGCGCTGGCGGGACGACGAGGAGGTGCTGCCGTGGCTCGGCAACGACGCCGGGCTCTATCTCGGCACGGTCATCGTGCGCACGGTTCCCGGCGCGGCGTGGGACCTGTGGCCCGGCGGCCAGCCCGTCATCCGGCTCGCCTCCGGCCGCGAGTTCGACGTCGTGGCCTCCGGGCACGAGTGGGCGAGCAGCGGGGTGCCCGAGCTCTCGCAGCTGTACGCCGAAGTCGCAGAAGCGTGAATCTCTGGCCCACAGGTCGACGTAAATACGGCTAATGCCCGAAAAGTGCGTGTCGTGCCTCGCCTGCGATCTTGCCCGGATAGGTTGCGGCAACTACGACACAGCTGAGAGTGAGTAGGGCTGGGCATGGCCGTCGATCCGTTGATCGAACTGCGTGACGTCAACAAGTACTTCGGGGAGCTGCATGTCCTGCAGGACATCAACCTCACTGTCGGCAAGGGGGAGGTGGTCGTCGTCATCGGGCCTTCGGGGTCCGGGAAGTCGACCCTGTGCAGGGCCATCAACCGGCTGGAGACCATCCGCTCCGGTTCCATCACGCTGGAGGGGCGGCCGCTGCCGGACGAGGGCAAGGCCCTCGCGCGACTCCGGGCCGACGTCGGCATGGTCTTCCAGTCCTTCAACCTCTTCGCCCACAAGACGGTCCTGCAGAACGTCTCGCTGGCCCAGATCAAGGTCCGCAAACGCAAGAAGGAGCAGGCCGACAAGCGCTCCCGCGAACTCCTCGACCGCGTCGGCGTCGCCGACCAGGCGGACAAGTACCCGGCGCAGCTCTCCGGCGGGCAGCAGCAGCGCGTGGCCATCGCCCGCGCCCTCGCGATGGAGCCCAAGGCGCTCCTGTTCGACGAGCCGACCTCGGCCCTCGACCCGGAAATGATCAACGAGGTTCTCGAGGTCATGCAGCAACTGGCCCGTGACGGCATGACCATGGTCGTCGTCACCCACGAGATGGGCTTCGCCCGCTCGGCCGCCAACCGCGTCGTGTTCATGTCCGACGGCCGGATCGTCGAGGACCGCGCCCCCGAGGAGTTCTTCACCAACCCGGACAGCGAGCGGGCCAAGGACTTCCTCTCCAAGATCCTCAAGCACTGAGCGGGAGCGTACGAACCGTGTTCCGTACCACCCGTGTGCCCTTCGCCCCGGCCGTGGGATTTCACCCGACGGCCACCGCCCCCGCGCTCGGCGACTTTCCCCGGCCCACGGCTCGTCAGCACGACCACGTGTACGGTGGCCTGTCCACCCACGTGACGGCCGAACCGATGACGCTGCTGCCGGGTGGGGGTCCCCCCACGGCCCGAAAACCGTAGGGGGGTGGCAGCTCGAGAGCCCATACCCGCCCGGCAGCAGCCGGAGATCACTGCTCGCGCAGCGGAATCGACACGTACGACGGGTCGGTGGCCGGCGAGGAGAAGGTCAGCTGCGCGCCGGACGGGTTGTGCTCGATGTAGAGCGGGTCGACCGTGTCGACCACCAGGGCCAGCCGGTGCCCTGCCGGGACGTCGTAGGCCGTGGAGAACAGCTCCAGGTCGACGTCGAACGGCTTCCCCGGGGTCCGCCCGTGGAAGGTGTACGGCGCGCTGCTGACCAGCTTGCCGAGGCCGAGCGGCCCCACGTCGTACAGGTAGGCGACGAGGGTGCCGCTCTCCTTGGTCGGGGTGAGGGTGGTGTGCAACTTCGAGGTACCGCGCACCTGTTGGGCTTTGGCGTACTTCTCCGACTGCCACACCGCGGCCCAGCGGCGGGGGAGCAGCGGGATCGAGGCGACCGGGGGCAGCTGGGCGACCTGGTCGAGGATGCTGGAGAGGAAGACCACCCCGCCGTTGGCGCCCGAGTCGACGTTCGCGCGGATCGTGGTCGTGCCCGCGAGGGCGATCTTCTTCTGGGTCGCCCCCACCGACTTCCAGTCCGGATAGCCTTCGTAGCCGCCCGTGGAACGGGACTTGAGCTGGACGGGCTGCTCGCGGTCGATTCCGTTGTCCTCGCCGAGGAGGTAGTGGTCGAACCAGCGCTCGGTGTCCGTCCACACGTCGTTGGGCAGCCCGAACAGGCCGGTGATCTCGGCGGTCGCGTGGTCGCCGGGGCGGAACTCCAGTCGCTTCGGGCCGGTCAGCTTCTCGTAGAAGTCCGCGTACTGGTTGGGCGGGAACACCGTGTCGCCCCACGCGTTGGCCATCATGACCGCGGCGCCGTTGCTGTTCAGCTGGTCTACATAGGTCGCAGCGGAACGTTTCTTCCCCCAGGCGACGAGCTCCGGCTCCTTGGCCAGGTTGGAGGCGTAGAAGTCGTCGAAGACCTGCCGGACTTCGGGGCCCTGGCGGCCCGTGATGACGCTCGCGCCGTCCAGGAGCCCGGCGGCCTGGACGTGCTGGGTGCGGCCGGAGTAGATCGAGCCGATCAGGTCGGCCCAGCCGCTCAGGGCGGCGACCGCCTTGACGCGCTTGTCGTGCGCGGCGGCGAGCAGGCTGATGCCGGCGCCGTAGGAGACCCCGGCCATGCCGACCTTCCGTGCGTCGGCGGGGGTGTTGGCGAGCGCCCAGTCGATCACCTTGGAGGCGTCGGCCGTGTCGGGCGGGCCCGCGACTTCTATCTCGCCGCCGGACTGCCAGAAGCCGCGCACGTTGTAACTGACCACCACATACCCTGAGTTCGCGAGCTTCTGGGCCTGGGCGAGATACTCGACCTGGGGCAGACCCCAGCTCGTGGGCATCACGAGCAGGGGGTAGCGGCGCGTGCCGTCGGCGCCGGCGGGCGTGATGACGTTTGCCTTGAGGACCGTGCCGCCGTCGCCGGTGATGTCGACGAAGCGGATGGCGGTCGCCGCCTGGGCGGTCGGGGCGAGCCCGAGGGCGCTGCCGGCGATCAGCGTCGCCGAGACGGCACCCACGGTGGTCGTGCGCAGGGCCTTGCGATGGTGTCCCACGGATCACTCCTGACTCGGTCACTCGTGTAAGTGCAAAGTGACCCGACGGTAACGTCGGCCTCTTACCGTAGGTAACCCATCGGTAAGTTACGTGGGAGTAACGATTGGTGGAATGTGCTGAAACCTAGGAGGCGCGGTGGGAGTTGCGCGGAGCCGCCGGGGTCGGAAGGGGTGCCTGTGCCTCGCGGGTGACGTCGGCGACCAGTTCGACGACGTCGGGGCCGTACGCCTGCGAGTTGACCACCTTCAGCAGCAGGACGAAGGCCGCGTCGCCGTACTTGCGCGTCAGCCGTTCGTGGTTGCGGGCGAGATAGCGGGTCGTGGCCTGGTTGGTGATCGCGGTCTGGCCGCAGAAGAGGAAGACGGGGCGGGTGCCGTGGCTCTCGTCCACGGTGAGCCGGGCCAGGAGGGTGTACTCGGTCCTGCCGACGTCCACGCGGTAGCGCTCGGAGCCGATCTGGAAGGCCCCGCGGTCCGGACTCGGTTCGGCGTCCACGTTCACCCGCACGCCGGGCAGCAGTGAGGACAGGTGCGCGGCCATGCGGCGGTTGGACGCCGGGCCGCCCACACAGAACTCGGTGCGCTCACCGAAACCCTGCCGGGCCGCGTCGTGCGGGACGACCTGGGCGTGGGCGCTGCAGTCCTTGATCAGCGCGGCCAGTTCGAGGAGGGCGAACACGTCGTAGCGCATCACCGCCAGGTCGGGCCCGGCGGCGCCGCGGTTGACCACCAGCAGCGACTCGGAGTTGTCGGGCAGCCCGAAGAAGGCCTGCTTGCGGCGGAGCTTCCGCTTCCACAGGTAGGTCCGGGCCAGCCAGCCGAGCGCGGCACTGATGCCGGCGGCCAGCACACCCAGGACGATGTTGCGCACGTCGTCATTCATGGGCGCGCATGTTAGCGGGCGAACGCAAACCGGTGTTCGAGACCGGCTCCTCGTGCCTTCCTGACGAGGCCATGACGATCGCATAAGCTGCGCGAACGGTCTTCTGGCTGGAGGTTCGGATGCGTGGCCCTGTCGCACGGAAACTGTCGGTTCTCGCGGTCTCGGCCGCCGTGGTGTCGGTGGGGGCGGCGCCACCGACCGGTCAAAGCCCGGCCGTTGCCAAGGTTCCCCTCGCCGTCGGCTACGGCGGCGCCGTGGCCAGCGTCGACGCGGACGCCTCCGCCGCCGGCATCGAGGTGCTGAAGAAGGGCGGCAACGCGGTGGACGCGGCCGTCGCCACGGCCGCCGCGCTCGGCGTCACCGAGCCCTACTCCTCCGGCATCGGCGGTGGCGGCTACTTCGTCTACTACGACGCCAAGTCCCGTACCGTGCACACGATCGACGGCCGCGAGACCGCCCCGCTGACCGCCGACTCCGGCCTCTTCCTGGAGAACGGCAAGCCCCTCGCGTTCGCCGACGCCGTCAGCAGCGGGCTGAGCGTCGGTACGCCGGGCACGCCCGCCACCTGGCAGAGAGCGCTCGACAAGTGGGGCAGCAAGGGGCTCGGCAGCGTCCTGAAGCCCGCCGAGCGCATCGCCCGGGACGGATTCGTCGTCGACGACACCTTCCGCTCCCAGACCGCCTCCAACGAGACCCGGTTCCGCTACTTCCCGGACACCGCCGAGCTGTTCCTGCCGAACGGACAGCTCCCCGTCGTCGGCTCCACCTTCAAGAACCCCGATCTCGCCCGCACCTACGCCGAGTTGGGCCGCAAGGGCGTCGGCGCGATCTACCACGGCGACCTCGGCGAGGACATCGTCGACACGGTGAACAAGCCGCCCGTGGACCCCGCTTCGGGCTGGAACGCCCGCCCGGGCGACCTGACGCGGAAGGACCTCGCGGCCTACCGCGCCAAGGCCCAGGCGCCCACGAAGACCTCCTACCGCGGCCTCGGCGTCTACTCCATCGCGCCCTCCTCCTCCGGCGGCACGACGGTCGGCGAAGCCCTCAACATCCTGGAGAAGACCGACCTTTCGAAGGCGAGCGACGTCCAGTACCTGCACCGCTACATCGAGGCGAGCCGGATCGCGTTCGCGGACCGGGGGCGCTGGGTCGGCGACCCGGCCTTCGAGGACGTACCGACGAAGCAACTGCTGTCGCAGAAGTACGCCGACTCGCGTGCGTGCCTCATCAAGGACGACGCGGTGCTCACCAGCCCGGTCGCGCCCGGCGACCCGCGCGACCCGGCCGCCTGCGGCGCCGGAGGGACGGCGGCGCCGACGACGTACGAGGGCGAGAACACCACGCATCTGACGGCGGCCGACAAGTGGGGCAACGTCGTCGCCTACACGCTCACCATCGAGCAGACCGGCGGCAGCGGCATCACGGTCCCCGGCCGCGGGTTCATCCTCAACAACGAGCTGACGGACTTCTCCTTCGCCCCGGCGAACCCGGCCGTCCACGACCCGAACCTGCCCGGTCCGGGCAAGCGGCCGCGGTCGTCGATCTCGCCCACCATCGTGCTGGACCGGCACGACAGGCCGGTGGTGGCGCTGGGTTCGCCCGGCGGCGCGACCATCATCACCACCGTGCTGCAGACCCTCACCCAGTTCCTCGACCGGGGGATGCCGCTGGTCGACGCGATCGCCGCACCGCGCGCCAGCCAGCGCAACGCCGCCCAGACCGAGCTCGAACCCGGGCTCTACGGCAGCGAGACGGCGAAGCGGCTGGAGGCCATCGGGCACTCCTTCAAGCTGAATCCGGAGATCGGCGCGGCGACGGCCGTACAGCGGCTGCCGGGTGGCAAGTGGCTTGCCGCCGCCGAGAAGGTACGACGCGGCGGCGGCTCGGCGATGGTCGTGTACCCGGCGCCGTAGGGGTCACAGCTCAGGGGCGGGCGGCACGTCCCCCGTACGGAAGGCGAGCCGTCCGCCCTCGGCGTCCACCGTCACCCGGCCACCGGCCGCGACACGGCCGTCCAGCAGCAGCCGGGACAGCTGGTTGTCGACCTCGCGCTGGATGGTCCGGCGCAGCGGCCGGGCACCGTACTCCGGCTGGTAGCCGCGCTCGGCGAGCCAGCCGACGGCCGTGTCGGTGAAGTCGACCGCGATGCCCTGCGCGTCCAGCAGCCGGCGGGTCCGCTCCAGCAGCAGGTGGGTGATCTGCCGCAACTGCTCGGCGGTGAGCTGGCGGAAGACGACGATCTCGTCGATCCGGTTGAGGAACTCGGGCCGGAAGTGCTCCCGCAGCGGGCGCAGGATCTGCTCGCGCCGCGCCTCCTCGTCCGCCTCGGCGCCGCCCGCCCCGAACCCGATGCCCGCGCCGCGCCGGGTGATGGCCTCGGAGCCGAGGTTGCTGGTCATGACGATGACGGTGTTGGTGAAGTCGACCGTGCGGCCCTGGGAGTCGGTCAGCCGCCCGTCGTCGAGGACCTGCAGGAGGATGTTGAAGACGTCCGGGTGCGCCTTCTCCACCTCGTCGAGCAGGAGCAGCGAGTACGGGTGCCGGCGCACGACCTCGGTGAGCTGGCCCGCCTCCTCGTGGCCCACGTACCCGGGCGGGGCGCCGACCAGGCGGCTCACCGTGTGCCGCTCCTGGTACTCGCTCATGTCCAGGCGGACCATCCGCTCCTCGCTGCCGAACAGGGCCTCGGCGAGCGCCCGCGCCAGTTCGGTCTTGCCCACCCCGGTCGGACCGAGGAAGAGGAAGCTGCCGATCGGCCGGTCAGGGCTGGCGAGCCCGGCGCGGGAGCGCATCACCGCGTCGGCGACCACCCGGACCGCCTCCTCCTGGCCGACGACCCGCTCGTGCAGATGCTGTTCCAGGCCGAGCAGCCGGTCCTTCTCCTCCTCGGTGAGGCTGCTCACCGGGATGCCGGTCTGCCGCGACACCACCTGCGCGATGGCCTCGGCGGTGACCTCCAGGTGCTGCCCCTCGTCCGCCTCGCCGTCGCCGCCGGCCTCGGTGATCCGCTGCTTCAGTTCGACGATCCGGTCCCGCAGTTGCGTGGCCTGCTCGTACTGCTCGGCCGCGACCGCCTGGTCCTTGTCCGTGATCAGCTGCTCGACCTCGCGCTCCAGGGTCCGTACGTCCGTGCCCTTCGTCCGGGCGTGCAGCCGCACCCGGGCCCCGGCCTGGTCGATCAGGTCGATGGCCTTGTCCGGCAGACGCCGGTCGGAGAGATAGCGGTCGGACAGTTCGACGGCCGCGACCAGCGCCTCGTCCACGTAACGGACCTGGTGGTGGGCCTCGTACCGGTCGCGCAGCCCGCGCAGGATCTCGATCGCGTCCGCGGGAGTGGGCTCCGGGATGAGGATCGGCTGGAAACGGCGGGCCAGCGCCGCGTCCTTCTCGATCCGGCGGAACTCCTCCAGCGTGGTGGCGCCCACGATGTGCAGCTCGCCCCGGGCCAGGGCGGGCTTGAGGATGTTGCCGGCGTCCATGGACCCGCCCTCGCCGCCGCCTCCGGCACCGACGACGGTGTGCACCTCGTCGATGAAGACGATCAGCCGGTCGGAGTTGGCGCGGATCTCGCCGACGATGTTGTTGAGCCGCTCCTCGAAGTCACCCCGGTAGCGAGTGCCCGCGACCACACCGGTCAGGTCCAGGGCGAACACCCGCCGCCCGATGAGCACGTCCGGCACGTCACCGTCCGCGATGCGCTGGGCGAGCCCCTCCACGACGGCGGTCTTGCCGACGCCCGCGTCACCGATGAGCACCGGGTTGTTCTTGCCGCGCCGGGAGAGCACCTCGATGGTCTGCTCGATCTCCTCGTCCCGCCCGATCACCGGGTCGATACGGCCCTTGCGCGCCAGGTCGGTCAGATCGCGGCCGTACTTGTCCAGCGTGGGCGTGGACGCGGCGCGCGGCCGTTCGCCGCTGGTCTGCCCGCCGTCCGGGGCCGACTCCGGCGGGAGGGCGGAGGGCGCGAAATGGGCCGAGTTCAGGATGTGCCCGGCCGCCGAGTCGGGGTTCGCCGCGAGGGCGCTCAGCACGTGCTCGGGGCCGATGTAGCCGGTGCCGCGGGCCCGGGCCAGGTCGTGCGCGTCCAGCAGGGCGCGCTTGGCGGCCGGGGTGAGCGACAGCGAGGTCGGCGGCGGTACCTCGCCCGGCGGGTGCTGGACCGGGCCCGAGCGCTCGTCGATCTCCGTCGCGAGGGAGTCGGGATCCGCGCCGGCGCGGCTGAGCAGGCTCCTGGTCGGCTCGGCGGACAGCGCGGCCCGCAGGAGATGCTGGGTGTCCAGATCCCGGCTGCCGTGTTCGGCGGCGTACTGGGCGGCGCCCCGCACCAGTTCCCTTGCGGGCTGACTGAGCAGCCGCCCGATGTCGATCTGCCGGGGACCGGGGCGCGGTCCGCCGAAGAATCGGGCGAGGAATTCTCCGAAGGCGTCGTAGCCTTCTGAGCCGGTGAAGCCGCTGGTCATGGCGTTCCCATCCGGCGTCCCTGCGCGGGCCCGGGACGCCCTCGCTGATCGACGTGCCGGAGTCGGGTAACCCACGTGACAGGTGGTTACACCCCTGGGCGCACTCGTAGAACACCTTCGCACGAACGAGGGGAGGGGGCACCTTCAGGAAAGCTCGCGGGATCGTCCAGAGAACCTCGCGGGGACTTCCCGTGGCCGCGCACGCTTCCCGGGAGCCTCCCTCCCCGCGCCTGCCACGACCAGGCGCGGGGAGGGACGAGCGGCGTCGGTCAGCGCGCCGTCAGGATCCGCGGTCCCGCGTCCGTGATCGCCACCGTGTGCTCCACGTGTGCCGCCCGCGAGCCGTCGTCGGTCCGCAGCGTCCAGCCGTCCGGTGCCTCGTGGTAGCCGTCCGTGCCGCCGCCGATGAGCATGGGCTCGAGCGCCAGGGCCATGCCGTGCCGCAACGGGAGGCCGCGCTGGGGGCGGCCCTCGTTGGGGACCGGCGGGTCCTCGTGCATGCGGCGGCCGATGCCGTGGCCGCCGAAGCCGTCCGGGATGCCGTAGCCCCCGGCGCGGCACACGGTGCCGATCGCGTGCGCGATGTCGCCGATGCGGTTGCCCACGACCGCCGCCTCGATGCCCGCCGCCAGCGCCCGCTCGGCGGTCTCGATCAGCGCGACGTCCGCCGGACGCGGCTCGCCGACCACGAAGCTGATCGCGGAGTCGCCGGCCCATCCGCCCAGCTCGGCGCCGCAGTCGATGGAGACGAGGTCGCCGTCGCGCAGCCGGTAGGGGGTCGGGATGCCGTGCACGATCGCGTTGTTCACCGAGGCACAGATGACGGCGGGGAAGGGCGTGGGGGCGAACGAGGGCCGATAGCCGAGGAAGGGCGAGCCCGCACGCGCCCCGCGCAGCACGTCGTGCGCCACCTCGTCCAGCTCCAGCAGGGAAACGCCGACGTCAGCGGCTTGCCGTACGGCCGTCAGGGCCTGTCCCACGACCTGGCCCGCCTCGTACATGGCGTCGATGGATGTGTCCGTCTTCAGCTCTACCATGCCAATTACTATACCGGTATTACAATGACGGCATGGTACGCACCCCTCTCACCCCCGAAGAGCGCGAACGTGGCGAACGGCTCGGCCGGCTGCTGCGCGAGGCTCGCGGTGGTCGCAGCATGACGGCGGTCGCGGCCGACGCCGGGATCTCCGCGGAGACCCTCCGGAAGATCGAGACCGGCCGGGCGCCGACACCGGCGTTCTTCACCGTGGCCGCGCTGGCCCGGGCGCTCGGTCTGTCCATGGACGAGCTGGCGGGGCTGTGCGCGCCGGCACAGGTGTGACGGGCTTCCCGGGGCGTCGCCGCGCAACGGTCAAGATCGCGCAATGAGGGTCATGCACTGCCCCGGAAAACTGCTCGTAGCCGTCCCGTAACACAACTGGTGTTGCCTACGGACCGGAGTGCTCCGGTCTGGAGGGAGTTGGGCGATGACTCTGGATCAACTCCCCGGCCGGGTCCGGGAGTTCGCGAACTACCTGGACGGTCTGCTGGGCCGCCTGGACCAGGGCGCCGGCTGGTGCGGCGTGTTCTGGCAGCGCGACCCCGACGGCATGCAGGCCTGCCTCGACGGACGTGAGATACCACCCTGGGACGTCGTCGAGGCGCTCCTCCAGGACCTTGCCACCGAGTACGGCGCCGCCGTCGCCGCCCCCGAAGCGGACCGCGCCCGCGCCCTGCACGCCGCCGCGCTCGTCGCCCACGACGCCCGGCCTGGCGGCCGGGACGCCCTCGGCGACCGCTTCGACGTCATGCTCCGCGAACAGCGCTACGCCGCCGAACGGCAGGCGGAACTCGGCCGGTTCCTCGCTTCCGCGACCACCCGGCAGGAGGCCGACGCCATCCGCCTCGACCTCGCCTGGGCCCGCGACGACCACGAACGCGCGACCCGCCGATGCGCCGAGCTCCGGGCGCGCATAGAGGACTTGGAACGACGGTCGGTGGGCGGCAAGGCCGAGGAGATCCGGCGCGCGCGGGCGGCGGAAGGCGCCTTCGGGCTCCGTGCCGACGCGAGGGACGCACGGACGGACGGGCGTGGGGCGTATGACCCGCGACCGGACGGGCGGGCGTCGTACGGTGCGCGTCCGGACGGGCGGGGGGCGTACGGCGCGTCGTCGGATGGCCGTGAGGCGTACGGGGCCCCGTCGGGTGGTCGTGACGGGTTCGGCACGCCGTCGCACGGTCGAGCGGCCCACGCCGGGGCGTCAGACGACCGAGAGGCCCACGCCGGGCCGTCGGACGGTCGGGGTGGCTCGTACGGTGGGCGATCGGACGGCCGTGACGTTGCGTACGGTGCGCGACCGGACGGGCACGACGACTCGTACGGCGCCGGATTCCCCGACATGCCGCAGCAGCGTGACCTCCGGTTCGCGTCCGCCGCGGAGGACGATCCCGACGCCGGTCGTGCCGAGTACGACAGCCCGTCCGCTCCCGAGCGGCAGGCCCCCGTCTTCGAGGAACCGTCCGCCCCGCCGGAGCAGCCCGCCGCCACCCCCAAGTCACGCAAGCGCCGGCGCGGCGGCGCGCGCTTCGCGGGGGTGGAGGAGGAGGGCGCCCCCGTCGTCGTACCGCCGGCCGTCGTACCGGACCTGCCCGCCGCACCCGTCGCCACCGGCCGCGGCCTGCGCGGAGCCCGGTTCGCCGGGGCCGCGGCCGATGCGCGGTCGCAGCCGCGGGCCGAGCCGTTGGACGC
>NZ_JBXEJE010000015.1:0-205846 GCF_056820935.1 Streptomyces sp. Q2 | reverse complement strand
GGCGGCGAGGGCGGACGCGTGGCCGGCCGACGAGGACGGCGGACCCGCCGCCGCCGGTCCCCGGCCGGACCGCCCCGCCGGTCCGCGGCCCCGCCGCACCCCCAAACGGGCCGCACGGCCGGCGTTCTGGCCCGGCCGGCTCGCCGCCCTCGCCGTCTGCGCACTGCTCTGCTTCCCACCACACCGGGACGGCGCCTCCCTGCGCGTCTACGGGTTCGCCCTCGGCGTCTCGACCCTGTGCCTGCTCCTGGCCCTCCTGCTGAGCGCGTGGCCCGCCGTGCCGCTCCTCGCGGTGGCGGTGCTGGTGCCGGCGGGGCCGGCCGCGGCGCAGCTGTTCGAGAGCCGCTTCCAGTCGGCGGGGCTCTCCCGGGCCCTGGACCTCTCCCTCGCCCCGGACTGGCTCGTCGGTACGGCTGCCGTGTGCGCGTCGCCGGCCGCGCTGACGGCCCTGCTTGTACGCCTGACGTCGCCGCAGTCGCCGAGAAGCGCCGGGGCGGAACGCCCGATGGCCGAGGCGAGCCGCATCGCCGACTGAGAACCTCACCGCGTGCCCCGGCGCCGCCTGCCTAGGCTGCCTTCATGACTGCGCATCACGTGAACCGCGACCACCCCGCCGAGGTGCTGCGAGCCGCCTACGAGGCCTTCGCCGCCGTGGTCCGTCCCCTCGGGGACGAGGAGTCCTGGCTGCCCACGGACTGCGCGGGCTGGGCGGTCCGCGATCTGGTGTTCCACTGTGTCGCGGACGCCCAGCGCGCGCTGGTGGCCCTGCACACGCCCGCCGCCGGGCCGGCCGACCGCGATGCCGTCACCTACTGGCGGGACTGGGCCCCGGACCCGGCCGGCGCGGCCAACGGGCGGCGCTGGAACCGGGTGAGCGCCAGCATGTTCCTCGACTTCGGGCAGCTGAAGGAGCTGTACCTGCAGACCGCGGCGGCCACCGTGACCGCCGCGTCGGCGGCCCGGCCGGACGGCCGCGTCACCACGCAGGGCCATGTCCTGACCGCCGCGGACCTGATGGTGACGCTCGCCGTCGAGGCGAGCATCCACCACCTCGACCTCGTGCTCCGGCTGCCCGCGGCCCCGGGACCGGCGCCGGCCGGCCTGGCCGCCGTCCGCGCCACGCTGGACGGCCTGCTGGGCCGGCCCGTCCCGCCGGAGTGGAGCGACGAGCACTACGCCCGCGCCGCCACCGGCCGCACACCCCTCACGGAGGCGGAGCGACGCGCCCTGGGACCGGACGCCGACCGCCTCCCGCTCTTCAGCTGACCTCGCGTCCGGACGTTCCCGGCGGGTCCTCGGCGTCGGCTTCCGCGCGGGCGGGGCGCGGGGTTCTGGTGGAGCCCTTGAGACGTTCGAACGTCCGGGTCAGCTGCTGGAACGCGGATCCGGCGGGCGCACCGGCCGAGGCGTCGAGCGCCGGGCCCGGCACGGCCTCGCGGTAGGCCGCCAGCGCCTCGTTGGCCTGCTCGGCGGCCTCCCGGTACAGGTCCCGGGACCTGGTCATGGCCTCCAGCGCCTCGGCGTACATGGCCACCAGCCTGCGCTCGCGGTCGAGTTCCTCCTCCACGGTCAGCAACTGCCACTGCTCCCGCAGCGCGGTGAGCGCCTCGCCGGCACCTTCCGGCAGAGGCTTCGGCAGGGCGGCGTAGCGCGTCACGGCCTCGATCAGTTCGGTCGGCTCCGACCCGTCGAGGAAGACGCTGCGGACGGCGAAGTCTCCCTCGTGGTAGCCGGGCGGCACCGGTTGTCCGGGCAGGATGACGGCCCCGCCGCGCGGCACCTCCACCTTGAGGCCGCGCAGAGCCCAGTTCACGACCCGCAGCTGGTCCGGGGCCGCCCGGTGCTCG
Organism: Streptomyces sp. Q2; assembly: GCF_056820935.1. Classification (NCBI taxonomy): domain Bacteria; kingdom Bacillati; phylum Actinomycetota; class Actinomycetes; order Kitasatosporales; family Streptomycetaceae; genus Streptomyces; species Streptomyces sp. Q2. The sequence continues at coordinate 203,999 of NZ_JBXEJE010000015.1, read as the reverse complement.
ACCACGCGGTGCCGCAGGCTCGGCGGCAGCAGCCGGGTCAGCGGGCGGCGACCGCGTTCGTCGGTGGTCATGGCCTCGTGGACGACGACGTGGACGGCCCAGCCGCGTACGGCGTCCTTGAACAGACGCCGTATGGCCTTGTCGTCCGACGGCAATGGGGTGAGGTCCCCGAAGGGCAGGCCGGTGACGGCCTCGTGGTCCCAGGCGGCGTCCGGCGTGTCGGGCCAGAACATGGTGGCGGGCGAGGGCCAGGACTGGTCCCACGGCTGTTCCGCCTCCGCCACCAGCGTCCACTGGGACGCGTCGTCGGACGCGGGTACGAGGGTCAGCCGGGCGCGCACGGTCACCTGGCCCGGCACCCGCCATCGGGCCTCGAAGATCCGCTCCGGGGCGTCCTCGGCCGCGGGCAGTTCCGCGAAGTCGTCGAGGATCTCGTCGTCCTTGAGGCGCCGCAGACGGTGCCGGAGCACGTCGTCTGCGTCGGGTCCGGCATGACGGCCGCGCGCCGGCCACAGGGTGGGGGGAGTGGCGGGGCGGTCGGTGGGAGAGCTTGGCATGGATCCATCTGTGAGTGGGGGTGGGTGCGGGTGCCAGTATCGTCGCCGCGGGTGGGTGGAGATCAACCGGGGGTCCGGCCCGTGGACACGCGCGGCGTCCTGCGGTGGTGCCCCGCCTGTGGTGACCCGGACCGTCGGCGCTGCTCGCGGTCGGCCGGGGTTCCGCCAAGGGGACGGCCAGCAGTGGGGTGCACCGTCAACGCCGTGATCGCCGGGTCCACCCACACGGAGGGCGTCGGGGACCTCGTATCTCTCCCCTGGCCCGCGCGCACTCGGGGCGCGAACCGTGCGCACCCGTCGAGAGCGGTTCACGCCTGCCCCGCACTCGGCACCCCCGGCACAATGACTCCCGAACGGGGCCCGCTCACCATCCGCATTGGGGCGGGCCCTGTTCACCACGGCTCGCCGCTACTCGCGGGTGAACGTCGAGTCCGTTCCCGTCGAGGGCCTCGACCGTCACCCGGGTCGCCTTCCCGTCCCTGACGTCGCGGAAGGTGACGCCGGACGGGCCGGTGGCGTTCTCGCCGGTCGTCTCGAAGCTGAACGTGTCACCGTCGTAGTGGGCCAGACGGAACGTCTTCGACTGGGGGCCGAGCCGCATGGTCAGGGGGCCGTCCGCCGCGGTGACGGTCAGGGGGCCGTAGCAGTCGTTGGCGTAGGTGCCGGATCGAAGTCCCCGCTCGGCACGTTGTCCTGCGGAGCGGCCGCCGTGCCGACCAGGGCACCGCGGCCGGCGGGGCGGCCTTTGCCGTGCTGGGCCCGCAGATCCTCGCGGTCCGCGGCGCCGGCCGTGGTGGGCGGGCGCGACCTGACCGCGCGCCGAGTGGTCGGTGGACCGGGTGGTTTCGGCCGGGGCGGCGAAAAGAAAAAGCGGCCTCGACGGGTCCGGAGGAATCCGGCACCGTCGAGGCCGTCGTCGTCGTGCTACGCGCCGCTCGCCTTGAGCATGTCCTCACGCTCGACGAGCTTCACGCGGGCGCGGCCCTGCGGCTCGCCCAGCGCCTTCTCGGCGGCGTCCAGCTTGTACCAGCCCTCCCAGGTGGTGAAGCGGACGTCCCGCTCGGCGAGGAACGCGTCCACGGCCTCCGGCTCGGGCGAACCCGGCGTCTGCAGACGGCCGTTGGTGTAGTCGTCCAGCAGGTTCGACACCGTCTCGTTGGCGTCGCCCTTGGTGTGGCCGATCAGACCCACCGGACCGCGCCGGATCCAGCCGGTGACGTACGTGGACTGCAGGTGCTCGCCGCTCTCCTGGAGGACCCGGCCGCCCGCGTCCGGCACCGTGCCCGAGTCGATGTCCCAGGGCAGCTTGGGCAGCTTGTCGGAGAGGTAGCCGACCGCGCGGTAGACCGCGGTGACGTCCCAGTCCTTGAACTCGCCGGTGCCCTTGACGTTGCCCGTGCCGTCCAGCGCGGTGCGCTCGGTGCGCAGGCCGACGACCTTGCCGTCCTCGCCGAGTATCTCCGAAGGCGACTCGAAGAAGTGCAGGAAGAGCTTGTGCGGCCGGTCGCCGACGTCGCGGATCGCCCAGTTCTCCAGGGTCTTGGCGACCATGTCGGCCTGCTTGTTGCCGCGCCGGGTCTCGATCGAGCCCGCGTCGTAGTCGATGTCCTCGGGGTCGACGATGACCTCGATGTTGGGGGAGTGGTCCAGCTCCCGCAGCTCCATCGGGCTGAACTTCGCCTGCGCCGGGCCACGGCGGCCGAACACGTGGACCTCCATGGCCTTGTTGGCCTTGAGTCCGTCGTGGACGTTCGGCGGGATCTCCGTCGGCAGCAGTTCCTCCGCTGTCTTGGCGAGGATGCGCGCCACGTCGAGCGCGACGTTGCCGACGCCGAGCACGGCGACCTTCTCGGCCTCCAGCGGCCAGGTGCGCGGCACGTCCGGGTGGCCGTCGTACCAGGAGACGAAGTCCGCCGCGCCGTACGAGCCGTCGAGCTCGATGCCGGGTACGGACATCTCGCGGTCGGCGGTCGCGCCCGTGGAGAAGATCACGGCGTCGTAGAACGCCCGCAGGTCGTCCAGGCTGATGTCAGTCGGGTAGTCGACGTTGCCGAAGAGACGGATCTGCGGCTTGTCGAGCACCTGGTGGAGGGCCGTGATGATGCCCTTGATGCGGGGGTGGTCGGGGGCGACACCGTAACGGATCAGGCCGAACGGGGCCGGCATCCGCTCGAAGAGGTCGATGGACACGCCGGGTTCGGCGGCCACGTCGGACTTGAGCAGGGCGTCGGCGGCGTAGATACCGGCGGGACCGGCTCCGACGATTGCTACCCGCAGGGGGCGGGGCATGATCAGGTTCCCTTCGAGCGGTGACAAGGCGACTCGACGGGAAGCCTAAGCTAAGGCAAGCCTTAGTTGGTACGCGGGTCCGGTCTATGAGCTCATAAGCTCACTTTATGAGCAGGGTCGGCGGTGTGGGGCTCACGACAGGGGCTGCTCGGCCCAGATGACCTTGCCCTCGGGCGTGTAGCGGGTGCCCCAGCGTTCGGAGAGCTGCGCGACGAGGAACAGGCCGCGGCCGCCCTCGTCGGTCATGGCCGCGTACCGCAGATGCGGCGAGGTGCTGCTGCTGTCGAAGACCTCGCAGATCAGGGTCCGGTCGTGCAGCACGCGGACGTGGATGGGGTCGCCGCCGTAGCGGATCGCGTTGGTGACGAGCTCGCTCAGGATCAGCTCGGTCGTGAACGTCAGCTCGTCCAGTCCCCACCGGGCGAGCTGGCGGCTGACCTGGGCGCGTACCTCGCCGACCGCCGCCGGATCGCCCGGCACCCGCCACTCGGCGACCCGGTCGGCGGCCAGCGACCGGGTGCCCGCCACGATCAGGGCGATGTCGTCGCCGGCCCGGGCCGTGAGCCGGGAGTCGAGGACGACCCGGCAGGTCTCCTCGGGTGACTTGCCGGCCCCCTCCAGCGCGGTGCGCAGCAGTTCCAGGCCCACGTCGATGTCCCGCTCCCGGTCCTCGACGAGCCCGTCCGTGTAGAGCACGAGGCGGCTGCCCTCGGCCAGTTCGAGGTCGGCCGTCTCGAAGGGCAGCCCTCCGAGCCCGAGCGGGGGACCGGCCGGCACCTCCGGGAACTCCACGCTGCCGTCGGGGTGGATCACGGCGGGCGGTGGATGGCCGGCCCTGGCGATCGTGCACAGCCGGGAGACCGGGTCGTAGATCGCGTACAGACAGGTCGCCCCGGTGACGGGGGCGTTGGCGCCCTCCGCCGCCTCGTCCTGGTCGATCCGACCGACCAACTCGTCCAAGAGCGCGAGGAGTTCGTCAGGCGGCAGGTCCAGGGCGGAGAAGTTGTGCACCGCCGTCCGCAGGCGTCCCATGGTGGCCGCCGCGTGCAGCCCGTGCCCGACGACGTCACCCACCACGAGCGCCACGCGGGCACCGGACAGCGGCAGTACGTCGAACCAGTCGCCGCCGACCCCCTCCTGCGCGGGCAGATACCGGTAGGCGATCTCCAGGGCGTCCTGCGCGGGCAGGTTGCGGGGCAGCAGGCTCCGCTGCAGCGTCACCGCCATGTTGTGCTCGCGCGTGTAGCGGCGCGCGTTGTCGATGGAGACCGCGGCCCGGGTGACCAGTTCCTCGGCGAGGGCCACCTCGTCCACGTCGAACGGCTCGGGCTTCTCGGACCGCCAGAAGCTGACCACCCCCAGCACCGCACTGCCCGCGCGCAGCGGTACCGCGACCAGCGAGTGGATGCCGTACGCCACCACCTGGGCGGAACGCTCCAGGTCCTGCGCCTGCCAGCCCGCGGCCTCGCTCAGCCGCGGCTCGACGACCGCCTGCCCGGTGGCGAGGGCGCGCGCCTGGGGTGACGTGTCGACGAGCCGGATCCGCTCGTCGACCGGATACAGCGGGGCGTCCTTGCGGATCCCGTTCACGGCCGTGCGGCTCAGCGCGGTCGTCGCCTGCGGCTGGCCGCCGCTCAGTACGGCGTCGAACAGGTCCACCGTGACGAAGTCCGCGAACCGGGGGACGGCCACCTCCGCCAGTTCCTCGGCGGTGCGGGTCACGTCCAGGCTCGTCCCGATGGCCACTCCGGCGTCGTACAGCATGTTCAGCCGCTCCCGCGCCGTCTCGGCCCGGCCGGACAGGGCACGCAGCTCGGTGGAGTCGCGCAGGGTGGCGACCGTGCCGGGCGGGCCGCCCTGGGAGTCGGTGGTCCGCTGGTTGATCGCCAGCAGCCGGTCCTTGACCAGGTGCACCTCGTCCGTGGCGACCCGTCCGGAGGCCAGCAGACCGGCCGTGTCGGGGGCGAGGCCGAGGTTCAGTACATGCTGTCCCTCGGCGTCGTCGGGCAGGTCGAGCAGCCGGTGCGCCTCGTCGTTGGCCAGCAGCAGGGTGCCGTCGTCGCCGACGATGAGCACGCCCTCGCGCACCGAGTGCAGCACCGCGTCGTGGTGCTCGTACATCCGTGTCATCTCGTGCGGGCCCAGGCCGTGCGTCTGCCGCAGCAGCCGTCTGCTCACCAGCGCCGTGCCCGCCGTGGCCAGGGCGAGCCCGGCCGCGGCGGCGACCAGCACCAGCGGGAGCTGCTGGTCGGCGGCGCCGCCCACGCTCTCGGTCGTGATGCCGGCCGACACCAGGCCGACCACCGTGCCGTCGTCGGCCTTCACGGGCACGACGGCCTGCACCAGCGGGCCGATCGTTCCGGTGATCTCCTCGGTCACGGTCTTCCCGGCCAGCGCCGGGGCGATCGTCCCGACGAACTTCTTGCCGATGCGGTCCGGCTTGGGGTGGCTGTAGCGGATGCCGTCGGTGTTCATGACGACGATGAAGTCGACCTTGGTCGCCTTGCGGGCCGCCTCGGCGCGCGGCTGGAGCAGCGCCGACGGGTCGGGGGAGCGCAGTGCCTCGCGGGTGCCCGGCGCGTTGGCGAATGCCTCGGCGACGGCGACCGAACGGTTGCGGGCCTCCTTGGTGCTGTCGTGTCGTACCTGGAGCACCAGGGCCACCACCGCGGCCACGACCAGCAGCAGCACGATCACCACTTGCAGGACGAACACCTGTCCGGCGACGCTGCGCCCGCCGAGAGCCGACGGCAGCCCCGGCCGGCCCCCGCCGTGCTGCCGCGGGGCGGGCGGACCGCCCGGCTGTCGCCGGGTTCGCCGCGGATGCCCGTCGGGCGCTCCGGGAGCGCGGTCGGGCGCGTGTGAAGGGCGCGGACCACTGGGGCGACGGGTCGACGCCCCGGATCGACCCAAGAGCCGGACCATGTGCCCATGTCTACACTGCCGGGCCCTCAGGAGGCGAGGGGGCCTCAGGGCGGGACAGCCCGGTCTCCCGACGCCGACGGGTGTGGCCGGCCCCCCGGGCATCTGTCGGTTTCACCGCGCGGGACGGCGTGCGGCGAGCAGGAGGGCGATGTCGTCGGGGCGGTCGACGGCCTGGCGGGCCTGCGCGGTGAGGCGGTCGGCCACGCCGGCCAGTGCGCCTCCGCCCGGGCGGACGCCGGGGCCGCCGCACTTGGCCAGGGCCACGCGCAGGGCGCCGATGCCGTCGTCGATGTCGCCGCCGGGCTTCTCGACCAGCCCGTCGGTGTACAGCGCGAGGATGGCTCCGGGGTCCATGCGCAGCTCCGTCACCGGGTAGTGGGCGCGCGGGTCCACGCCGAGCACCACTCCGCCGGGCAGGTCCAGGGTGTGGGTGCGGCCGTCCGGGCGGCGCAGCAGAGGGGGCAGGTGCCCGGCACGGGCCGCCCGGGCCGCGCCGGTGGCGGGGTCCAGCCGGATGTAGCAGCAGCTCGCGAACAGTCCGGGGTCGAGGTCGATGAGGAGGTGGTTGGTGCCGCTCATGACCTCGTCGGGCGGCCGGTCGCCGAGCGCGAACGCCCTTACGGCGCTGCGCAGTTGCCCCATGGTCGCCGCCGCCTGCACCCCGTGCCCCTGTACGTCGCCGATGACCAGGGCGATGCCGTCGCCGGACTCCACGACGTCGTACCAGTCCCCGCCCACCTCCATGCCCTGGGTGCCGGGCAGATAGCGTCCCGCGGTCTCCACTCCCGGGTGCGCGGACAGCCGCCGGGGGAGGAGGGCCTGCTGGAGTCCGCGGGCGAGGGCGGCCTCGGTCTCGTAGCGCTGCGCCTTGTCCATGGCATGGGCGATGAGCCCGGCGAGCGCGGTGAGCACCGTACGTTCCTCGGTGCTGAAGCTGCGGGGCCGGTCGAAGCCCAGGATGCAGGAGCCCACCGGGCGGCCGGAGGCGATCAGCGGCAGGAAGGCACGGGCGCCCTCCTCGGCGTCCAGCTCGATTCCGGGGTAGGCGGCGGCCAGCTGCTGCATGGAGTCGAAGAAGAGCGGCCGGCCGGTGGTGAGCGTCTCGACGCCCGGTAGCCGTGCGTCGAGCCCCACCCCTTCGAACGGGGCGAGGAACCCCGTGGGGAAGCCGTTCTCCCAGGCCAGGTACAGGTGCCGGTCCTGGAGCAGGTAGATGGCGAGCCGACGGCCGCCGAACGCGGGCAGCAGCTCCCGCATCACGACGGCGGACACCTGGCGGGCGGTGACCGCCTCCGTCAGCGCGATCGCCAGGACGATGGGGCGGTACACGGGCGCCGGCGGTGCGGGGCCGTTCCCGGTCGCGAGGTCGGCCGGGGCGGTGTCCGCCACCCGGCTCGCCGGACGGACGGTGCAGGTCAGCCGGTCCGGGCCGGGATACACGGAGAGGGCGAGCCAGTCGCCCTCGGAGGGCTTGGGCGCGGGCTCGGCGGTGTCCGTGGCAGGTCGCTCGACGTGGAAGTGCACCGGGTCCGGCGACAGCAGGGCCCCGCGCAGATGGTCCTCGACGTCGGGCCGGATCCACGGCACGGCGTCCCACAGGGGCCGGCCCAGCACCTCGGTCCGCGGCCGGCGCAGCAACTGTGCGGCGCGCGGGTTGGCGTAGACGACCAGGCCCGCCCGGTCCAGACAGAACACACCGTCCGGCAGCAGGTCGGCCGCCGCGTCGGCGGTGGCGCCGAGACCCGGGTCGAGCACGATGCCCCGCACCGGGCCCGCCGCGGACGGCACGGCGGCCGGAGCGGTCACCTCGTGCGAGAGCCAGCCCATCCCCTCGTACGGGCTCCACAGATCCATCAGCCGCAGTTCACCGTCCGCCGCCCGCAGGTACAGCGGCAGCGTCGGAGGTCTGCCGGCGGCCGTGTCCCGCAACGCGACCAGGATCCGGTTCGTCTCGGACGGGGCCACGGCCTCCGCGAACGCCTGCGGGGTCCCGGCGAACTCCGTCGGCGTGACGCCCAGCAGGGCATGCAGGCCCGCGTCCCCGGTCACCACTCCCGTCTCCGGCGTCCACAGGAAACGCCCGATGCGTGCGAGCGGCGGACGCTGGGCGGGCGGCCGCACCGACAGCGGCTCCTGGTCCCAGCAAAGCGGAGCCGCCTCGTCGTCCTCCAGGCTCCGCAGGGCCGCGCCCAGATCCTGGGCCAGCCGGGTCAGACGGTCCCGCTCGGCCACCACCTCGGCGGCGTCGGGGACGGAGGGACGCAGCACGGTGATGACGCCGTAGGAGTGGGAACCGGCCACGACCGGCGCGTGCAGGGAGCCGAACTGGAACGGCAGGCCGGCCGAGAACTGGGGGTAGCGGCGCATCGTCTCGGTGGCGTTCGACAGGACGACCGGGACGCCGAGCCGATGGGCGTCCGCCACGGGGAACGGACTGTCCACGTGCAGCCGCCACCAGGGACGGAACAGCGGGCCGGGCAGCCCGGCGAGTACGGCCAGGCGTAGCAGGCCGGGGGCGGAAGAGCGCAGGTAGACGCCTCCCGCCTGGCCGCCGGCGGCGCTGATCGCCTCCGTCGAGGCGTCGATCAGCAGCGCCGCCAGCCGTCCGGGCTTCGGCTGTGCGTCCTGGGAGCTCCCAGTCATCGGCCCTACCTCGTCCGTGCGCCAGTCACGCGGGCGACACTGCAAGAATGCGCCACGACCGGCCCGGACCGCACCTGGGCGGCGAAGGTGAGCGACTGCTCCCCCGGGGATGCGGGCGGCGTCAGCGGCTGCCGGTCCAGTTGTGGGCGACGTCCACCACGACCCGGTCGGCGAGCTGCTGCACCCGGAACGGCAGCCGGGAGCGGACCCCCAGCCCGATCTGCGTCTCGCCCTCGAAGCTGCCCGCGAACCGGGTGTCCCGGAAGGTGCGGTAGCCCGAGATGTCCACGCCGGGCAGCGGGCGGGCCACCCGTCCGGGATACGAGGGTGCCCCGGTCTCGGGGTGGTAGGCGGGTGCTGCCACCCGTACCTCCAGGACGGCCCCGCCCGCGACGGGGACGACCCGACCCGACCCGTCCTGACGGAGGCGGTCGACGTAGCGCACCCAGTAGCCGAGTCCGCCACCGCCGGGGACGTCGATGACCATCCGGTCGTAGCAGGCGTGGCTTCCGGTCCTGACGTTCTTCACCGGCGCCGTCGTCCCGGCGGCGCGGGACTTGCCGAGGCTGCCCCAGCCGGTGGGGCACGCCGTGGCCGCCGGGGCGGCGTCCGCCGGCATCGTGCTCGCGGTCAACGCCGCGCCCATGAGTAGTGCTGCGGCCCATGCTGTTCTGCTTCGTCTCATGATGTCCCTCGAGACGTGGATGTGAGTGGTAACGGGTGAGACATCCGAGTTGGCTGAAAGGTTGCGCTATTTCTCACTGCCTTCAGGTCAATGTCGAAACATTCGGACGTCGTGCAGACTGCTGAGTTGCCCCTGCTGCCGACACGCCCACCCGGGACAGCAGCGGCAGCGTCATGACGATGAAGCCGAACGGCAACGGCAGCCTGGCCGCCGGAGCGTCGACGAGCTTCGGCTTCACGGTCATGAAGAACGGCAGCGGCGCGGCCCCGGTGCTGGGGTCCCGCACTGCGTCATGACCGCGCCCGCGTCCGGTCCCGACAGAGCCCGGGCCTCCCCGGCCGATGTGGTCGAAGCCACGTCACCAGGGAGACCCGGGCCATGTCGTGCGGCGGGATTGGCGGGCTACCGTTTCGCGCAGTCCCCTGTCTCATCACCAGCATCGGGCGGCCCGGCAGTGCAAGCAGATCTCTCCCCGGTCATAGCGGCCACCGCCCAGTGGCTGACCTGCGCCTACCCCTCGGGCGGCGGCGCCTTGGCCTCCGCCCTGTGCGAGGTGCAGGCGCGGCAGGCCGTGACCGTCGCGGCCTGGCTCAGATATCCGACCCTGATGGACGCCGCACTGGTCGGCATGGCCGGGCCCGGTGGTTCGGCCCGGCTCGACTGGGTCACGGGCGCGGACGGGGCCGGCGCCCGGGACGCGGACGGGCACGCCTGGCGCACCTGGGTCGACGAGGTCGTCGCGAGCTGGGCGGCCTGCCTGCTCACCGACCCGGAACTGGCCGGCCGGGCGGTGGCCGCACTGGCCGGGGGCGGTCACACGAACGGGGCGCCGACCGAGTTCCGCCGCCTGCTGGCGCCCGACGAGGAGGACCGCCGCGCGGCGGTCCTCCTGCGTCACCCCGACCTGCTGGCCCCCGTGGCCGAACTCCATCACTCCCAGCTCGTGGAACGCCTCAAGCCGGGACAGGCACTGATCGCCTGAGGCCGCCGGCCGTCAGTCGTGCTTGCCGCGTCCGGTCAGCGCGTCCCGCATCCGGTCGACCAGTCCGGCACCCGGTGCCAGCAGTTTGTTGGCCGGAGGCGTGTCCGGGGCGGACGGGTGCGGCCGGGTCGGCGCCATCTTCTTGGCCATCCGGACCTTGTCGCCCAGCTTGTCGAGTGCCTCCGGCGGGCACGCCACCCGCAGTTGCGGGAAGAGGTTCTCCTCCTCGTCGGCGATGTGCGAGCGGATCTCGCTCATCAGCGTGCCGATGAGCCGGTCGAACTCGGGGTCCTCCGCCTCGCAGCCCTCCAGGTCCTTCATGATCTGCTCGGCCCTGGAGTGGTCCTCGATCTCCTGGTCCGCCATGGTGTTCCCGTTCACCAAGTGCTCGCGCACGGCCGGGTAGAGGTACTCCTCCTCGGCCACCGAGTGCCGGATCAGCTCCATCGTGGCCTGTTCGGCGTACACCTTGCGGTCCTTGTCACCGGGCGGCAGGGCCTCGATACGGCCGAAGATGTCCTCGACCTCCCGGTGATCGGTCACCAGTTCGGCGATGACGTTTCCTCCGTGTCCCATGCTCTTCACCTCCAGCCAGGGGGGCGACGGCTCCGGGGCGGAGCCGCCACGGCACCCGGGTGCCCCCCGCCGCCCGCCCTACGCCCGGCCAAAGCGTGCCCGGACGGGTGTGGGCGGGGCGCATCGAAGGAACCCGCACCGGGACACAGCATGCGACGCTGCCGGGAGGCCGACGTGACCGACGCTCTGGACGAGGTGTTCGCGCGAGTACGCGGGGAAGTGGCCGCGAGGGCCGAGCGGCTGTGGGACGTCGCACTGACCCTGCACAACGAGCCCGAGTACGCCTTCGAGGAGCACCGGGCGGCGGCACTGCTGTGCGGCGAACTCGCCTGGGAGGGGTTCACCGTCGAGCGGGGCGTCGCCGGACTGCCCACCGCCTTCTCCGCACGCTGGGGCTCGCGGTCCCGGCCCGCGGTGGCCCTGCTCCTGGAGTACGACGCGCTGCCCGGCCTCGGGCACGCGTGCGGGCACAACCTGATCGCCGCGGCCGGCCTGGGAGCCGCGCTCGCGGCACGGGCCGTTCTGCCCACCGACGCGGGAACCATCCGGGCCGTGGGCACGCCCGCCGAGGAGGGCGGTGGCGGCAAGGTCACCGAGGTCGAGGCCGGGCTGTTCGACGACGTCGACGCCGCGCTGATGTTCCATCCCGGCGTGTACAGCTGGCGGTGGGCGCCGCTGACCGCGCAGGCACAGTACCGGGTCGCCTTCCACGGCCGCGCCGCGCACCCCACCGGGAACCCCACCGAGGGCATCGACGCGCTCGCGGCCCTGATCCAGCTGTTCAACACCCTCGCCGTGGTCGGGCGCCGGCTGCCCGAGGGCTCCCATGTCCAGGGCATCATCACCCACGGCGGCCGGGCGACGAACATCGTCCCCGAGTACGCCCAGGGCGTGTTCGGGCTGCGCGCCGCGACGACCGCCGTCCTGGAGGACCTCGCGGGAGAACTCCTCACCTGCGCACAGGGCGTGGCCCGGGCGACGGCGACCACGGTCACCGTCGAACGCGCCACACCGCGCTACGAGCACTTCCGCGACAGCGGGGTGCTGTCCGAACGGTTCGCCCGGCACCTGGTCGGCACGGGCATAGGGATCACGGCCCCCGAGCCGGGCGTGTACCTCGGCTCCTCCGACATCGGCAACGTCAGCGGACGCGTCCCGGCCATCCACCCCTTCGTGGCGATCATGGATCCGGACGGCTCCGACCACACCCCCGAGTTCGCCGCCGCCGCGGCGTCCGACCGCGGCCGGGCAGCGATGCTCGCGTCGGCGGAGGCACTGGCGTGCACGGCGGTCGAGGTGCTGCTCTGCCCGGACGTGCGGGAACAGGCGTGGCGGGACCACACGGCCGCCGCGCTGTGAGTAAGGGAACCGTCCGCCGGGTCAGTCGGTTGTGTGCAGCTGGTACACGTTGAACGCCCGCCGGATCACCGGCTGGGCGACATTGCGCACCCGCACGCCACCGGCCGTCATCCCGTGCTCTGTGCCCCGGTGGGCGTGGCCGTGGACGGAGAGGTCGGCACCGGCCGTGTCGATCGCCTCCGCCAGCAGGTAGCTGCCGAGGAACGGGTAGATCTCGGGCGGCTCACCGGCGAGGGTGTCGGCGACGGGGGAGAAGTGGGTCAGGGCGACCCGCAGCTCGCAGCCCTCTTCCTCCAGCTCCTTGAGCGCGGTGTGCAGGGTGTCCGCGCAGCGCCGCGTGTAGCGCACGAACTCCTTCATCAGCGGCTCGCCGAACTCGCCGGCGCTGCGTCCGACGAACCCGCCGCCGAAGCCCTTCGTACCGGCGACACCGACGCGCGATCCGCCGCACTCGACGACCGTGCCCTCGCCCTCCAGGACCGTGACGTCCGCCTCCTGGAGGATGGCGGTGACCTTCTCGGGCCGCTCGTCGTGATGGTCGTGGTTGCCGAGCACCGCGACGACCGGCACCGGAAGCCCTCGGACCTCATGGGCGACCACCCGGGCTTCCTCGGGTGTGCCGTGCCGGGTCAGGTCGCCCGCCAGGAGCAGCAGGTCGGCACACTCGTCCAGGGTGTCGAAGGCGGGGCGCAGCAGGCCCTGGCTCTCGGGGCCCATGTGGATGTCCCCGACGGCGGCGACGCGGATCATGGCAGGTCCTCCGCATGGTCGGGGGAGTCGGTCTCCGCCACCACGACGTCCGTGTGCACGGCGATCCCGGCCAGCTCCTCGTGGACGGTCCGAAGCAAGGTCTCACGGCACTGCGCGGACGGCACCGTACCGGTCACCACGACCGATCCGGCCCGCACCTCGATCCGTACGCCCAGTTCACCGAGCTCCTCCGCGGCCAGCCGGTCGCGCAGGTGGGCGACCCGGTACTCGACGTTCTCCGCGGCAGGGGCATGGACGCCTCCTTGGGCCCGCCCCGCGCCGGACTCGCTCATCGCCGTTCCTCCCTCGGCCTCGGATCGATGACCTCCAGCCGCTCCAGGAAGTAGAAGAACGCGTCGGGCATCGGGTCGTCGCCGCAGGCGCGGCGCACCGTCTCCCAGTCGACCCTCTCGCGCAGCGTTCGGGCGATCGGGAGGACCGCCCCGAAGTCGCAGTGGTGCTCGGAGAAGGCGGCCACCAGACTGTGCACCAGGTCGGTCGGCGACAGCACCGGCATGAACACCGAGTCGACCGACAACTCCTGTGCCCGCTCAAGCAGTTCGGTGGTGACCGGCTGGTGCGCCAGCTCGAAGATCAGGTCGACCTGCTGTCCCAGGCAGCTGGACTTCAGCAGCCAGTCCTCCGGCGGCGTGTAGATCGGCAGTCCGGCTTCGCGCAGGGTCTCGGCGACGGCCTGCGCGTCCTCGGGACGGAAGCAGAAGTCGACGTCGTGCTGCAGGTTCTGGGCGCTTCCGTGCGCGTACACCGCGACGCTCCCCGCGAGGGCGAACGCGTGCCCCTTCCGCTTCAGGATCGAGCCGACCTGCTTGGCGGCCTGCAGGATCGCCTGATTGCGGTCCAGGGGCAGGTCCCCGGCGAGCGCGCCGTTCTGCGGGACGAGTTCCGGATCTCCCGTCGCCAGACGCAGCTCCGCGACGCCCGCAGCCTGATCCACAGCGTCGTTCTCCGCATGCCGCGTCATCGCTGTCCCCTTCCTGGTCGACGGCTCAGGCCCGAGTACCCGGCGTGCCGGCGTCGACACGACCGTCCTGCGCCACGGTGGGAGTGTCACTCTTCGGTGTTCGCGGGAACCCGGTCCTCATGAACGGCAAGGACACACCTCAGCAGACCTCGCACGAGGAACACCGGATCGTCGAGCGAGTGGTGCCGGCCTGGCTGGAGGAGACCGAGCGGCACGACGGCGCCGCGGCCCGCGAGGCCCGCCGGGGCTGGGAGCACGGATCGCTGTCGGACCGGTCCGCTCAGGACCTGGCCCACTGGGTCACCGCCCGGGTCACCGACACGGGCTTCAACGAGGACGAGGGCCCGTACGTCGAGGGCCCCGTCCGGATCACCCCCGCGGACAAGGAGGCCGTCCACCGCTGGCTCACGGCACAGGGCCACGACATCTGACGACGTGCCCCGCTCAGCCGTCGGTGTCTTCTGTCTTCTCCTCGGTCCAGGTCCACGCGTGCTGCAGCCAGTCCGCCACCGTCACGGCACTCAGCCCCGCGCAGACCAGACGGGCGGCCCGCGGCGTGGCGGCGTAGCAGGCGACCAGGCTTCCGGCCACCCATGCGGCGGTGCAGAACGGGCAGGTCACCAGCTCTCCGACGGCTCGGCGGACCCCGCTGCCGCGGGGTGCGTCGTTCACCTCATCGCCCGGCCCCTCCTCTTCGCGGCGCGTGAACGGCGCCCGTACGAAGCTGGTGATCCGGTCCTTGGACAGCAGCCGGGACGCCTTGAACGTCGCGGTGCCGAGCAGTGCGACGTCCCAGGGCGGAACACGGTCGGGCAGCCGCACGCCCCGCCGCCGTGCCGCCACGGTGAACAACACCGCACCCGCGGCGAACGCCGAGGCGAGAGTCGCGTAGCCCGCCAGGGGCGCCTCGTCCTGGTCGTCGTAGCGTCCGTCGGCAGTGGTCATGCGGCCTCGAGTGCCCGGTCCGCGCAGCGGCACACGTGGCGCCTCGCGCGCGTCCGCAGCCGGATCACCGGCCGGTGTGACGGACCAGACGGGCCGGGTACCCGGTGGCCGCACGGCTGTGACCGGTCGGCGGCGTGCCCAGCGGCCCGGTCCACGCGTCACAGCAGCCACGAGTCGAAGGAGCCCACGAACATGACGGACGTGTCGAGCACGGGGCCCCCTCCGGACGACGACCGGAAGGTACTCACCAACCGACAGGGCCACCCCGTCCACGACAACCAGAACCAGCGCACGGTCGGCGCGCGCGGTCCGGCGACCCTGGAGAACTACCAGTTCCTGGAGAAGATCAGCCACTTCGACCGGGAGCGGATCCCGGAGCGGGTCGTCCACGCCCGGGGCGTCACCGCGTACGGATACTTCGAGGCCTACGGCGCCTGGGGCGACGAGCCGATCAGCCGCTTCACCCGGGCCAAGCTCTTCCAGGAACGCGGCAAGCGGACCGACCTGGCCGTCCGCTTCTCCACCGTCATCGGAGGGCGCGACTCCTCCGAGGCCGCTCGCGATCCACGCGGCTTCGCGGTGAAGTTCTACACCGAGGACGGCAACTGGGACCTGGTCGGCAACAACCTGGGTGTCTTCTTCATCCGGGACGCGATCAAGTTCCCGGACGTCATCCACGCCCTCAAACCCGACCCCGTGACCTTCGAACAGCAGCCCCGGCGCATCTTCGACTTCATGTCGCAGACCCCCGAGGCCATGCACATGCTGGTCAACCTGTTCAGCCCGCGCGGCATCCCGGCGGACTACCGCCACATGCAGGGTTTCGGCGTCAACACCTACAAGTGGGTCAACGAGGAAGGGCGGACCGTTCTGGTCAAATACCACTGGATGCCCAAGCAGGGCGTGCGCAGCATGACCGAGGAGGACGCGGCGAACGTCCAGGCCGAGGGCCTCGGCCACGCCACCAAGGACCTGTACGAGGCGGTGGGCCGCGGCGACTTCCCGGAGTGGGAGCTCCTCGTGCAGATGATGGACGACCACGACCACCCGGAGCTCGACTTCGACCCGTTGGACGACACCAAGACCTGGCCCGAGCAGGAGTTCCCGCCCAAGCCGGTCGGCAGGATGGTGCTCGACCGGATGCCGGAGAACTTCTTCGCCGAGAACGAGCAGATCTCCTTCGGAACCGGCGTCCTCGTCGACGGTCTGGACTTCTCCGACGACAAGATGCTCGTCGGCCGCACCTTCTCCTACAGCGACACCCAGCGCCACCGCGTCGGCCCCAACTACCTGCAACTGCCGGTGAACCACGCGAAGAACGCCGACGTACGCACCAACCAGCGCGACGGCGCGATGACCTATCACGTCGACGGCGCCGGCGAGAACGCCGACGTCAACTACGAGCCTTCGATCCGGGGCGGTCTGCGCGAGGCCGAGTACCCCACGCACGACGAGCAGGGACCGGAGATCAACGGGCGGCTCACCCGCAAACGCATCCCCCGCACCAACGACTATCTGCAGGCCGGCCAGCGCTACCTGCTGCTGGAGGAGTGGGAACGCGAGGACCTGATCAAGAACTTCACCGGACTCCTCGCCCAGTGCGACCGGGCGGTGCAGGAACGCATGGTCTGGCACTTCCTGCTGGTGGAGAACGACCTCGGTCTGCGGGTCGGCGACGCCCTGGGCATCAGTCCCGACGACGTCTCGGGTCTGGAGCCCCTGGCCTCCCAGGACCTGACCGACGAGGACCGGAAGCGTCTGGCCAACCTCGGCAAGAACCCGCCGCGCGACGTCGAGGGCCTCACCATGACCCACTGCGTCCCGGACGAGCGGCACGTCGTGACCCGGTGACCGGCCAGGTGCCGGGCGCGGCCCGACGACCCGCCCGGCACCTGGTCCCGCGTGACCTCAGCCCGCCCTTTCTCCGGCTCGCGCGGCGTTTCCCGCGGCCGGGGAGTAGGCGTCGGTGTCCAGATCCCGGTGGCCGCCCCGCAGTTCGTAGCGGGTGCGCAGCACGGCGGCGGCCTGTTCCCGGGTGGCCGAGGTGAGAGCGAAGTGCTGGCGGGCGTACTCCAGCACGTCGTCGACGTTCACCCGGCCGCGCAGCAGCCGTTCGCCCGCCCCGTCGTGACCGACGTCCTCCAGCCGGGCCGCCAACGTCTTGCGCTGCGCGGCGATCGCGATGTCCGCCGCCACCCCCAGCTGTGCGCGCAGGTGGCGTGCGCGTCGCGCGGCCACCTCGCGCGAGGTACGGCCGCGCCAGTGCACCAAGCGCCTCATTCCCAACCCCCTGACGGATCGGCGCCGCCCGGGAGGTCCCGGGCGGCGCGTGCGAAGTCGTGACCCGTCCGACTACCCGCACTGCAGGCATCCAGGCGGACGATTTCCGGCAGGGTGCGGGTCGGCGGAGGCGAAGCCGTGGCCGGTCAGGCGGGCAGCCTGGCCCGCAGGCGGCCCGCCGCCGCGGCGGGCCCGGCGGTGGCACGGATGGAACGGCGCACCAGATGCGCCTCGCGCCGCAGGTCATGGGCGCTGTGGCGACCGCGCCACCACACCGAGGGATGCCCGGCGGTGTCGTCCGCCGCGATGAGCAGCCCACCGAGCATCGAGAGGTTCTTCAGGAAGTGGATGCGCTGCTGGGCGCGGTCCGAGGGGTCCTCGGCCTCCCAGAAGCGGTGCCCGGCCAGCGTCGTGGGCACGAGCGTGCCGGCGATGGCCAGAGCCGCGACCCGCGGGACACGGCCCATGCCGAGCAGGACTCCCGCCGCCACCTGTACGGCACCGCTGAGGCGTACGACCTGTTCGGTACGGTCGGGCAGCGCCTCGACGCGCTCGGTGATCGGCTGGACGACGGGCTCGGCCACGGGGGCCACCGCCTTGGGATCGCGCACTGAGTTCAGGCCGCCGGCGATGAACATGGAAGCGAGCATCGGGCGGCCGGCCATACGCAGAAGACTCATGGCCTCTCCAGGGGTGTGGGTGCGAGCGGTGTGGGGTGCAAGCTGCGCTCCCCGGGTTCCCGGCCGGTGCCGGCTCATTCGATGCCGGCCCTCCCCCGCGGAACGTCCGGTTCGGTTCCGGCAGGCCGGGAACGCGGTCCGTCGTACGACGAGGATTCGAGGCCAGGAAGAAGAGGCCAGGAAGAAACGGTGTACCGATGACCGAGTACGAGCGTTCCCGCACGATGCCGGCCCAGCCGGAGCACGTCTTCGACCAGGCCGCCAAGGTCGAGCAGCTGGACGCCTGGCTGCCCGAGGCCCTGCACGTGCACGCCGACGACCCGCCCGCCGTCACCGTGCACGAGGACCGCGCCGACCACGACACCCGGGCGCTGCTCCAGTGCCGTCGCGAACAGATGCGGCTCGAATGGGGAACGCGCGACCAGGGCAGCTACGCCGGCTGGCTGCAGGTCGCCGGGCTCGACAGCGGGGCCAGCGAGGTGACCGTGCACCTGTCGTTCTTCGACGACAGCCACGACCCCGGCCGGCAGACCGTCCACGACGCCCTGGACAGCAGCCTGCGCCGCCTGGAGGAACAGGTCCGGCTGCGCGTCGACCATGCGGCGGGCTGATGACCGTCGCGTAGGAGTTTTCTGTGAATTTCCGGGGCGCTTGAACACCCGGGGCTTCTCCTGCGTATAGGGCCGGGGGATTTCCATGCCCGTACGGACGAACCGCGCAGGAGTACTTCCGTGGGACACAACAGGCGCAGACGCCCAACAGGCGCACGACGTGCGACCTTTGCCGCAGTGGCACTGATGCTGGGCGGAGGTGGGCTGATGGCGGCCAACGTGTACGCCTCGGCGACCGGCGGCGGCTCGGGCGACCAGGGGTCCGCAGAGGCCCGGGTCCTGGGAGCCGCGACGATCTACTGTCCGGACGTCGGTGCCCAGTTGACCACCGTGCCCGACGAGGCGCGGGCCGACGTCGACAAGGAACTCGCCTCCCTGGACCAGCAGGTGGCCGAGGCCTACCGGCAACTCCAGGACCCGGCACGGAACACGCAGCCCGACAGCGGGATCATGGACCCCCTCAAGGAGGACCGGGCCGCGACGATCGGGCGGATATCCGCCGCCATCGACCGGACGGGAGACCGTCCCCAGGGCATCGACGCCATGGCGGACTGCACGCTGCGTGCGCCCGACAACCCGACCGACGAGCAGAGCGGCGGCGGGGAGCAGCAACAAGGCGAGGAGCAGCAGCAGGGCGACGGTCAGGACCAGGGCGACGGTCAGGACCAGGGCGACGGTCAGGACCAGGGCGACGGCGCCCAGCAGCCGGGCAACGGCGGGCAGGCGGGCAACGGCCCCGTCGCCGCCGACTTCGCCGACATCACCAGTGTGCAGCCCGCAGCGGCTGCCCCCAATGCCCAGGCGGACGCCTCGCGCGGCACGTTCGTCACCAGTTGCGGCGTGAACGAGGGCGGCCTGTTCAACTCGGACAACGTCATCGTCGCCCCGGGTGTCTCCAACGGTGCCCACCACTTCCACGACTACGTCGGCAACCAGGCCAACGACGCCTTCGCCGGCGACGACGACCTCGCGAACGCCGACACGAGCTGCGAGGACAAGGGCGACAAGTCGTCGTACTACTGGCCCGTGCTGCGCCTGCAGAACGGGCAGCAGGAGCAGGACGCGGCCGCCCCGGGCGGCGGCATCGAGGGCAACGCCGGTGAGATCGTCACGCCCCGGCAGGTCACCCTCACGTTCGTGGGCAGCCCGCGCGGCGAGGTCACGGCCATGCCGAGGCTCCTGCGCATCATCACCGGCGATGCGAAGGCGTTCGTCAACGGAACCGCCAACGCCAACGCGTCCTGGAGCTGCACCGGGTTCGAGGACCGGCAGCTGAAGGACAAGTACCCGCTGTGCCCGCAGGACAGCGACGTGGTCCGCACCTTCACGTTCCAGAGCTGCTGGGACGGACGCAACATCGACAGTGCCAACCACCGCACCCACGTGGCGTTCGCCCAGGCCGACGGCGCCTGCCCGGCCGGCTTCCAGGCCATCCCGCAGCTCGTGCAGCGCATCGTGTACGACGTCGACGCGCCGAGCCTTCAGGACGGCGGCCGTACGACCCCGCTCTTCGCCGTGGACTCCTTCCCGGAGCAGCTGCACAAGCCCGTCACCGACCACGGCGACTTCATCAACGTCTTCGACGAAGCCCTCATGCGGGACATGGTCGACTGCATCAACGAGGGCCGTCAGTGCGGCCCCGGCTCGGACCAGGACCCCGGCAACGGCGAGGACCCGCAGGATCAGCCGACGGACCAGCCGGGCGACCAGCCCTCCGAAGAGCCGCAGGAGCCGCCGTCCGAGCAGCCCTCCGAAGAGCCGCAGGAGCAGCCGACGGCCACTCCCGCCCCCTCGGCCGGTGAGAACGGCGAGCAGGGCGAGGGCGAGAACGGTGGGGCGAAGCCCGACGCCTCACCCACCGCGCCGGCCGGTGACGAACCCAAGGTCTACGCCACGCCCACCCCCTCCCGGAGCGCCACCGCCACGCTCCCCGAGGCCTGGTCGAACGACCTGGTCGAGACCGGGACGGACGAGACCGGGGCTGAGGCCACCGCCTCCGCCGCACCGACGATCGGAGCGGCCGCGCAGTCACCTGCCGGCGCACAGACCGAACCCCAGACGGCCGGTGGCTCACTGGCCGAGACCGGAAGCCAGCTGTGGCCGGCCGCGGCCGGGGCGGTTCTCCTCATCTGCGGGTTCGTACTGCTGCGTCGCACCAGGCGAGGTTCCGTGTAGACCGGCAGGCGCGCCCGTCGGCCCGTCCGGCTCGACGCGCGGAAAGCCGGCATCCTGCCTACGATCACTTGACGTGGGACACACTTTCGAAGAGCTCGTGGAGAAGCAGCGCGCGGCCGACCAGGCGCATCATCGGGTCGAAGACCTGAGCCGCGCCTACGGGCCGCCCGCCGAGCACAAGTGGTCCAAGAAGCAGACCCTCACGTACGAGACCGCGTTCCGGGCCTGGCGTGACCTGGATCGCGACATCCGGTCCGCGGTGGCGGAGTTCGCGAAGGAACAGGGCCGGGCACGGCAGCAGGTGGAGGCGGACGTGAGGACGGCCGTGGCCCGCACGGAGGCGGAGTAGTGAACCGGTACGGCGGAATCGGGTTTTTGCCGTACCGGCAACTCTCTTTGCCTGCTGTTCGGGCGCGTCGCAGGCTTGGCACCATGACTCACAGCCACTCGACCACTCACCCCGTCCCCCCGACCCAGGCCGCCGAGTTCTGGGAAGCCCGCTACCAGGACAGCGAACGAGTCTGGAGCGGCCGCCCCAATCCGCTCCTGGTACGGGAGGCGAGCCACCTCCCCGCGGGCACCGCCCTGGACCTCGGCTGCGGCGAGGGGGCCGACGCGGTGTGGCTGGCAGCGCGTGGCTGGCAGGTCACCGGCGTCGACATCTCGCACACGGCCCTCGAGCGTGCCGCCTCGCACGCCGCCGACGCGGGGGTGGGCGACCGCACGACGTGGGAACGGCACGAGCTGGGCACGACGTTTCCCGAGGGCGCCTTCGATCTGGTCAACGCCCAGTTCCTGCAGTCCCCGGTACGCCTCGACCAGGAGAAGATCCTGCGGCAGGCGGCCGCCGCGGTCGCCGGGGGAGGCACGCTCCTGATCGTCATGCACGCCGGATGGCCGTCGTGGCAGAGCGAAGCGCCCGTCGAGATGGAGTTCCCCACGCTGGAGGGCACGCTTTCCGCGCTCGCACTTCCGGAGGAGAACTGGAGCGTGGAAACCATGGCCGCCGTGCGCAGGGAATGCGTCTCCCCCGAGGGAGTCGAAGGCTTCCGCGAGGACAACGTATGGCGGATCCGACGCACCTGAAGCGCGACGGGGGCTGCGTTTGGGGAAGACGGTGCGGGTTACCCGATACGCAGACAAACCGCCAGTCAACAGCGGCTTGGAGTGATGGAACGTGGCCGGAGACCAGAAGGCCAAGGCGAAGAAGGAACAGGCCAAGGGAAAGGCCAAGGAGGCGATCGGCCGCACCACGGGCAATGAGCGGATGGAGGCCGAGGGCCGGGGCGGGCAGTCGAAGGGTGACGCCCGACAGGCAAAGGAGAAGGCGAAGGACACCTTCAAGCACTGACACGGCATCGACGAAAACACTCAGCGGGATCCCTTTCCACACCTCGGGGATCCCGCTGACTGCGCTGTTACCAGATGACAAAGGAAACGAAAGCCGCTGCGTTCCCGTGAGCACTGCCTGAGAGCACCGAACTCACGGTCCTACCGTCCGGCTATGAACCTGAGTCGCAGCGAAAAGAGAACGTGGCGGAGCGCCGCGGCGGCGGTGCTGTTGATCGTGGGAGCACTCACGGCCGCCACACCGGGTGACGCGCAGGCACGCACCGAGCGGACCGAGACGCCGGTGGCGTCGACGTCACCGGTCGCCGGGGTGACCGAGTCGGTGGTGCGCGTGAAGGTGCCGCTGCCCGCGTCGGCGGGCGCCCGTCCGGCGGCGTGCGACTGGCTGTCGTACCTGCGCTACCGCTCCTCGGCCGGACCGGACGCCTCGGCCGACGCCGACCGGATCCTGGTGGCCCAGCCGGGCATCCTGGAAGGAGCCGGGGCGTTCGACAGCGTCGCCCGCAACACGGTGGCACGGGCCGCCGAGCAGGGCAGCCACATCGAGTTCTGGGCCCTGGACCGCCGCTCCAACTGCCTGGAGGACCGCACCGGCATCGCCTCCGGCGACCAGCACACGGCCATCGACTACTACTACCGGGGCAAGCAGGTCGAAGGGCGGACCTTCGACGGGTACGTCGGCAACGCCCGCCTGGGCTGGATGGCGAAGCTCGGCATCGAGCAGACCGTCCGCGACCAGTACGACCTGCTCGCCGCCGAACTGCCCGACCCGTCACTGCGCAAGCACAAGGTGCTGTGCGGCGGCCACTCGCTGGGCGGCGTGATCACCGGCTACTTCGCGGCCGCCGACTTCGACGGCGACCGCACCACCACCGCGGACGCCGGCTTCAACCAGTGCGCCGGCTACTTCGCCCTCGACACCACCGTCTCCACCTCGCTGGCCGACCTCAGCGGCAGCATCCCGGACGACACCAACCTGCCCGACATCGGCCTCGGCTACGGCGCGGTGCAAGCCGGGCTCGACAGCGGGGTGCTGCCCCGCTCTCTGTCCGCTCCGGTGCTGCTCAACCCCGAGACCATGACCGTGCTCGCCGTCGCCGGCCTGGGTGCGCTCCGGGCCCCCGACGCCGAGGCCGACCTGCCCCGCTACCTGCCTTCGAACGTCAACATCGAGGCCACCAACCGCTTCCTGTTCTCCGAGGACACCGCCACCTTCCTCACCGGCTCACCCACGGTGAAGGACTTCCGGCTCACCAACGCGGCGATGCTGGGGGCGCTGATGGACGACAACTC
The DNA here is from genome assembly GCF_056820935.1 of Streptomyces sp. Q2. Taxonomy (NCBI): domain Bacteria; kingdom Bacillati; phylum Actinomycetota; class Actinomycetes; order Kitasatosporales; family Streptomycetaceae; genus Streptomyces; species Streptomyces sp. Q2. The sequence goes on along the minus strand of NZ_JBXEJE010000015.1, from coordinate 180,917 downwards.
CGTACCGCTCGCGTTCCTGCAGAGCAGCGTGGGCTTCTTCGACGGCGGGCCGGTCGTCGACAAGAGCTTCCCCGTCGCCAACGGCGGTGACCAGCAGGCGGGCCCGTTCGGCACCGACTACAAGGCCATCCCCGACCAGCCGAACGGCCCGCTGTACACATGGCGCAATTACGACCGTGTCGGCGACAGCGACGACCCCGGATACCGGTCCGCCGACGGCACGCCGTTCACCTCGGCCGCCAAGGAGGTCACCGACATCCAGGGGCTCGCCCGCAGCATGGCCGAACAGCCGCTGGACTTCACCGAGCAGTACTTCCCCACCAAGCTGGTCACCGACATCCAGCTGGCGACCTCGCCGCAGGTGAAGCGGCTCGTCGTCCACCCCGAGGGGCTCACCGCCAACCCCACGCTCACCGTGCTCGCGGGCGACGGACTGCTGGCGGGCCGCGCACCGGCCGACCTGGACCCGGTGATCGCCGAGGGCTACCAGCACCTCGACGTGCTGACCGCGGCGCCCGTACAGAACAACGGACTGCCCGAGCCCGTCTCGACCAGCCTCACGCGCTTCGCGCGCTCGCCCGAATAGGAGCCCCATGGGAGTCCCGTAGGAGTCACTTGGGAGTCCCGTAGGAGTCCCGTAGGAGTCCCCANACAGAACAACGGACTGCCCGAGCCCGTCTCGACCAGCCTCACGCGCTTCGCGCGCTCGCCCGAATAGGAGCCCCATGGGAGTCCCGTAGGAGTCACTTGGGAGTCCCGTAGGAGTCCCGTAGGAGTCCCCACACCACAAGAGTGGGCCCGGGAGGTGATCACCTCCCGGGCCCACCGGCTTGTGCGGCTCAGACCTTGCCTGCTCAGACCTTGCCGGCGGCGAACGTGGCCGCCTCCGCCGCGTTGTCGCGGTAGCTGAGGTGGGCCCCCGTGTCGCCTCCTCCGGACTCGCAGACGGGGTCGCCCTCTGCGCAGATGTCGAGGGTGCGGCTCTGGTAGGTGCCGGTGACGCTCTTGCCGATGGCCCGGATCGGGTTGCCGAACAGCAGCACGGCGGAGACCTTGGGTTCGAGGGTGGCGGGGATCGTGGCGACGATGGGGCTGCCGACCACCGCACCCGCGCTGCTGATGCCTATCGAGTTGTCGACGACATTCGCGCCCTGCGAATATCCCACCAGAATGAAGCGCTGATTGGGACACGCCGCCGCTTGGCTTGTGACGTGGTTGACGAGATCCCTGTTGCCCTGCGCGGCCGAGGTCAGGGAAAGGTTCGCGGGATAGTCCACGCTGTAGCTGGACAGGGTTTTGCCGGTGATTTTCTTCCGGAGTTCCGAATACACCGGGTCTCCGACGATGAAGCCGAGCGTGCCCGGCTCGAAGGTGCCTCGGGCCGATACGACATCGACGTCTGTGCAGGCGGCGGCTGTTGCGGTGGGTGCCGAGACAGTTGCCAGTCCTGCCCCGCCGGCCAATGAGAGCGCGGCGAGGCACAAGCGGATACGCATGGGGAATCCTCCGCGTGTGGGGCGCGGGATGCGCCGGGGAAGTGGGACGGCCCCGAACGTATTCGCTTCACCGGTGGAGTGTTATGCAGAGGATTATGGAATTGTCGCGGCTTTTTGAGCTGTCGTGAGCATCGTTTTCGACGGGTATCTCACCGGCTGTCGGGCGACTGCTCCCGCAATGCCTCGGCGCGCAATGCCAGCACGAGGTCCAGCCGCGTGTCGGGATCGTGCAGGGCGTCCTCGAAGAGCTTCTCCAGCTGCCTGAGGCGGTAGCGGACCGTCTGCGGGTGGATGTGGAGCCGTGCGGCGACGTCGGGGACGTTGCTGCCGCTGAGCAGCCAGGCGAGCAGGGTCTCGGCGAGACGGGGGCGCTGCCCGGCCGAGACGGTGTCGAGCGGGGCCAGGACCCGTGCCTGCAAGTGGGCGAGCAGGGGCTCGTCGCCGTGCAGCAGCAGTGTCGACAGATGGTCGGCGCAGTGCACCACGCCCTGCCGGGGAAGGATCCCGCGGCCCATCAGTCCCAGGGCCCGGCCGGCCCAGCGCAGTGACCGAGCCGCCTCGGTGACGCCGACCGTCGGGCCGATCGCGGCCGGCCGCCCGCGCAGCGCGAGGGCGAACGCCCGGCCGCCGAAGCGGCCGGACCCGTCCGGGTCGGGCACCAGCATGCGCGGCGGCCGTGACTCCATGTCCACCAGCGCGCCGGCGGCGGCCAGCGGACGCTCCTCCTCGCGCTGGTCGGGCCCGGTCGCGAGGGCCACGACCGCGACCTGCCGCGGCACCGGCCACCGCGCGCCGTGCGCGAGGTCCTGTACGGCCTCCAGGGACACCGGCCCTTCGCCCAGCAGCAGGTCGAGCAGGCGCTTGCGACGGCGTTCCAGCTCGTCCGTGTTGTGCGACCGGGCCTCCGCGTAACCGGCCGCGGCCGCCTCCGCGACCTCGTGCACGGTCTGGAACGCGAGTTCGCCGAGCGCCGACACGGCTGCCGAGTCCAGCCCGAGCTGTTCCGCCGTACGGCCCATCAGCCGCCAGGCGTGCAGCCCTCCGACGCGCAGCGCCGACTGCAACGCGTCCAGGCTGCGGCCCTCCAGGGCCTCGCCGCGCCCGAGTTCGTAGTACGTCGCGGCGATCGCGTCGCTCCGGCCGCGCGGGTCGGCGATGTGGTCGACGAACAGCGTCAGCGCCTGCACCACCCCGGCTCTGAGATTGCGCCGGTCATCCCTGTCGGCCAGGCGAAGGTACTCGGGAACCTGTCTGCGCACCTCCTCCTCCACCTCGTCGGCGACGGATTCGAGCTGAGCACGCAGCAGTTGGGCCAGATCGGGCGGCACCGGCCCGGCTGTGGGGCCGGCCGGCACGCCGTGCGGGACGGGGACCGCCATCGCGGACACTCCTTTCACCCGGAAGCGGCTCACCCACGGGTTGTTTCCCATGGGGCGAGTGGGACGTCCTGGATTGGACGGACGATCCCTGCGCTCCGTTCCGTGCCCCGCCGGCTCCGACATCACTCGGGCAGACCCAGCCCACGGGCGAGCATCGGCCACGACGCGGCGAACTCCCCCTTCCAGTAGGCCCAGCTGTGTCCCCCTCCCGCGTAGAAGTGCGTGGTCACCGGGACACCGCGGCGCGCGAGGGTGTCCGTGAAACCGTGCGCGGAGGGCCACAGCGCGCTCTCCAGCACCCCGGGCAGCGGATCACCGCTCCCGCCGGCCAGTCCGCTGCCGTTGGAGACGTACAGGGCGGTGCCGCGCAGCCCTTCCGCGCGGGCCCGCGGGTTGAAGTCGCGCCAGGTCAGGAGGTTGAGGATCGGGTTGCCCCACAGGGAGTGGGCCGCCAGGTTCTCGCGGGCCACGATGGCGTCCATGATGTTCGGCACGCCGGGCGCCGTGGTGTCGAGGATGCCGCTGTAGGAGGCCGCGGCGGTGAACGCGCCCGGGTGCCGGGCCGCGTGCGCCATGGCCCCGTACCCGCCGGTGGACACCCCGGCCACGGCCCGTACGCCGGAGGCCCGGTAGGAGCTGCGGAGCAGGGCCGGCACCTCCCGCACCTGGAAGGTCTCGTAGTCGGGTCCGTCGCGCCAGGCGGTGGGGATACCGGTGGGGCCCGCGTCCGGCATCGCCACGATCAGGTTCCGGCCCTCGGTGAAGGCCTCGATGTCCGTCTCCCGGGTCCAGGAGGTGTAGTCGTCGTGGGCGCCGTGCAGCAGGTACAGCACGGGGTAGGTCCGGGTCGGCTGCGTGTCGAATCCCGACGGCAGGATCAGCCGCACCGCCGCGCTGCGGCCCAGCGCGGCGGAGTTCACGGACACGTCCAGGGTGCGTGGCCCGAGCCGGGTCGCGGCCCGGGCACGCCCGGTGGCCGTCCCGGCTCCGAACAGGACGGCCAGACCGACGGCGGCCGCCGCCCTGGTGACGGCGCGCCGGGGCACTTCGGTGGTGCGGTCAGGCATGGCGGCTCCTCGGATCTCGGTTCAGTTGGTCTGCTCGGCTCTTCCGGCGGCGTACGCCGGTGCGCCGGGAAGTCGCCGAAGATGTAGGGCGATCTCGTCGACGTGCGGCGGGTCGAGCAGCGACAGATGGTGTCCGGCAACGGGGACGACTTCCAGGCGCGAGCACACCTCGTCCCAGCCCAGCGCCTCGTCGTCCCGTTCGTACGCGGGGTCGCGCACGGTGTGCGGCGCGGGCTCGGTGGCCCGGTACAGGACCACCCGCCCGCCGTAGGTGCCCGGCCGGTGTGCCTCGCCGATCGTCAGGTCCAGATAGGAGGACCGCTGATGCTCCAGCGCCGCCGGGGGCACGTCGACGGCCTCGCGCAGCGCCCGCAGCACGGCGTCGATACGCTCCCCGTCGTCGTCCGTCGCCACGAGTTCGTCGTACGGCAGCTCCAGCCGGGCACCGTAGGTCTCGGCGACATGCCGGGCGAAGCCGGTGAAGTGGTCGCGGATCCGGTCGGCCCGGGTGCGTCCCGGCTGGGGGAGGGGCCGTACGGAGTCGATGAGGACCACCAGGTCGACGTCCCGCCCGGCATCGGTCAGCTGCCGGGCGGTCTCCTGGGCGACGAACCCGCCGAAGGACCAACCGCCCAGCAGACAGGGTCCGTCGGGGTGGGCGGTGGTGATCGCCTCCGCGTAGCGGCGGGCCTTCTCGGTCACCGTGCGCGCCGTTTCCACCCGCTCCAGCCCGTACACCGGCCGGTCGTCCCCGAGCCGTTCGGCCAGCGTCCGGTAGACGTCGGTGGGACCGCCGGCGGCATGCACGAGGAAGAGCGGGGCTCCGGATCCGGCGTCCCGCAGCATCCGCAACGGCGAGCCCTCGCCCACCGCCCGCCGGACCCGCGCGGCCGCCTCCTCGACGGTGGCGGTGCCGAGCAGGTCGCGCAACGGCAGCTCGATACCGAACTCGCGCTCCACGGCCGTACGGATGCGGACGGCCATCAGCGAGTCCAGCCCGAGGTCCGCCCACGCGGCCGCCGGCGTGATCCGGGCCACCGGGTGTCCGGTGACGGCGGCGACGTGGTGGCTGAGCCGGGCGAGCACGGAGGTGGACCCGGTGTGCGGGGCGGCGACCGGCGCATCGGCCGACCCGGTTGCCACGGGCACCTGCGCCGGCCTCTTCCCGGCCACCGGCGCCTGCGCCGCCCCGTTCCCGGCGGCGGCCGGTGCCTCCGCCGACCTGCTCCCGGTGGCGACGGGCGCCTTCGCCGACCAGCCCTCGGCGGCAACGGGTGCCTGCGCCGACCGGTCCCCGGTGAGAGGCGCCGACCCGTCGCGGCCGCGAGCGCCGTCCGTCCACCAGTGCCGCACATGCCGCCAGCGCGGTGCGGGCAGGTCGACGACACGGCCGGGCGGCAGGGGCAGCGGCACTCCGGCGGCGTACAGGGCACCGAGTTGCCGGACGAACCCCGCCGAGCCGTTCGCGTCGCGCCGCAGCGTGCCCACGGTGAGGGCGTCGGGCACGGTGTCGACGACGGCCCCCGTCAACACGGGGTGCGGCGAGATCTCCACGAAGGCGGTGTGGCCGTCGGCGGCGGCCGCCGCCAGCGCCCGGTCCAGCCGCACGGGCCGCCGCAGGTTGGCCGCCCAGTGCGCGGCGTCGAACTCGCTCTCCCCGCGCGGATCGTCCAGCACGGTGGAGTACACCGGCACCCGCGGCCGCCGCCCCCGCAGCCCGGCCAACGCCTCGGTCAGCTCCGGCAGCAACGTGTCCACCTGGGGCGAGTGTCCGGCACCCACCACCCGCATGGCCCGGGCCGCCCGGCCTTCCCGCTCCAACCGCCGGACGAGCCGAGCCACCTCCGCCTCGTCGCCGGTGACGACCTTGTGTCGCGGCGAGGAGTGCACGGCCACATGGACCCCGGGCAACTCGTCGGCCAGCGCCTCCAGTTCACCGTCTTCCAGGTCCACGACCGCCATGGCGCCGCCACTCAGCCGGCTGAGCAGCCGGGCCCGTACGGCGATCACCCGGGCCGCGTCCGGCACGTCCAGGGCGCCCGCGCACACCGCGGCCGCCACCTCGCCCATGGAGTGGCCGATCACGGCGGCGGGTTCGACACCGTAGGAACGCCACAGCTCGGCGAGGGCCACCTGAAGCCCGAACAGGACGGGCTGCGCGACCTCCAGTCGGTCCAGGCCGTCACCGGAGGCCAGCCGGGCGTACAGGGACAGGCCGCATTCCGCGGCCAGTTGGGGATCGAGCTTCTCCACGGCGGCCGCGAACGCCGGTTCCTCCTCCAGCAGCCGCCGGCCCATGCCGGCCCACTGGCTGCCGTACCCGGAGAAGACCCACACCGGCCCGCGCCCGAGGGCACCACGCTTGCTCGTGACGAGCCGCGCATCGGTCCGTCCTGCCGCCAACGCGTCCAGGGCGTCGGCGAGTTCACCCCGGTCGCGGGCGGCGACGGCGGCCCGCAGCGGCCCGCGGCCGGTGCGCCCGGCGAGTGTGCGCGCCACGTCGGCCAGGCGTGCGGCGTGGCCCTCGCCCGTGCGGAGCCAGTCGGCGAGCCGGGAAGCGGTGTCGTGGAGGCGTTCGGTGTCGGCGTCGGAGAGCGGGTACAGGCGGGCCGCGGGCTCCTGGCCGGTGCCGGACAGCAGGGCTCCGGGCCGCCATTCCTCCAGTACGGCATGGGCGTTGGTGCCGCTGAACCCGAAGCCGGAGACGCCGGCGACGGCTGTGCCGCCGTAGCGGGGCCACGGCTCGGGCTCGGTCACCACGCGCAGGCGGGCGTCGCCCAAGGCGCCGGCGGCGCAGTGCAGGGAGGACGGGATGCGGTCGTGGTGGAGGGCGAGGACCGTCTTCACCAGGCCGGCGATGCCCGCGGCGGACTCCAGGTGGCCGAGGTTGCTCTTGACGGAACCGAGCAGCAGGGGCTGGTCGGGGTCGCGGCCGGCGCCGAGGACGGCATCGAGCGCGCCCGCCTCGATCGGGTCGCCGAGGGGGGTGCCGGTGCCGTGCGCCTCGACGTAGTCGACGCGCGCCGGATCGAGCCCGGCCCGGGCGTACGCGCTCCGCAGCACGGCCTGCTGGGCGGCGGGGTTGGGTGCCATCAGGCCGCCCGAGCGGCCGTCGGAGTTGACGGCGGTCGCGCGGATGACCGCCAGCACCCGGTCCCCGTCACGTTCCGCGTCGGACAGCCGCTTCAACAGCACGGCCGCGCACCCCTCACCACGGCCGATCCCGTCGGCCGTCGCCGAGAACGGCTTGCACCGGCCGTCCGGTGCCAGCGCCCCGGCCCGCCGGAACGCGACACCGACGGTGGGGGAGAGCAGCAGGTTGACCCCGGCGGCGATCGCCGTGTCGCTCTCGCCGGTCCGCAGGCTGACGCAGGCCTGGTGCAGGGCGACCAGCGAGGAGGAACAGGCCGTGTCGACGGCCACGCTCGGCCCGTGGGTGTCCAGGACGTACGCCAGGCGTCCCGCGGCCACGCTCAGGGCCGCCCCGGCCGGCGCCCACGGATCGACGGCGGCCGGGTCGGCACCGGTGAGCTGCCCGTACTCCGGGGCGGAGATGCCGACGAAGACGCCGGTGGCGGTACCCGCCAGGGACGCGGCGGGGACGGCGGCGTGGTCGAGCGCCTCGTGGACGACCTCCAGCAGGATCCGCTGCTGAGGATCCATCACCGCCGCCTCACGCGGGGTGATGTGGAAGAAGTCCGCGTCGAACCCCGCGACGTCGTCGAGGTAGCCGCCGTACGGGGACGCGTCGGCGGGCGGAAACGCGGTGAAGTCGCGCCACCGGTCCTCCGGCACCCGTCGGATCGCGTCGACGCCCTCGCACAGCAGCCGCCAGTAGTCGGCCGGCCCGTGCACCCCGCCGGGCAGCCGGCAACCGACCCCGATGACCGCGACGGGCTCACCGGGCGACACCGTGGAAGTCACCGGGAGCGGGGTGACCTCCTCCGCCCAGCCGCACAGACGGGCCACCAGTGCCTCGCCGGTCGGCGTCTCCCACAGGAGGGTGGAGGGCAGTTCGCGACCGAGGGTGTGCGAGAGCTCTCCGGCCAGGGCGACCGCGTCCCGTGAGGACATGCCGAGGTCGGCGAGCGGCCGGTCCATGGGGACGTCCTCGGGTGCCATGTCGTTCCAGGCGGCCACCCGCTCGGCGATCAGCCGGCGCAGCGTCGCCTCGTCGACGGCCGTCATCCCGCGCCTCCCGCCGCCCCGGCGGGCCGCCCGTAGGCGCCCTCCAGGTAGCGCGCCCGCGTGAGCGCCCGCGACACCTTCCCGCTCGACGTACGCGGCACGGTCCCCGGAGCCACGAGCACCACGTCGGCGGGCCGCAGCCCGTGCCGCACGGAGACCGCGGCGCGCACCGCCCGCACCAGAGCCGGCAGGTCGATCGCGTCGAGGCGCGCCGTGCGCGCGTGCTCGGCCACGAGCACGACCCGTTCGCCCTCCGGACCGGGCACGGGGAAGGCGGCGAGCCGGTCGCGGCGCACGGCCGGATGCGCCTCCTGGGCCGTGGCCTCCACGTCCTGCGGATAGTGGTTGCGCCCGTCGACGACGATGAGGTCCTTCAGCCGCCCGGTGACCAGCAACTGCCCGTCCAGCACCGTCCCCAGGTCGCCGGTCCGCAGCCAGCGGCCGCCGGCTCCGGGATCGGCCAGTTGCCCGCCGAAGACGTCCCGGGTCTCCGCGGCCCGGTTGCGGTAGCCGCGGCCGACGTTGGGCCCCTGCACCCGGATCTCACCGACCTCCCCCTCCGGCAGGACGACGCCCGTCGCGGGGTCGGTGATCCGCACCCGCTGGCCCGCCGGGGTGCCGCAGCCGGCCAGCAGCACGGCCCTGGGGTCGTCCGGCCGCGCGGGCAGGGCCTTGCCGGCGGCGAGGGCGTCCCGGTCCAGAGCGAACCGCCGCAGCGGCCGGCCGGGCCGGGCGGCACTGACGAACACCGTCGCCTCGGCAAGCCCGTACGAGGGACAGTGACGGTCCGGCGGCAGGCCCTGCTCGGCGAACGCGGCGTGGAAGCGGTCGACGGTGCCGGGTCGCACCGGCTCGCTCCCGTTGATCAGCGCGGCCACACCGTCCAGCCGCAGATCGGCCTTCTGTTCGGCCGTGACGGTGGCGGCGCAGTAGTCGTAGGCGAAGTTGGGCGCGGCGGTGAGCGCCCGCGGATGCGCGGCCAGCAGCCGCAGCCAGCGCACCGGCTGGTGCAGGAACGCCGCCGGGTCCATGAGCACCGACAGCAGTCCCCGCACGACGGGAGCGGCCACACTCAGCACCAGCCCCATGTCGTGGTACAGCGGCAGCCAGCCGACACAGGTCACCGGGTGCGCGTCGGCACCGTAGGCGGTCAGCGCCTGCCGCGCGTTGGCGACGACATTGCCGTGCGTGATCTCCACGCCCGCCGGCGCCCGCGTCGACCCGGAGGTGTACTGCAGATAGGCGACCGCCTCCGGGTCGACGGCGACCGGCCGAAAGTGCTCGGCGGCGGCGTCGGCGACCTGGTCCGCGCCGACGACGCGCACGGACGCGTCCGCGCAGAACTCCCGTACGGTCTCCACCTCGCGGCTGGTGGTCACCACGACGGTGGGGGACGCGTCGGCCAGCACCCCCGCGAGCCGGTCGGCGTGCCCCGGAAGACCGGGCGGGTACAGCGGTACGGCGACCATCCCGGCCGCCAGCGCCGCCAGGAACCCGGTGACGTACTCGACGCCCTGCGGGCACAGCAGTGCCACGCGCGCTCCTGGTTCGGCCTCCTCGGCGAGCCGGGCGGCGAGCGCCCGTACCCGCAGGTCCAGGCGCCGCCAGGTCAGGGTGCGGTGCACGCCGCGCGAGTGCGGGGCGGGATGGTCGACGAAGGTGAAGGCCCGTCGGTCGGGGGCGGCTTCGGCCCAGTGCCGCACGTACTCCGGCAGGGTCCGGCACGCGGGCGTGAGCGGGGGGCGGCTGTCCATCAGGGGGGTGGCTCCTCACGTCGCGGAAGCGTCTTGCGGGGCGGAGGCGTTGCGCGGTGGAAAGGACCGGGGCTCAGAGCGGGATGTTGCCGTGCCGTCGCTGCGGCATCGGTGCCCGCTTGCCCCGCAGGGTGCGCAGGGCGCGGCAGATGTGGGCGCGGGTCTCGCGCGGCGCGATGACGGCGTCGACGTATCCGCGTTCGGCGGCGAGATAAGGGGTGCCGTACGTGCTCTCGTACGCGGCGACGAGTCGGGCGCGCAGGGCCTCGGGATCGTCGGCGGCGGCCAGTTCACGCCGGTGCAGCACCCCCACCGCCCCCTCCGCGCCCATGACGGCAATCCGCGCGGTGGGCCAGGCGAGGTTGACGTCGGCGCCCAGATGCTTGGAGCCCATCACGGCGTAGCCGCCGCCGTACGCCTTGCGGACGACCACGGTCACCTTGGGAACGGTCGCCTCGGCATAGGCGTACAGCAGCTTGGCGCCCCGCCGGATGATCCCGCCCCGCTCCTGCCGCACACCGGACAGATAGCCCGGGACGTCGGCGAAGGTCAGCAGCGGGATGCCGAACGCGTCGCAGAACCGCACGAAGCGCGCGGCCTTCTCGGAGGCGTCGATGTCGAGCACCCCGGCCGAATGCAGCGGCTGGTTGGCGACGACCCCGACCGAACGGCCCTCGACCCGGGCCAGCGCACAGATGATGTTCGGCGCGAACAGCTCCTGCACATGGAGGAGTTCACCGTCGTCCACGACCGCCCGCAGGATGTCCCGCATGTCGTAGACCTGCCCGAGCCGGTCGGGGACGATCTCGTCGAGCCGGTCGGCGGCGGGCGCGGCTCCGGGCGCGTAATCGGGGGGCCGTTCGAGATTGTTGGCGGGCAGGTACGACAGCAGTTCCCGTACGGTCTCCAAGGCGTCGCCCTCGTCGGCGGCGAGGAAGTGCGCGTTGCCGTTGACGGCGTTGCTGGCACGGGCGCCGCCCAGGTCCTCGGCGGTGGTGCGCTCTCCGGTCACGGCCTCGATGACGTCGGGCCCGGTGACGAACATGTGCGAGGCGCCGTCCACCATCACCGTGAAGTCGGTGATGGCCGGCGAGTAGGCCGCCCCGCCCGCGCACGGCCCCAGCACGACCGAGAGCTGCGGGATCACCCCGGACGCCTGCACGTTGCGGCGTACCAGCTCGGCGTAGAGGGCGAGCGAGGCGACGCCCTCCTGGATGCGGGCGCCGCCGGAGTCGTTGAGCCCGACGACCGGGCAGCCGGTCTTCAGGGCCAGGTCCATCAGGGCGACGGTCTTCTCCCCGAAGGCCTCGCCCATGCTGCCGCCGAAGACGGTGGAGTCCTGGGCGAACACACACACCGGACGGCCGTCGACCGTGCCGTGCCCGGTGACGACCCCGTCACCGTACGGCCGGCGCCCCGCGCCCTCGGTGGAACGGGCCCGGACGAACTGTCCCGTCTCGGTGAAGGACCCTGCGTCGAGCAGTCGTTCGATCCGCTCCCGGGCCCCGAACTCCCCGCGTCTTCTCGGACCGCCCGGTGCCACCGCCGCCGCTCGGCGGCGTTCCAGGTCGGCGACACGGTCGACGGTTCGGTCGGTCGAGCACCCCGTCTCCGCTGCCTCGGGTGTCGTCACCTCTGTCGTCACAGCCACCTCCGAAGTCGCCTTCGAATATGGCAGCGACCGCGGGGAGGACCGGGCAGATCGGTGGTGCGTTTGCCTGAGGTGAGTGCGGAGCGACGCCGCTTAGTCCCGGAGTGACAAGTGGCCCCTCACGTTCCCCCAAAACAGCGCCGCCGCGGTGCTGGATCGCCGGGAAAGCCGGCGAGGCCGCCACTCGGCGCGGGAGTGGCGACCTCGGCCGCTATCGCGTCCGGCACGGGTCAGGCCGGGTTCCCGGCGACCCTGTTGCGGCGCGCCATGTACAGACCGCCGCCCGCGACCGCCAGGACGGCCAGCCCACCGGCGGTCACACCCGGCGAGGCAAGCGCGCCGCCTCCGGTGTGCATCCCTCCGCGGGGCTTGTCGTGGCCGCCCTTGGAGTGGCCGCCGCCGTAGGAGTCCTTGTAGGTCTCCGGGTCGTGCTTGGGGTCCCGTGCCGTGCCCCACTGCTCGTCGTCCGCCACGGTCAGCGCGCCGCCACCGGTGTGCATGCCACCGCGCGGCGCGTCGTGCCTGCCGTCCTTGCCGTGCTCCTTGCCGTACGAAGAGCTTTCATGACTGCCCGAGGACTTCTGGCCCCAGTCGCCCTCGGCCGCGTGGGCGCCGGGGGCGGCGATCCCGACGACCGCCGCGGCCGCCGCCGCGGCCAGGAGCATGCGTGTAGAGCGCATCTGCATTCCTTCCGCCTCGGCCGGGACAGCTGCCACTTCGTCAGCCGACGTGACCCGACCTCGACGTGATCCACCGTCAGCCAGCTCCCGGGATCCCACCACTGGAGAGGCGCACTCGGGCGAACGGCGCGGTCACCCTGACCGATGCCGGTCTCACGTGAGAGTCACCTCCCAGGTGTCGACGGCGTAGTGCACGCCCATCCCGTTGCGCTCGTACAACTCGGGCGCCCCCGTGGCGTTGGCGGTGTCCACGCCGAGTCCCACGGCATCCCGTCCCCGCCCGGCGAAGGCGGCGAACGCGTGCCGCAGCAGGAACCCGCCCAGCCCTCGCCCCCGGGCCTCGCGCGACACACCGACACTGCGGATCCACCCCATGGCCTCGCGGTCGTCACGGGCGATCAGGAACCCCACGTCCCCGAGGTCGTCGGTGCTGAGGACCCACACCAGCGACCAGTCGAGCCGCTCGCCGTCGACGTCGTGCAGCCACTGTCCGTACGCGCGCGGCCGGAAGTCGAAGTGCTCGGCGAACGAGGCCTGGTACAGCTCGTGCACGCGCACCCGGTCCGCCTCGGCCTCGCAGGACCGCACCCGCACTCCGGCGGGCGCCGTCGGCGGTGGCACCTCGCCGGGACCGAGGGCCCGCCGCAGCACGTGGTACCGCCGTACGACCGTCCACCCCCGCGCGCGCAGCAGCCCGGTGTCCAGCGTGGGCGCCACGTTGAGATGCAGGTGCACCACGGCCCGCTCGGCACCGTTGGCACGCGCCTTTTCCAGTGCCCTGGCCTCCATCGCCGCCAGGATCCGCTCCCCGGCCGGCTGGTGATCGGGCAGCACGTAGTGGTCGGCGTCGATGCGTTCGCCGTTCGACTCGTCCCACAGCAGCCCGTACGCCACCAGCCGCTCCCCGTCGAAGGCCAGCCAGGAGTCGCGCCCCAGATCGGTCTCCGGATGCGTGAGATCGGCTTCGACCGTGTGCAGATCGGTCTCGCCCCGGCCGATCTCGATCAGGTCGACGGCGTTCAGCAGATCGGTGATGACCGGGGCGTCGGCGAGTGAGGCGGGGCGCGGCAAGGAGGACATGGGGTCAGGGTCCGGGGGAGGGAGGGCTGCCGCAACGGATTTCCGGGCCGGCACGCCACTGCGCCTGGTGCCGCGAGAAGGGTTGGCGTCGTCGGGCGGTGCGTCGCACCCCCGGCGTGCGGGGCGCGCGGACCGTGAAGCCCGCGCGCCGGGTGTGGTGGGTCAGGCGATGTGGTGGACGAGCTGGCTCGTCAGTTCGTAGCGGGCGCCGACGACGGCCAGCTGACCGGTGCTCACCTTCGCGGCGAGATCCGGTTCGGCGGCGAGCCGGGTGCGGACGGCCCGGATGTTGGCGTCGATGGTGGAGTCGACGCGGGCGTCGCCGTCCTTGGTGCGGTCGATGTTCGGTGCTATCTGGTCGGCCAGATACTGGATGTGGGCGGGCAGCTCCTCGCCGGAGGTGTCCGCCTGGACGGCCGCCTTCACGGCGCCGCACGACTGATGACCCAGCACCACGACCAGCGGGATCCCGAGTTCGAGGACACCGAAAGCGACGCTGCCGAGCACTGCCTCGTCCAGGACCTCCCCCGCGGTGCGCACGGTGAGCAGATCACCGAGGCCCTGGTCGAAGACGAGCTCCGGCGGTACCCGGGAGTCGACGCAGCCGAGGATGACGGCGAAGGGCTGCTGTCCCGACGTCAGACTCTGCCGGACGGTGGGGGTTTCGTCCGGGTGCCTCTCCCGGTAGGTGCGCCAGCGCAGGTTGCCCGCCGCCAGTTCCCGCAGGGCTTCTGCGGGAGTGCCGGGACGACGGCTCGTGCCGCGGCTCGCGGCGGAGGCGGGGGCGGAGGCGGAGGCGGGGGCCGCGCCCAGGGTGACGCCGGTCCCGAGGGCCGCGGCCCCCGTGAGCCCGGCGCGCAGGAAGCCGCGGCGGGCGGGACGTGAGGCGGCGAACCGCGCGCGGACGGAGGTGGCCTGCTGCGGGCCAGTGGGTCTGAGGGGGGTGTCTTCGGTCTTCACGGAGAGGAACGTATGTCCGAGTCGGAGATTGATCCTTCGCGTTACCCAACCATGGTCTGACCGGGGAAAGTCATCGGCGGATGTTGGCCTGCTCTTGGGGATACCCAGCGCTTACCTTGACCAGCCGGGCGGCCGGTGAGCGGGAGGGATGTCTCCCGTGTGCCGCGCGCGAACTCGGGCAGCAGCTCTGACGTGCGCCGGGCGATCGGCGCGGTACAGGTGATGTCGGGAGAAAGGCGGCAGCGTGGTCGAGTCGACGCCCGAGGGGCAGTCCAATCCGCCGAGCAGGGGGAACATCCCGAAATCAGTCGCCAATCTGCCCCGGCAGGTCCGGGAGGAGCTGACCCGACGGCTCCGCCGGAACAAGGGAGCCTTCCGTGAGGAGGACGTCCAGGTCGTCGAACCGCCCCTGCTGAGGCGCGCGGTCGGTGCCTCCGCGCTCGGCAACTGCATGGAGTGGTTCGACTTCGGCGTCTACAGCTACCTCGCCGCCACCATCGGCAAGGTCTTCTTCCCGGGCGCCTCGCCGGCCGCCCAGGTGGTCTCGTCCTTCGCGACCTTCGCCGCGGCGTTCGTCGTCCGGCCCCTCGGCGGCCTCGTCTTCGGACCGCTGGGCGACCGGATCGGCAGGCAGAAGGTGCTCGCCACCACCATGATCATGATGGCGGCCGGTACCTTCGCCATCGGGCTGATCCCCAGTTACGACACCATCGGCATCGCCGCCCCGGTGCTCCTCCTGCTCGCCCGCATGGTCCAGGGCTTCTCCACCGGCGGCGAGTACGGCGGCGCCACCACCTTCGTCGCCGAGTACTCCCCGGACCGCCGCCGCGGCTTCCTCTCCAGCTGGCTCGACTTCGGCACCTTCACCGGCTACGCCCTCGGCTCCGCCCTGGTCACGGTGCTGAACCTGCTGCTCAGCGATGCCGAGATGGTCTCCTGGGGCTGGCGCCTGCCGTTCCTCATCGCCGGGCCGCTCGGCGTCATCGGCCTCTACATGCGGCTCAAGCTGGAGGAGTCCCCGGCGTTCCAGCAGCAGTTGGACGAACACGAGAAGAACCTCGCCCAGGAGTCGGCGGGCAGCGAGCTGCGCACCATCGTCAGGGACCACTGGCGGCCACTGCTGATCTGCATGGGCCTCGTGCTGCTCTACAACGTGACCAACTACATGGTCACCGGGTTCCTGCCCACCTATCAGACGGAGACGCTGCACCGCTCCAGCGGTTCCGCCGACGTCCTGGTGCTGATCGGCATGGTGTGGATCGTGCTGCTGATCACCTTCCTCGGGCGGTTCAGCGACCGAGTGGGCCGACGGCCCGTCTACGCGGTCGCGGCCGCCGCGATGATCGTCCTCGCCGTCCCGTCCTTCCTGCTCATCAAGGCGGACGGAACCTGGGCGCCGATCCTCGGCGTACTGATCCTCTCCACCCTGCTGGCCTGCTTCGCCGCGCCGAGCGCCGCCACCCTGCCCGCCCTGTTCCCGACCGCCGTCCGTTACGCGGCCATGGGCATCGGCTTCAACTTCGCCGTCGCCGCCTTCGGCGGAACCACGCCCTTGGTGACCGAGGCGCTGGTCAGCGTCACGGGCGATGACCTCGTGCCCGCCTACTACCTGATGCTGGCCGGTGTCATCGGCCTGGTGACGGTGAGGTTCCTGCCCGAGAGCGCCCAGGTCCCGCTCAACGGCTCACAGCCGATGGTCGGTTCGCGGGAGGAGCAGCGGGAACTGATCAGCACCTCCACGGACCTGTACCGCGTCGAACGCCGGCACACCGGGGTCCGCTGACGACGTGGTGGGGCCGGGGCCGGTCAGGGCGGGCCGAGTCGTGCGCTAATGGAGACAAACCTGACGTGAGAGAAGGTGGGAACCTCTTCCGGGCGGCGCCCTTTTCACAGGCCGATCAGAACTGGGGTTTCGAGACGTTTGGACCGAGAAGTCGTACAAGTGTGGGCCGACTCGCGGTCGCCCCATTCCCTTCCGTTTCTTTGCAGGCGGATGGCGAATGTGTGGAGTTTTCGTTCGCTGACCATGCCGAGGCGGTGCGCAGGTTGTGCGATACGTCTCCGAAAAGCTCCCACGCCAGATGCGGGCTTGCGACAACTTCTTTTGTGCAGTACTCAGGTGAATCATGAATTTGTTCAGCCGTGGCACCTCGTTCCGCCGCCCGGAGTCCGCTGCCGCTTCCCAGCCCGCCACCGCGTCACAGGCTGCCGCCTCCGCAGTTCTTCCGGATCCCGCTCTGGCGCCTCTCACCGGGGAATGGGTCATCGACCCCGCGCACAGCAGGATCGGTTTCTCCGTCCGGCATGCCATGGTGACCACGGTGCGCGGCGCCTTCACGGAATACCAGAGCCGCCTGTACTTCGACGGCCGTGACCCGGCCCGCTCGCAGGCCGAAATCATCCTGAACACCGCCAGCGTCGACACGGGTGTGGAACAACGGGACGCCCACCTGGTCGGTCGCGACTTCCTGGACGCCAGAAATTACCCGCGCATGCGATTCACCAGCACCGCCGTGCGACTCGCGGGCCCCGACGTCTACCGCATGACCGGCGACCTCACCATCAAGAACAGGACCCGCCCCGTCGTCCTGGAACTCACCTACATAGGCCACGTCACCGACCCCTTCGGATACGAGCGCGCCGGATTCGACGGCACCACCACCGTCAACCGCTCCGAATGGGGTCTGACGTACAGCACCAAACTGGCCGAAGGCGGCGCGATGGTGAGCGAGAAGGTGCGGCTCCAGTTCGACATCGCCGCGATCCGTACGCCGCCCGCCGGCTGACGGAACCGAATCTCCGTCCGGTCACCAGCGCAGGGGCAGGCCGGCGAGGTGGTCGTCGAGCAGACCGGAGAGGATCCGGTGGTCGTTGAGCGAGGGATGCCAGTCGCAGCCGAGGAAGTCCAGGCCGGGATCGTCGTAGTACCAGTGGCGGACCCGGTTGTCGCCGCGCCGGTTGCGCTCCTGGACGATGCGCCGGGTGGCCTCGGCGAACGCGGTGGTGTTGTGGAGGCGGGTGGCGCTGACCACGACGAAGGTCCTGGGGCCGTACCGGGCGCGCAGCTTGTCGAGGAAGCCGTGGTAGGCGGCTTCGTAAGCGGCGACCAGATCATCCTCCGTGGTCCAGCGCTCGCCGGGATGGAGGGGCGTGGAGAAGTCGTTGATACCCAGACCGACCACGACGACCTGCGGTCGCCAGGTGCCCGGATTCGACCAGACATCACCGTCGACGTTCAGCAGGGCCCGGTCGTAGTACGTGCGGAAGTCGGCCTCGGGGCTGCTGCCGTTGTAGTTGCGGACCATGCCGCGGCCGGAGAAGGCGTTGAGCTGGTAGTCGGCGTTCAGGTTTCGGGCGGTGAGGGCGCCGAAGGCGAGGTCGGCGTCACTGTTCCGGTTCACTCCGCCGTTGCTCGAACAGTCGCGGGTGCCGGAGACATTGCCGTAGCCGGCGGTGAAGGAGTCACCGATGAACTCGATCTGTCTGCTCCGCGCCCGGGGTTTCGGGAGGATCGCGCCTCCGGAGGCGGCCACGAACCCACCGAACCGGCCTGCGGCCCACGGGCTTTCGGTGCGCTTGACGAGCCGCACCGTGTGCTCTGTGTCGGGGAGGCCGTCGGCCCAGGAGACGGTCCGGCCCGGGGTCACCAGCGTGCCGTGGGGGGTTCCGTCGATCTGCACGTCGTAGTCGTTGTCCAAGTCGTCGAGGACGATGCCGACACCGGTACCGCGGAACCGGCCCTCGAAGTAGATGCCGGGCCAGGTGTACTGCACGAAGCCGTCGGCGGCGCCCTTGACCCGGCCCGCCGTGTGGTACCGGGTCCGCGCGCCGGATGCCCGCGCGGGGGCGGCGACGGCGGTGACGACGCCCGCGACGGCGGCCGTGACCAGCGTCCTCCGGGATAAGCGACCAGGCGTGTGCATGGGGCCTCCTTGGCCAAGTCGAGAGGATCCGCGCTGCGTGGGAGCGCTCCCAAATCCGGGTGTTATCGAAGGTGACCGTCACACAGGCACCCGTCAACCCCTCGCGAAGACATCTTCACCGTCCCGGGCGCGCAGCCCTCGGCCCGGCGGACGGCGGCCCCCGTGAGATCGTTGGCCCGC
The DNA here is from genome assembly GCF_056820935.1 of Streptomyces sp. Q2. Lineage (NCBI taxonomy): Bacteria > Bacillati > Actinomycetota > Actinomycetes > Kitasatosporales > Streptomycetaceae > Streptomyces > Streptomyces sp. Q2. Next base: position 162,559 of record NZ_JBXEJE010000015.1, on the reverse strand, counting down.
CGGCCGAGGAGACACCGGCCCGCCCGGTCGCGCGACACCGGTGCCACGGATGTCGGGCTGCCGAGGCGGTCGGCCGTAACGACCATGGAGGGAGAGCCAGGGCGGGCCCGTAAGCAGGCAGGGAGACCGATGACACCGTGCACGCGGACACGGGAACCCCACGGCCCGTCCGACGCATCATGAACGCGACCCGAACGACGAGCGAGGCCGGGCCGGACGGCTCCGCCAGACACGAGGGGGCGGCGCGAGCGCTCGCCCGGCTCGCCCTGCTGTGCGTTGCCGGTGCCATCGCGGCCGTGGTGGCCGGCGCCGGCCAGTGGTTGATCCTGCTGGTCGGCCTGGCCGGACTCGCCCTGGCCGGCGCCGGCGTGTGGTGGGCCCTCGCGCACCGGGGAGTGGCGCGCCTGCTCGGTGCCCTGCTGGCCCTGGCCGCGCCCCTGGGCGTCCTGGTCCTGTACGCCGTATCAGGCCTGTGGGTGGTGGCGGTGGCGGCGCTCGGCTCGTGGGTGGCGGCGCTGGCCTGCGCCAGGAGCGCGCTGCGCCGTCTGCGCACACCGCACGGCATGCGCTCCCGTTCGGTCCGGCCGCCCAAACGACCGGTGCTGATCATGAACCCGCGGTCCGGGGGCGGGAAGGTCGGCCGGCACGGGCTGGTGGAGCGGGCCGAGGCGCTGGGCGCCCGGGTCATCCTGCTCGACCTCGACGCCGACCCGGATCCGGTGGCTCTGGCCCGACGGGCCGTGGCCGAGGGCGCGGACCTGCTCGGCGTGGCGAGCGGTGACGGTACGCAGGCCCTGGTGGCGGGGGTGGCGGCCGAGCACGGTCTGCCGTTCGTGGTCCTGGCCGCCGGGACCCGCAACCACTTCGCCATGGACCTGGGCCTGGACCGCGAGGATCCGGCCGGCGGCCTGTACGCCCTTACGGACGGCGTGGAACTCGCCGTCGACCTGGGCGACGTGGCCGGGCGGCCGTTCGTCAACACGGTCTCGTTCGGGGCGTACGCGGAGATCGTGCAGAGCCCCGACTACCGGGACGCCAAGGCGGCCACCGCGCTCGACCAGCTGCCGGACCTGCTGGTCGGCGACGCCGGCACCACCCTGGAAGTCCAGGCCGACGACGCCCGTCTGCACGCCCCGCAGACCCTGCTGGTGAGCAACAACCCCTACGGACGGGCCGATCCCCTCGGCGGCGGACGAAGACCACGGCTCGACGGGGGCACGCTGGGCGTGATCGCGATCCGGGTGGACAGCGCCGCGCAGGCCGCCGAGCTGGCGCTGCGCGGTGAACGGGCCAGCAGCATCACGGCGCTGACGTCGCGTCGCGTGGTCGTCGAGGCGGACGAGGACCTCATCCCCGTGGCCGTCGACGGCGAAGCGCTCACGCTGCGCCCTCCCGTGGTGTGCACGGTGCGACCCGGCGCACTGCGAGTGCGCGTGCCCAGACAGCGTCCCGGCGCCGCGTACGTCGCCCCGTCCGTCGACTGGCGGCGCGTGGTCCGTCTCGCGCTCGGCCACACCCCCCTCCCCTCCCACAAGAACCAGGAGCAGAGCGATGCTTGACCGCCCGCTGCCGGAACATCGGGCCCAGCGAGGTCTGATGCGTGATCTCGCCGCCCTCGACCAGGCGCTCTACGAGGCCGTGACGGTCACCCAGACGCCCACGCTCGACTCCGCGCTGCGGCGGCTGTCCGCGGCGGCGGACCACTCCAAGATCTCCTTCGTGGTCGCCGGGTTGCTCGCGCTGCGTCCCGGCCGGTCGCGCCGCGCCGCCGCCCTCGGCCTCGCCGCCATCGGCGTCGCCTCGACGAGTGCCAACCTGCTCGGCAAGCGCCTGGTCCGTCGGCCACGACCCCACCGCGCCGAGGACTCGCCGTTTCCCGGAAGGCACGTGCCCATGCCGGAGTCCGCGTCCTTCCCCTCGGGGCACACGGCCTCGGCCGTCGCCTTCGCCGCGGCCGTCGGACCGGCGTTCCCGGCCGCCACGGTTCCCCTCGGCCTGCTGGCCTGCGCGGTGGGCTACTCACGGATCCACACCGGCGTGCACTACCCGGGCGACGTCGTCGCCGGCGCCGTACTGGGAACCGGGGCGGCGGCCGCGGTCCTCGCCGCCGCCCGCTGGGACGACTGAACGGGCACGGGTGCGCGCCGCCGTGCCGCTGGGCGGCTCGCTCGGCGGGCCCGATGGTGAGGGAGTGTGCGCGCCCTTCGCGTGGCGGCACGGATGGCACGTGTGGGGGAGCGCAACCTCCGGGCGGCTCGGGAACCTTCCTCTTCGGGGGTTGCCATGCGGACTGAGCCCGGATCGCTTACGCAGCCGACGCGGCGGGCCGGAGCCGGACCTGTCCTGGCCGGCCACGGCCGTGCCCCGTCGACGACGCGGACGGGGCCGGGCCATCGTCTCCGCCGTCACGTCAGCCGTGAGGTTCCGGGCCGCGTCGCGCGGTACGCCGTCCGTGCACGTCGGCGTACCGCTTCCCGAACCGCGGCAGCCGCCCTGGACGCGGGCCGGCCATGTCCTGCCATGCCGGCACCCGCCTGTCACACCCGCTGCCCGCGCGCCGATGCCGACCGGCGGCCCTAGCCCTGCGTGACGTCCTTGAGGAACACCAGGCCGTCGCTGTGCATCAGGTGGGCCGGGTCGAGCGGGGCGTAGCCGAACCAGGGGGATACGCGGGGCGCGGGCGGCGTGTCGCCGAGGGCGGTGTCCAGCCCCTGGGCGTCGATGAGGTAGCGGTCCTCCGGGAGCGCGTACAGGAGTCCCTCGACGGTGTCCGGCGGCGGCGCGTCCACTCCCCGGTGCCTGATCGTGCCGAGGGCGGTGGCCACGAAGGCGTACCCCTCGCCGAGGCGGGCGCTCACCAGCGCGCCGGCACTCCACCACTCCAGCGGCATCCCGCCCATGCGCATCGAGCTCTTCTCCCGTTGGAGATGGCTGTTGTGGGCGTGGACCAGGGCCGGGCCGCGTTCGGCGAGGGCGAGGAGGTTGTGGGCCATCATCTGGTCCCGCACACTCACCAGCCGGGTCATGCGGGCCGGTGAGGTGTCGGCCATCGAGTGGTGGTAGCGCAGCAGACCGGTGGCGGTACGTCCGTACAGACGCGCCCGGTCCCAGTCGTCCCGCGAGGTCGCCGTGATCAGGTGCGGAGTCTGCGCGTCGAGCAGCGCCACCAAGTCGTCGGCGAGCAGCCGTAGTTCCCCGGCCTCGGCCGACCGCCCCACGGACTCGGCCGGGTTCATCATGGCGGCGGGATTCGTCCACCGGTCGTCGGCGCCGAGCAGGCGGTCGAGCCTTTCCGCGGAGTGGGGGAGCAGGTCCGCGTCCACGTGGGCCGCGAGGTAGTCGTGGAGCGCGGTGAGGGCCTGTCGGGGGCTCGCGGCGGCGGTCATCTCCAGCGGGCCGTCGACACCGGCGAAGCGGAGCCGCTCGGACGCGGGCCGGCCGTCGTTGAACGCCCGTGTCCACCGCACGAGTTCGCGGTTGGCCGCGGACGCCCCCCACCCGTGGCTGAATCCGCGCTCCATGGCCTCGTCGAGGGTGCCCTTGCCCGAGGTGACGTAGTCGTCCACGACCAGGCCCCTCACGCAGTCGCTCTCGATCGCGATCGTCCGGTAGCCCTCCTGCTCGACGAGTTGCCGGAAGAGGCCGTTGCGCAGGTGGAGGAGCGTGTCCTCGCCGTGGGTGGGCTCTCCCAGGGCGAGCAGCCGCGGCCGGGCCGGGAGCAGCTTCATGACGGCGGCGGCCTCGACGGCATGGGCGGTGTCCCTGATGTCAGTAGGCATGACCTCAACCGTATCGTTGAACCTTCGGTGGAAACTTTCCCGCGATATCCTCGCCACCGTGGGACGAAACCTTCAAAGCGACGGACAGCTCAGGCCGATCGATCTGGCGCGCGGGCATGGCCTGTCCACGCAGGCGATCAGGAACTACGAGGACGCCGGCATCCTTCCGGTCGCCGACCGGACCCCCCACGGCTACCGCACTTACACGCGGCTGCACGTGCGGGCCCTGAGTGCGTTCCTCGCCCTGGTGCCCGGCCACAGCCACCAGACGGCGACGTCGATCATGCGGGCCGTGAACCAGGGCGCGCTCGACGAGGCGTTCCGCCTCATCGACGGCAGCCACGCCCAGCTGCTCGACGACCGGCGGACCCTCCAGGCCGTCGAGAGCGCCCTGCGTGACCTGGCGTCCACCGCGGCGTCCGACTCCGACACCGTGTCCGAGCCCGGCACCGTCTCCGAGCCGGCCGTGGTGTCCGGGCCCGGCGGCCTGTTCATCGGTCCGCTGGCAAGGCAGCTCGGCATCCGGTCGGCGACGCTGCGCAAGTGGGAGCGGGCCGGGCTGGTGTGCCCGCGCCGCGACCGGCTGACCGGGTACCGCGTCTACGACGAGGCCGACGTACGGGACGCCCGGCTGGCCCACCAACTCCGGCGGGGAGGGTACCTGTTGGAGCAGATCGCGCCGCTGATCGCCCAGGTGCGTGCGGCCGGCGGGCTGGAACCGCTGGAGGCCGCGCTGCGCGACTGGCACGGCCGGCTGTCCGCCCGCGCGCGGGCGATGCTGGCCGGGGCCGCCGAGTTGGAGGCGTACCTCCGCGAGCGCGGCTGACCCTTCGGACGCCGGACGAGAAGACCAAGCGGCACCAACGGGTCCGTTTCGTACGTGAAACGCGACCGCCTTTCAGGTCAACTGTCCCGGACCCTTGACTCGGAAACCGGGAGTCGCGATCCTCGTCGCATATCTTGCGCCGGTCATGACAATCCAGCCTTCGGTTCCCCGGACGGTCTGGCTCCTCGACCGCGCCATCCCGCAGACCGAGGGACGTGGGTAGTGACCATGGCTCGACGCCCGTACCGCCAACGCAAAGACGTCACCGTCGTGTCGCTGCTCCTCCTCGTGCTGGCCATAGCCCTTGGCCCCACGCCGAGTTCGGCTGCCGGAACCGACTGGTGGGTCCCGACCGCACGACCCGCGCCGGACTCCCAGATCAACGTCACCGGCGAGCCGTTCACGGGCACCAACGCCCAGGGCGAGGTGCGCGGATTCGTCGACGCGCACAACCACCTGATGTCGAACGAGGCCTTCGGCGGCCGGCTCATCTGCGGCAAGACGTTCTCCGCGGCCGGCATCGCGGACGCGCTCAAGGACTGCCCCGAGCACTACCCCGACGGAACCCTCGCGCTCTTCGACTACATCACCCACGGCGGAGACGGCAAGCACGACCCGGTCGGCTGGCCGACCTTCAAGGACTGGCCGGCCTACGACTCGATGACCCACCAGGCGAACTACTACGCCTGGGTGGAGCGCGCCTGGCGCGGCGGACAGCGGGTACTCGTCAACGACCTCGTCACCAACGGCATGATCTGCTCCATCTACCCGTTCAAGGACCGCAGTTGTGACGAGATGACCTCGATCCGCCTCCAGGCGAAGCTGACGTACGACCTGCAGGCCTACATCGACAAGATGTACGGCGGCACCGGCAAGGGCTGGTTCCGGATCGTGCTCGACAGCGCGCAGGCGCGTGAGGTCATCAAGCAGGGCAAGCTGGCGGTCGTCCTGGGCGTCGAGACGTCCGAGCCGTTCGGCTGCAAGCAGATCCTGGACATCGGGCAGTGCAGCAAGGCCGACATCGACGCCGGACTGGACGAGCTGTACGGGCTCGGCGTGCGCAGCATGTTCCTGTGCCACAAGTTCGACAACGCGCTGTGCGGGGTCCGCTTCGACGAGGACGGCCTCGGAACGGCCATCAACGTCGGCCAGTTCCTGTCGACCGGCACCTTCTGGAAGACGGAGAAGTGCACCGGCCCCCAGCACGACAACCCCATCGGGGGAGCCGCGGCGCCCGAGGCCGAGGCGGACCTCCCGGCGGGCACGAAGGTCCCCTCGTACGCCGCGGACGCCCAGTGCAACGTCCGCGGGCTCACCGACCTGGGCGAATACGCGGTACGCGGCATGATGAAACGCAAGATGATGCTCGAGATCGACCACATGAGCGTCAAGGCCACCGGTCAGGCGCTCGACATCTTCGAGGCCGCGAACTACCCCGGCGTGCTGTCCTCGCACAGCTGGATGGATCTCAACTGGACCGAGCGGGTCTACTCCCTCGGCGGCTTCGTCGCCCAGTACATGCACGGCTCCCAGGCGTTCGGCGAGGAGGCCGAGCGCACCGAGGCGCTGCGGGACAAGTACGACGTCGGCTACGGCTACGGCACCGACTTCAACGGCATCGGCGACCATCCCGCCCCGCGCGGAGCCGACGCCGCGAACAAGGTCACCTACCCCTTCAAGAGCGTCGACGGCGGCTCGCTGATCGACAAACAGACCGTCGGCACGCGCACCTTCGACTACAACACCGACGGCGCCGCCGACGTCGGCCTGATCCCCGACTGGATCGAGGACATCCGGCTCGTCGCCGGGCAGGACGTGGTGGACGACCTCTTCCGGGGCGCCGAGTCCTACCTCGGCACCTGGGGCGCGTCCGAGCAGCACCAGGCCGGGGTCAACCTCGCCAAGGGTGCCCGCACCACGGCAAGTTCCGCGGAGTCCAACCCGTTCACGAGCTATGCGCCCGGCCAGGCGGTGGACGGCAACGCGGACACCCGTTGGGCGAGTGACTGGAGCGACGACCAGTGGCTGCGGATCGACCTGGGCGCCACGAACCGGGTCGGACGGGTCACCCTCGACTGGGAGCGCGCGTACGGCAAGTCGTACCGCATCGAGCTGTCCACCGACGGCGTGAGCTGGCAGACCGCCTGGTCCACGACCTCCGGCGACGGCGGCCTGGACACGGCACGCTTCGCCGGCACCCCGGCCCGCTACGTCCGTGTCCTGGGTCTCGACCGCGGCACCGACTGGGGATACTCACTCCAAGAGGTGGGCGTCCACAGCAGCTGACGCCCCACCGGTCACCAGCACCAGGACAGGACGCGCACATGGCTCGGATGCCGTTGGCCGAACGGCGCCGACAGCTGACGGAGGCGGCGATCAAGGCGATGGCCCGGGACGGCGTCGCGAAAACGACGACCCGGTCCATCGCCGCCGAGGCGGACGTGTCCCTGAGCGTCTTCCACTACTGCTTCGACTCCAAGCAGACCCTGATCGAGTCCGTCATCACCACCATCACCGACCACTACGTGATCCTGGTGAAGGAGGCCCTGCGGCCCAGGGCCACGCTGGAGGAGACCGTCCGGGCCGGCTTCGAGGCGTACTGGGACCATGTCCGCGCCCACCCCGACGAGCACATGCTCACCTACGAACTCACGCAGTACGCCCTGCGCCAGCCGGAGTTCGCGCATCTGGCGCGACGCCAGTACGAGCTTTACGCCGAGGCGTACACCGAACTCATCGACCAACTGCGCCGGGACATGGACCTGCGACTGCGCGTGCCCGTTCCCGTACTGGCCCGCTACCTGGCCGCCATGACCGACGGCCTGACCCTCAACTACCTGGTGCTCGGCGACGCGACCACCTGGACCGACATCCTCGACACGGTCACCGCCCACATCGCCGGCCTGGTCCAGGACGCTCCGTAGTCGGGGACCGACGGCTACCGGTGCAGTGCCTCGCGGGCGGCGGGGCGGGCGGGCAGGGGCCCGCGGTTCGGGCGAGGTCAGGCGCCCTCGGAGTTCAGTCGATGATCGCGGTGGCTTCGACCTCGACCAGATGGTCGGGTACGTCCAGTGCCGCGACGCCCAGCAGCGTGGCCGGCGGTACGGGGGCGACTCCCAGTTGCGCGGCCGCCCGAGCGATCCCTTCCAGGAGCAGGGGCATCTTGTCGGGGGTCCAGTCGACGACATAGACGGTCAGTTTCGCCACGTCGTCGAAGGAAGCGCCGGCCTCGGCCAGGGCGGTGCCGATGTTGAGGTAGCACCGCTCGACCTGAGCGGCGAGGTCACCTTCGCCGACCGTGGTCCCCTCGGCATCCCAGGCGACCTGCCCGGCGATGAAGACCAGCTTCGACCCGGTCGCGATCGACATCTGCCGGTAGGCGTCGATCTTCGGCAATCCGGTGGGGTTCACCAGGGTGATGGTCATGTCGGCTGCCTCCTCGTCACGAGAGCGCACAGGCTCCCTTCCACCGAACCAAGAAGTCCTTGGTTTCTTGTGGTTACTCAGAAACCGTAGGAGAGTGAGCGCTGACATGGAAGAACGCACTTTTCAGTGACTGGGGAACCTGATGGTGACCAAGCAGTTCAGCGGCTCGCCCGAGGAAGCGGACCTGACGCGTGCGGACTCTCTGGCACGCGAGATCTTCTCGGACGTCGCCAACAAGTGGGCGCTTTTGATCATCGACGTTCTGGGCGAGGACACCCTGCGCTTCGGGGAGGTGCGCAACGGGATCGAGGGCATCAGCCACAAGATGCTCACCCAGAACCTGCGCATGCTGGAGCGCTACGGCCTGGTGGATCGGAAGGTGCACCCCACCGTGCCGCCGCGCGTGGAGTACACCCTCACCGAGCCGGGCCGAGCCCTGCGCGAGACGGTCCACAGGATGTGCGACTGGACCCATCGGTACCTGGGCCACATCGAGGCCTCCCGCGATCGCTTCGACGCCTGACGCCGAGCCCTGGAGCGCCCGCTCGGTCCGCTACCGACTCAGTTCGAGCGAGAGGTGCCCGGACAGCGCGCGCAGGACGTCGGGCGCGTCGAAGATCTCGCCCGCGGAGACCACCCCGACGGCCCTGGTCCGCCCCGTGAGGATGCGGTGGACCGCTTCCACCGCGAGCGGCGCGCTGACCGCGTAGATGTCCTGGCCCCTGGCCACGGCCCGCCGTTCCACGCCGCCCGAGCGTACGACGACGTCGACGAGGAAGGTCTGTGAGGAGCGCCCCCGCTCGTCGGCCGCGGTCGGCGTCGGGGTGTCCGGTGCCGACAGGTCCCTGGCCGCCTCGCTCGTCATGTAGGTGCGCACCTCGGGGATGGAGAGGTGGCGGGGAATGGTGACGACGTCGGCCATCGTGAACTCGCCGATCACCGTCCGGGTGCCCAACGGCTCGGGAAACGACCACTTCGTCAGTGGCGGGGCGTCATCGCGGTACTCCAGCCGCCCGTTCGTGTAGACGACGCGTCGGCCGTTCCGCCGCTGTCCGGAGACCTTGCCCGCGGCGCGGGTGCCGGCCGTGGGGAGCCAACTGTTCAGTCCGTACGCGATGTGCGCCTCGTCGGCCGCCGTCCAGTCGCCCATCGCCGCGGTGGCCAAGAGGTCGCCCAGGCCGCCGAAGAAGGCCATCGCGGGGACGATCACCGCTCCCGCGGCACGGGCACGGTCCGTGAAGTGCGCGAACGTGTCGACGTTGGCCTCGATCTCGGCCGCCACGTCCACATACGGGATCCCGGCGCGCAGTGCCGCCTCGATCACGGGGGCGGCGGTCGTGGCGAAGGGCCCGGCAGCGTTGATCACGGCCGCCGCACCGTCCAGCGCGTGGTCGAGCGAGGCCGCGTCGTCGACCGACGCCGGCCGGACGTCGAGCCCGGGTTCGGACGCCGCGAGTGCCCGCAGCTTGTCCGCGTCGCGGCCGGAGAGAACCGGGACGAACCCGCGGGCCCGCAGCTCCGCCACCACGAACCGCCCGGTGTGCCCGTACGCGCCGAACACCGCCACCTTGCGTCCCGACTCCATCACTTCTTCTCCCCGCGTTCGAATGATCAGCTACGGACATCCTGCCGAGGGCGACCGCCCCATCGTGAGTGTCCGGAACGCCATGGTGCGTACAATTACGGACATGAGTACTGTCGCGCTGGCCGTCACCGACGGGATGCTGCACTTCGAACTGGCCGTCGCCTCCGAGGTGTTCGGCCCTGCCCCGGCCGGCGTCACCGGCCCCTGGTACGACCTGGCCGTCTGCGGGTCGGACGCCGTGCGGGTCGGCCGGTTCCGGCTGGAGCCCGACCATGGTCTCGACCGGCTCCGACGCGCCGACACCGTGATCGTCCCCGGCTGGGCGGACGTCGACGAGGACCCGCCCGCCGACCTGGTCGACGCGGTGCGAGCGGCCCACGAGGCGGGCGCGCGTGTGGCCTCCCTGTGCACGGGCGCGTTCGTGCTGGCCGCGGCAGGCCTTCTCGACGGCAGACGGGCGACCACGCACTGGGCGCACACCGAGGCCCTGGCCGACCGCTACCCCCGCGTGGCGGTCGACCCGGACGTGCTCTACGTGGACAACGGCACCGTGCTCACCTCCGCCGGCAAGGCCGCCGCGCTGGACCTGTGCCTGCACCTCGTCCGCCTCGACCACGGCTCGTCGGTCGCCAACGCCGTCGCCCGCCGCCTGGTCGTGCCGCCGCACCGGGCCGGCGGCCAGGCGCAGTTCGTCGCCGCCCCGATGCCCACCCGGCACGACCACCCGCTCTCGGCGCTGTTCCCCTGGGTGATCGAACGCCTTGACCACCCGCTGACCGTGGCGGACCTGGCACGCCAGGCACGGATGAGCTCACGCCACCTGGGCCGGCACTTCAGGGCGGCGACCGGCACCACTCCGCTGCAGTGGATGCTGACGCAACGAATCCGCCGTGCACAGGAGTTGCTGGAGACCACCGACGACAGTGTCGACGCCATCGCGACAGCGACCGGCATGGGCACCGCCACGACGCTGCGCCGCCACTTCCACCGCACCGTCGGCGTGCCCCCCGACACCTACCGGCGCACCTTCCGCGACACCAACGGCTCCGAGCCGGCGTACGCGTGAGGCGTCCTCGGCGTAGGCGGCCCGTCACCCGGTCCGCCGACCGTCGGCTGCAGTGCCCGCGCCGGCAGCGTAGGCCCCGGTGAACCGTTCGGCGGCATCGAAGAGTTCCCCTTCGCGCCGTGGGTCGTAGGACTCCTCCGACGAGCGGTCGGCGTGGCCGCGGTCGACGTAGGAGCCGGTCGGCGCCTCGGTCGCGCCGAGGACGACGTCGGCGAGGTGACGCCCGGCCGCACTGCGGCAGGTGGCGAGCGGAGTGAGGCTCAGCACCGGCAGGACGCGCCGCATCGCGAACCGGGAGAGGGGGCCGGCGTTGCGGGCGAGGCCGGTGCCGGGGACGAAGCCCGGGTTGTAGGCGAGCGCGTCGATCCCGGCCGGCAGCCGGCGCGCGTACTCGTGCACGAGGTAGAGGGCGGCCAGCTTGCTCGTCGAGTACGCGGTACGCCCGGCCGTGGTGGTGTGCGGCTCGGGGAAGGCGCCGGCGCGGGCCAGGACCGCCGGGGACTGCCAGGACGGTCCGGGCACCATGCCCATGTTGTGCCTGAGGTCGCCGAAGTGGGTGTCGCTGACGGTGATCACGATCCGGGCGGGAGCGGCGAAGCGACCTTGGAGCAGACGCACGAACAGGTGGTTGGCGAGTACGTTGACGGCGAAGGTGGACTCGAACCCCTCGGGTCCCGCGGTCAGCGCGTTCGTGTACTGCGTGCCCGCGTTGCCCACGAAGCCGCGCAGCGGCGGCAGGTCGCCGGCATCGAGCCGGTCGCGGATCCCGATGGCGGCCGAGCGGACGCTCTCCAGCGAGCCGAGGTCCGCCGTGATGCTTCCCGTCCGGTCGGAGCACGGCCAGGACGCCTTCGAGGCGTCGATCGTCGCCGACCTCAAGGACGCCGTGTCCCGTTATCCCGGGGACGTCCAGCTCGGTCGTCTCGTGCGACAACTGCGAGCGGTATCCGACGACTTCGGACATCACTGGGCCGGGCAGACGGCCGCCGCCCAGCACACGAGCGACCGCAAGACGATGCCGCACCCACAGGTCGGCGACATCGTGCTCGACTGTGACGTCCTCGTCGTCCCCGGCGCGGATCTGCGCATGGTCACCTACACGGCAGTGACGGGAAGCAGCGACGCGGGGAAACTGGAGCTTCTCCGCGTCACCGGCAGCCGTACCGCCTCCGCGCTTCCTTGACCGGCGATGACCTACGTTTCCTGCCCTCAGGCACGGGCACGACGGAAGAACAGCCGGAACTCCCGGCGCAGCCGCACGGCCCGGCTCAGCCGAAGAAGATCTGCTGCAGCAGATAGACGTTGATCCCGGAGATGAGCAGTGCCGCGACCCACCCCAGGAACGTGGTCACGGGCCGGTTGACCAGGTCGCCCATCAGGTCCCTGCGACGGCTGATGAGGACCAGCGGGATCAGCGCGAAGGGGATGCCGAACGAGAGCACCACCTGCGACATCACCAGCACGTTGTCCGGCGACACCCCGAGTGCGAGGACGACCAGCGAGGGCGCCATGGTGATGGCCCGTCGGAGGAACAGCGGGATCCGCATCCGCAGGAAGCCCTCCATGATGACCTGGCCGGAGTAGGTGCCCACGCCGGACGACGAGAGGCCGGACGCCAGGAGCGCGGCGGCGAAGGCCAGCGCGGCGCCGCCGCCGACGATCCGGGCGAAGCCCTGGTGGGCGCCGCCCAGGCTGCCGTCGAAGCCGCCCGCGGCGCCGTGGAAGACGGCGGCCGCGACGCAGAGCATCGAGAGGTTGATGAGACCTGCCATGGTCAGGCCCAGCGTGGTGTCGACGCGCAGCGTGCGCAGGGCTCGCTTGCGCTCGGCCGGTCCTTGCGGCGCCTGTCGTTGTGCGGTCAGGGCCGAGTGCAGGTAGATGACGTGGGGCATCACCGTCGCACCGATGATGCCGATGGCCAGGACGACCGAATCGGTGCCGTGGAAGGCGGGCAGCATCCCCGACGCCAGCTCCGAGGGGGACTGACGGCCGGCGGCGAGGAGGGTGTACGCGAAGCCCAGGGCGATGACACCGAGCAGGAACACGATCGCCAGCTCGAACGGGCGGTAACCGCGCCGCTGGAGGGCCAGGATCGCGAAGCTCACCGCCGCGGTGATCAGCGCGGCGGGCAGCATGGGGATGCCGAAGAGCAGATAGAGGCCGATCGCGGCGCCCACGAACTCCGCAAGGTCGGTGGCCATGGCCACGACCTCGGCCTGTGCCCACAGCCCCACGACCACCGGCCGGCGGAAGTTGTCCCGGCACAGGGTCGGCAGGTCACGGCCGGTGGCCAGGCCCGTCTTGGCGGAGAGGTACTGGATGAACATCGCTACCGCACAGGCCGAGACGAGCACCCAGACGAGCAGGTAGCCGTGCCGGGCTCCGGCCTGGAAGTTGGTCGCGAAGTTGCCGGGGTCGACATAGGCGACGGCTGCGACGAAGGCCGGGCCGTAGAAGGCGAGCCGACGACGCCGGACGGAGCGGCGGAGCACAGCTCCTTGTACGAGGGCGGGGGCCGCCGCGGAGGTACCGGTGCTCATCAGTGGGGCTCCTGTGAGTCGGGGAACGGCCAGGGATCGACCACCCACATGGGTCGGACGACGATCTGTATTATCGTCATACAATATCGATGACTGCGACTCAGGGCAATGGGTGGGGCCGTATCCGCTGACCGGAGCGGGCGATGGACCAGGGCCTTCGGCGCCCGGCGAGCATCACGAACCGCGGGACGGTCCAGGCCCTCCCGAGGCTCTGGGGCTGCCGGTGGCGGGCGTTCAGTCCCGGGTTTCGCCGGGCCGCGGTCCGCCGACGGTCTTCAGCGCCTGGAAGCCCGCCTCATAGGACCGGTCCACGTGGGTGCTGCAGGCCAGGACGGCCCGTTCGGCATCCCGGTCGGCCAGTGCCGCGTAGATCTCGCGCAGCTCGGCCCCGGCGAGGCGAGCGCGGCCCGGCGCGCACAGTGAGGCGCACATCAGCACGATGATCCGGGCCCGCAGCTTGACCAGGGCGTCCAGGGTGGCCATCACGCCGGCGGCGCGCAGCAGCAGGCCGTAGAAGTTGTCCCTGGCCTGCAGCAGGGCGGCGGGATCCGGGGGGAGCAGCGCGAGGTCCTCGAACTCCAGCAGCGTCGCGTGCAGTGCCCGGAGCTGGGAGTCGGAAGCCTGTACGACGAAGCGGCGTACCGTGACCTCCTCCAGCGCGCGCCGGACCTCGTCGATCTCCAAGGCCTCCTCCGGCGAGGGCACGCACACGACGCAGCCCTCGTCCCCGGTGGTCAGCCAGCCCTGCTCGGAGAGGTCGCGGAGGGCCTGATGCACCACCCGGCGCGAGACGCCGGTCTGCACCATGACCAGGTTCTCGTCGAGGCGTTGCCCCGGTGCGAGCCGGGACGCGCAGATGTCCTCGCGCACTGTCCGCAGGACGCGCTGCCGCAGGTCGGCCATCACCACGGCCGATTCCATGCGCGAGTCGGGCTTCTTTGCCCACGAGCCTTCATGCTCCACGCCAGTGAGGCTACGGCCGGCTCGTCATACAATCAATGGATACGCTGGCGCGATTTCGACGTATCCGTCGACCTTCGACTCCCCCCGACGGCCCGCGATCACTGCTCGGCCCGCTCGAGCAGGCGGGAGCGCAGCATCCGGCGCAGTCGCACGATCGAGTCCTCGTTGAGCCGGTGCAGCGGGTCGTCGTACGTGGTGAGCTCGATTCTCGCGCCGAGTGCGGCCAGGCTGCCGGCCGTCTTCTCGACCCGGACCAGCGGAACGAACTCGTCCTCGGCCGCGCACAGGAGCACGATCTCGGTTCCGGGCAGGCCTCCACCCGGTGCGGCTGACAGGGGACGGGCCTCCGGACCGAGGTAGCCGCCGGTGTGCAGGAACACGCTCGCGCACGCCGGCTGGTCCCGCAGCAGGTACTCGGCGAGCAGACAGGCTCCCTGGGAGAAGCCGAAAAGGACCACGTCCCGCGGCGCCCGGCCCATGCGTCCCAGGTCGGCGAGGTGCGTCCGCACCGCGTTGAGTGCGTGGTCCAGGTGCGGCTGGTTCTCCGCCGGTGGTGCCAGGAAGCTCCTCGGGTACCAGGTGTCGGCCTCGGCCCGCGGCGCCACCCACGCCACTCCGGGGAGACCGACGCGGTCCGCCTGCTCGACCATGAAGGCCGGACCCTGGCCCCGCCCGTGCACCGCGTACACCACCAGTTCCGCCTCGGCCAGTGGTGCGCCGTGCAGCACCGGCGGGCGGGACAGGTGCGGGTTGTCGGATGCGGTGGTGAAGGCCGTCGTAACCGTGCCCTCAGTGCTACCGGTGACACCCATGTCATCCATCCCCTCCATGTCAGGTCGCCTTTCGGTCCCGGGCGGGCTCGCCCGACCACGCGCGGGTGAGCAGGTCGGTGAGTGTCTCGACGCCGACCGGGGCAGGGTTGTCCGACGGCACGTACGGCAGGACCTGCCGGGCCGCCTCGGCGATGTCCTCGCGCCGCATGCCGTGGTCGGCCAGCGCGCGCGGGGCGTCGAGCTCCTCGCGGAGCGCGTTCAGTCCGGCCACCGGTGTGGCACTGCCCAGCGCGGTGGCGATGCGGTGTGCCGCGTCCGGTGCCTCCGGGGCGTTGAGTTCCAGAACGTACGGCAGCACGGTGGCGTGGGTCTGTGCGTGCGGCAGGTCGTACGCGCCGCCCAGCACATGGCAGATCTTGTGGTGGAGCCCCGAGCCCGCGGAGGCGAAGGCCACCCCGGACAGGTAGCAGCCGTACAGCGTGGCGTCCCGCCCCGCGATGTCGTCCGGCTCGCGGACGACGCGCCGCAGTCCCTCGGCGACGGCCCGCAGGCCCTCCATCGCGAAGGCCCGGTTGAGGGGATTGGCGCGCGGGGCCCACATGGAGTCGACGCAGTGGGCGACGGCGTTGAGTCCCGAGGCCACCGAGAGGTCGACGGGCAGCGACAGGGTGAGCTGGGAGTCGTACACCACGGTGGCCGGAAGGACGGCGTCGTCGACGCCGGTGGTCTTGCGGGAGGCATCCGTGAGACCCCAGACGTTGGTGGCCTCCGACCCGGCGTACGTCGTGGGTACGGCGACGATCGGCAGCCGCGTGGTGAGCGCCACCGCCTTGGCCAGTCCCGTGGTGGACCCGCCGCCCACACAGACCAGGAGGTCGGCGCGGCACTCGGCGGCCGCGGCCCGGGCGGCCTCGGCCTGTTCCACGGGCACATGGGGACGTACGTCGCTGTGCCGGAGCACCACCGGCAGACCGGCGGTGACGCGGTCGGCGATCTCGGCCTCGGACGGCGCGGCGATGACCATGACCCGGCGGGCGCGCAGGCGGTCGACCTCCGTGCCGAGATGTCGGGCGGCACGGCCGTATCCGAAGAGGACGCGTTGGCCGAGCGTGATGTTCTCGAAGGTGAGGCTCACTGTCTCGTTCCTGGTGCGGATGGGTGGACGGGTGCCGGCGCAGGCGGGAGGCGTCACGAAGGCCGATACCGGGCAGGCCCGGGCGCAGGTGAGGCGCCCGGGCCGGACCGCTGCCGTCGCCGCCGGAGTCAGTCGGTGGTGACCGGCTCCAGGCGCGCGAGGATGCTGTCCCGTTCGCTCTCGAACTGCGGCGGCAGCATGAAGTTCTTGCCGAGCTCCTCGGGAGACTCGTCGCAGTCCCAGCCGCCCTCGTCGTCGGTGACCGCCAGCTCGAACAGGGCGCCGCCCGGGGT
This sequence comes from Streptomyces sp. Q2, assembly GCF_056820935.1. NCBI lineage: Bacteria > Bacillati > Actinomycetota > Actinomycetes > Kitasatosporales > Streptomycetaceae > Streptomyces > Streptomyces sp. Q2. The sequence goes on along the minus strand of NZ_JBXEJE010000015.1, from coordinate 146,173 downwards.
CCGCACGTAGTGGGACTTGAAGTAGGTGCGGTTCTTCAGCTCGGAGATGTCGGTGTAGCCGGCGCCCTCGATGTCGAACCGCACCGCGGCCTGGTTCTCCAGGGTGTCGAGGTTCCAGGCGAAGTGGTGGTAGGTGCCGGCACCGTAGCGCCAGGTGCCCTGTTCGTCGCTCCGGTTCCCGCGCAGTTCGATGAAGTTGCCGAACTCCTGCGTACCGACCTGGAAGGAGGCGAGGTCGCCCTCCTCCTGGACCTTGCCCTGCGAGAAGAACGCCTCGTTGCCGAAGTCGACCATGCGGTCCTGGTCGTAGACGTGGATGCCCATGCCGTGGATGCCGTGGATCGCGGCTTCGGGGGACACGCCGTTTCCGGAGAAGCCCTCGCGCGGGTCGTTCTCGTTCGCGACGAGGACGTACTCGATGCCGGACGGGTGGTGGAAGGCGACCCGGCCGCGGCCGAGGGCCTCGAACCGCGTGGCCTCTATGCCGTGTTGGGTCAGCCGCTTGACCCAGTAGTCGAGCGAGCCGGCCGGGACCGACAGGAGGACCTCGCGCGCCTGGTTGGTGCCCCGCTTGCCGTACACCCCTGCCTGGGCCCACGGGAAGGTGGTCACCACCGACGACGGATCGCCGTTCGCGTTGGAGTAGTAGAAGTGGTAGATCGGCGAGGAACCGTCGTACAGGACCGTCTTCTTGATGAAGCGCATGCCCAGGACTCGCGTGTGGAAGTCCACGTCCTCCTGCGCACCACCCACGGACAGGGTCACGTGGTGGGAGCCGACGAGATACGTCATTGCTCGGTTCTCCTTGTCTGGTCGTGCCGGAGCGGAGCTCGGCAAGCCGCATGATTGTCATACGATATTATGACCGGGTCAAGACGGAGTTCCGCCTCGACGTGGGCCTCGGGGTTCCGGGCGACCATTGCGAGGGGGTTTGATCTGCGCTAACGTGCTGTCGGGATTGATTGTCTGACAATCATACGGAGTGACCGTGAGTCAAACACCCGCCGACGACACGTACGAGGTCCTGATCGCGCGCTACGCGTCCCGCACGACCACGCGCGGACAGGTCTTCCTCAACCACCACCTGTACGGCGAACCGGACGGCCCGATCGGGATGGACTACTACGTCTGGGTCCTGCGCAACGCGCGGCGCACGATCGTCGTCGACACCGGCTACAGCGAGCTCGGCGGACGCAACCGCGCACGCGGTCACCTCATCCACCCCGCGGACGCGTTCAGCCGCCTGGGGATCGAGCCGGCGGAGGCCACCTTGGTCCTCACCCACGCCCACTACGACCATGTGGGCAACGTGGACCTGTTCGAGGACTCGAAGGTGATCGTGCCGCGCACGGAGTTCGACTTCTGGACCGGCGACTGCGGCAGACGCTTCCAGTTCCACCACTCGGTCGAGGACAGCGAGATCGACCACCTGCGGGACGTCCACCAGCAGGGCCGCATGGTGTTCCACCGCGGCCACGAGGAGATCGCGCCGGGCGTCGAGATGATCGAGCTCGGCGGCCACTCGCCGGGCCAGGCGGTGCTCACCGTCAACACCAGCGAAGGCCTGGTGCTCCTCGCCTCCGACGCGACGCACTACTACGAGGAACTCGAACGCGATCTGCCGTTCCTCGTCGTCGCCGATCTGGAGGCGATGTACCGGGGCTTCGACTACATGAACCAGCTCATCGCGGACCGTGACGCGATCCTCGTCCCCGGCCACGATCCGGCCGTCCTCGACCGCCACCGGCGGCTCGACGGCCCGATGGGGGAGTTCGTCGCCGTGATCGGCGGTCCGCAAAGCCCCCGAGGGCCCCAAGGTGGAGGAACAGCATGACCAGTACGACGTCGCCGGTGGGCTTCATAGGCCTCGGCAACATGGGCGGGCGGATCGCCCGACGCCTGGTGGACGCCGGGTACACCGTCCTCGGCCACGACACCCGCCCGGAGAACGTCACCGCGTGCGGTGCCGCCGCGGCGGAGTCCGTGGCCGACGTGACGCGTGCCTGCGATGTCGTCCTTCTCTCCCTGCCGGAGAGCAAGGTCGTCGAGGCGGTCGTCCTGGGCGAGGACGGAGTGCTCGCCCACGCCCGGGACGGACAGACGGTGATCGACCTCAGCACCTCGGCCCCCGCCTCCACACTGCGCCTGCACGGCCAACTAGCCGAACAGGGCGCCACCTTGCTGGACGCGGGCATCTCCGGAGGCGCCGCGGCAGCCGAGAAGGGGACGCTGACCCTCATGGTCGGCGGGGACACCAAGACCCTCGACCAGGTACGTCCGCTGCTGGCGGCCTTCTCGGCCCACGTCTTCCACTGCGGATCCGCCGGGGCCGGACACACGGCCAAGCTCCTCAACAACTTCCTCAACGCCGTCGCGCTGTCGGCGACCGCCGAGGTGATGGTCGCCGGGCGCAAGGCCGGCCTCGACCTCCAGGTGCTCCTCGACGTGCTCAACACCAGCTCGGGCGTGAACTTCGCGACGCGGAACAGGTTCCCGAAGATCATCCACGGCGACTACCTCAAGGGCGGTCTCACCAACGCGCTGATGACCAAGGACGTCCTCGCCTACGTCGACCTCGTCGCGGGCCTGGGCGTCGCCAGCCCCAACTCCTCCGCCCCGCTGGCCTCCTTCGGTCTCGCCCTCCAACTGGGCTACGCGGACGACATCAGCAACACCGTCGTCGACGCGATCGGAGACGTCTCGGGGCGGGTCCGCATCCACGACGGCGCGTACGACGCCGGAAAGGACAGGTCGTGAAGCTCATTCACGGAACGACCCAGCACGGCGTCGGCACCAAGACCGGCTCGCGGTTCACCGGCACGGTGCACGCGTACCTCACCATGCCCGCCACCGACGGCGTGACCATCAACACCGTCAACTTCACGCCCGGCGCCCGCACCTACTGGCACACCCACGAGCACGGCCAGATCCTCCAGGTGCTGGCCGGCAGCGGTTACGTCGCGACCGAGCAGGACGGCCCGCGCCCCCTGCGCGCCGGGGACGTCGTGTGGTGCCCGCCGGGCGAACGGCACTGGCACGGCGCCGCCCCCGACTCCTTCATGACCCACACGGCCATCTCGCTCGGGGCGACCGCCTGGGCCGAGGAGGTCGGCCCCGAGCAGTACACCGCGCCCCTCACCGAACAGGACCGAACCCCATGACAACCGAGCCCCTGACCACAGACATCGCCCCCAACGCGCCAGGCACCACGCACCGCGACACCTACGAGGCCGGCCTCGCCGTACGCAAGGCGGTCCTGGGCGCCGAGCACGTCGAGCGATCGCTCGCCCAGGTCAGCGAGTTCTCGCGGCCGATACAGGAGCTTGTCACCGAGTACTGCTGGGGCGCCGTGTGGACCCGTCCCGGGCTCGAGCGGCGCACCCGCAGCCTGGTCAACCTCGCCATGCTGACCGCCCTGGGCCGCAACCACGAGCTCGGTGTGCACGTCAAGGGAGCCCTCACCAACGGCGTGACCGTCGAGGAGATCCAGGAAGTCCTCCTCCAGTGCGCCGTCTACGTCGGCGTCCCGGCCGCGCTGGAGTCCTTCCGCGTCGCCGAGCGCGTGATCGAGGAGGTCAAGGGCGATGTCTGACACCTCCGCACCGCATTCCCCGCTGCCGTCGGTTGCCTTCGTCGGGCTGGGGAACATGGGGGCGCCGATGTCGGTGCGCCTCGTCGGGGCCGGATACGCGGTGACCGGATTCGACCTGAGTGAGGACGCCCGGGCGGCGCTGGCCGCCGCCGGCGCTCGTACCGCCGAGACCGCGGCCGGGGCCGTCCGCGGCGCCGACGTCGTCGTCCTCATGCTTCCCAGCAGCGCGGTCGTCGAGGCCGTACTCGGCGACCCGGCGGTCCGCGAGGCCCTCGCCGTGGGCAGCACCGTCGTCGACATGAGTTCCTCCGACCCGATGTCCACCAGGCGGCTGGCCGCCGACCTCGACCGCCGTGGCGTCACCCTGGTCGACGCGCCCGTCTCCGGAGGAGTCAAGGGCGCCGAGAACGGCACGCTCACGATCATGGTGGGCGGCGCCGAGGGCGCCGTGGAGCGACTGTCTCCCCTGTTCACGGCGATGGGCACGGCCCGCCGCGCGGGCTCCGTGGGTGCCGGGCACGCGCTCAAGGCCATCAACAACCTGCTCTCCGCCACGCATCTGCTGGCCACGGCCGAGGGCGTGCTCGCCGGTGAGCGTTTCGGGCTCGACCCCGCCGTCATGGTGGAACTGATCAACACCTCCAGCGGCCGCAGCGGATCGACGGACAACAAGTTCCCCAACTTCGTGCTGCCGGGCGGCTACGACTCCGGCTTCGGCATGCGGCTGATGGTCAAGGACATGCGCATCGCCGTCGATCTGGCCCGCCAACTAGGCATCGCGAGCCCGCTCACGGAGAGCGCCGTGGCCCTGTGGGAGCGCGCGCTCGAGGAACTGCCCGACACCGCAGACCACACCGAGATCGCCCGCTGGACGTTCGAGCGGGCGGCCGACCGAGAGCTGGTGACGGGATGAGCGCGCAGGCGCCTTCGGCACAGGAGCTGAGGGACGCCGTCGTCGAGGTGCACGGCGCCTGGGACGAGCAGTGGGAGGCGGTGCTCGAGCTAGCCCCGCAGCTCCTCGGGGCGTACGTACGACTGGCCGGTGTGCCCCTGGGCAAGGGCCATCTCGATGCCAAGACCCGCGAGTTGGTGTACCTGGCCGTCGACGCGGCAGCCACCCACCTGTACGCCCCCGGGGTGCGCCGGCACATCCGCCGGGCCCTCGAACTCGGCGCCACCCCCGGCGAGATCACCGAGGTCGTCGAACTCACGACGACCGTCGGGATCCACGCGATGAACATCGGCGTGCCGCTGCTCGCCGAGATCCTCGCGGAGCGCGGCCTGCGCGACGGTCCCGGCGAGCTCGACGCGTACCAGAAGGAACTCAAGGAGCGGTTCACCGCCAACCGCGGCTACTGGCACGAGTTCTGGGACGAGATCCTCGAACTCGACCCGGAGATGTTCGAGGCCTACACCGACTTCTCGTCGGTGTCCTGGCAGCACGGCGGTCTGGAGCCCAAGGTCAAGGAGTTCGTCTACACGGCGTTCGACTGCGCGTCCACCCACCTGTACGTGAAGGGGTGGAAGGCGCACATGGACAACGCGCTGGGCTACGGCGCCACCGTCGGCGAACTGCTGGAGGTCATGGAGATCGCCGCCACGATGGGCATGCAGAGCGCGCTCCAGGCCCTGCCCGTACTGCGGGAGGAGCTTCTCGCGAGAACGGCGCCGGTGACCGTGCACCACACCCCTACGACAGACGTGAGGCGATCAGGATGACACTGCGTGGACTGGCCGGGAAGGTGGCCGTCGTCACCGGGGCCGCGGGCGGCCTCGGACGAGCCACGGTGGAACGGCTCGCCGCGGAGGGCGCGAAGGTCGTCGCCGTGGACCTCGACGCCCACGCGGCGAAGGAGGTCGCCGCGGCGCTGGGCGGGTCGGCCGTCGGAGTCGGCGCGGACGTGACCTCCGAGGACGGTGTCGACGCGTACATGCGGGCGGCCGTCGACGCGTTCGGACGGGTGGACCTTCACCACCTCAACGCGGGCATCGCGGGCTCCCTGGCCGAGCTCGTCGACGTGTCCGTCGAGGAGTGGGAGCGGGTCATGGCCGTCAACCTGCGCGGCCCGTTCCTCGGCGTACGGGCCGCCTTCCGCCACTACCTGGAGCGCGGCAGCGTGGGCTCCGTCGTCGTCACCTCCTCCATCGCCGGTCTGCGCGGGAGCAACGACCTGCTGGCGTACACCACGTCCAAGCACGGCACGGTGGGTCTGGTCCACGGTGCCGCCGTCTACGGCGGTCCCATCGGCGTGCGGGTGAACGCCGTGGCCCCGGGCATCGTGCCCACGCCGATCTTCGGGGAGGCGGGGATGGCCGACATGCGCCGGCGTGCGGGGACCTCGCCGCTGCGACGCGCCGGCCGGCCGGACGAGGTGGCCGCGACGGTGGCGTTCCTGCTCAGCGACGAGGCGAGCTACGTCACCGGCGAGATCTTCTCCGTCGACGGCGGTGCCAATGTGCAGAACACCAACCGCCGTGGCGGGGGAGCGGGGCTGTGGGACGTCTCGGTGACGGACCGGGCGATCCTCGAACGGCACCGGGCGGGGCCGGCCGGGTCGGACGCGGCTCAGGGAGCCCTGTGATGGCGACGATGCGAGCCGCCCTGCTCCGCGGCTTCGAACAGCCCCTGACCGTCGAGGAGGTCGACCTGCTCGACCTCGCCCCGACCCGGGTGCTGGTCCGCACGAAGGCGACGCCGTTCTGCTCGACCGACGTGACCAGCTTCCACGGCCGGCTCGGGAAGGTCCCGCCGACGATCCTCGGGCACGCCTCCGCGGGTGAGGTCGTCGAGGTCGGCGGCCAGGTTCGCGGCATCGAGGTGGGGCAACGCGTGGTCGTGCCCGGAACACCCGAGTGCGGCCACTGCTTCTACTGCGGCATCGGCCGCCCGGACCAGTGCTCGGAGCTGTTCGACCTCGGCGGGGTCTACCCCGACGTGGCCCGCACCTCGGACGGCCTGGTCGTGAACGCGGCCGGATGCGTGGGCGGATACGCCGAGTTCATGAACGTCTCGCAGAACCAGGTCTTCCCGGTCGAGACCGACCTGCCGTGGGAGGTGCTCTCGCTCCTGGGGTGCGGCGTCACGACCGGGGTGGGCGCCGTGCTCAACGTGGCACGCGTGCGGCCCGACGAGGTCGTCGCCGTCGTCGGCGCGGGACACCTGGGCCTCTGGGCGATCCAGGCGGCGGTCCTGGCCGGTGCCCGTGAGGTGATCGCGGTCGAACCGAACGAGGAGCGCCGCCGAGTGGCGGAGTCGCTCGGGGCGACCCGGGCCGTCGTCCCGGAGGACGCCCTGGAGGCCGTACGAGCCGTCACCCGGGGGCGGGGGGCCGACAAGGTCGTCGAGGCGGCCGGGCCGCCCGCTTCCCAGCGGCTGGCGCTGGAGATCTCCCGTCGGGCCGGCACCGTCGTCCTGTCCGGCCTCAAGGACGTGGCCGGAGAGGTCACCTTCGGACAGATCCCGCTCGCGGTCCAGAGCCGCCAGGTGCTCAGCACCCAGAACGGCAACGTCCGCATGCGGCGCGACCTTCCCGCCTACATCCGCCTGCTGGAACGCGGCGCGCTGGACCCGAAACCGATCGTCACCCGCTCCTACCGGCTCGACGACATCAACACCGCGCTGCAGCGCTCCGAACGGCTTGAGGACCTCTCGGGCGTGTTCGTCTTCTGACCATCGACCGGATGAGGAAGCCCACATGAGAGCAGCCGTGCTGGAGGCGTTCGGCGCCCCCATGCCGATCCGGGAGCTGACCTTGCGCGCTCCCGCCGAGCACGAGGTGCTGGTGCGGACGGTCGCCGCGCCGTTCTGCTCCACCGACTGGCTGGGGTGGCGGGCGATGCGCGGCAAGACCTTGCCGGTCGTGCTCGGCCACACCGCGCTGGGCGTGGTGGAGCGGTGCGACGGCGACGCCCGCGGCCACGAGCACGGCGCCCGCGGGTACGACTACGGCGTCGGTGACCTCGTGGTCGTCGCGGGGACTCCGCAGTGCGACGAGTGTTTCTACTGCGGCGTCGGCCGCCCCGACCAGTGCGCCCTGCTCTTCGAGAGCCCCGAACCGGTCCTGGCGACCGACCACGTGGGCCGGCCGGTGCGCGCCGCGGGCCGCGTCGGCGCCTACGCGGAGTTGGTCGTCGCCGACCGGAGCCAGGTGTGGCGCGTCGACAGCTCGCTGCCCGCCACGCATCTGAGCCTGCTGGGCTGCGGGATCACCACCGGTCACGGCGCGATCGTCAACGTGGCGGAGGTCGGGCCCGGCTCGTCCGTCGCGGTGGTCGGTCTGGGACATCTGGGCCAGTGGTGCGTGCAGGCCGCGCGGGTCGCCGGTGCCGGGCGGATCATCGGGGTCGACCCGCTGGCCGAACGCCGTGCGACGGCCGCCGCGCTCGGGGCGACCGACGTCGTGGATCCGACGGAGCACGACCCGGTCGAGCAGGTGCGGTCCCTCACCGAGGGGCGTGGTGCCGACGTGGTCGTCGAAGCGGCGGGACCCGAGCAGGCGGTGCAGCAGGCGGTCGCCATGTCCCGGCGTGCCGGGACCGTCGTGCTGACGGGCGTGCAGTGGGCTCAGGGGCAAGTCTCCCTGCCGCAGAACGCCATCGCGATCCACGGCCGGCGCATCCTGTCGTGCCAGAACGGCCAGAGCGTCATGTCCCGTGACCTGGCCCGGTGCGTGGCCCTTTTGGAGAGCGGGGAATACGACGCCCGGCCGATCGTCACGGCCGAGTACACCCTCGACCAGGTCAACGAAGCCCTCTATGCCTCCGGTGAGTTCCGCGACCTCAGCGGAGTCATCACCGCCTTCTGATCCCTTCAAGTGCTGTCCCACGCAAGGCAGGGAGACCATGTCCACGACCTCGAACTCGCTCGCCTCGGCCTGGGCCACGAGCCCGGTCGGCCGTGTCGCCGCGCCCTTGCGCGAGCAGGTTGTCACGGCTCTGCGGGAGGCGATCTGGGACTTCCGTCTGGAGCCCGGGCAGCGTCTCGTCGAACGGGAGCTGGTCGAGCAGCTCAACGTCTCCCGGACCACCGTGCGTGAGGCGCTCAGGGAGCTGACCTCCGAGGGGCTGATCACGGTCGTGCCCCAGAAGGGCGCCGTGGTCGCGGCGCCCACTCTGGAGGAGGCCCGCGACCTCTACGAGGTGCGGGCGGCGCTGGAGAGCCTGGTGGTGCGGCGGTTCGTCGAGAAGGCGCCCCGCTCTCAGGTGTACGCCCTGGAGGCGGCGGCGGAGCGGTTCGCCGAGGTCGCCTCGGAGGAGTCCGTCGAGCCGCGCCAGGTCCTCATGGCGCGCCGGCACTTCAACGACGTCCTGATCGACGGGGCCGGCAGCGAGGTGCTGCGTCAGCTCGTGGAGAGCGTCCAGGCGAAGGTGCGGGTGCTGCAGCTCAAGGGCATGTCGACCAGCCACGCCGAGGTCATCCAGGAGCTGCGCGCCATCGTCGCGGCCATCCGCGAACGGGACGCGGACACGGCGGCCGGCGTCACCATCACGCACATCCGGCGCGTCGCGGGCAACGCCCTCGACAGCCTCAAGGAGATGCAGGACCGGTAGGTCACCGGTCCCACCTCCGTGCGGGGTGGGACGCCCGTGGCAGCGGGCGCCTCAGAAGGTCAGCGGCTGCCCGAAGTGATAGCGCGACACCGACCCGTACGTGACGTCCCACTTGGCGGCGATGTGCGTCTTGAACATCGCCACGTCCCGGTAGTACTTCTCCATCGGCGACCCGAGCCGTGCCGCGCTGGACCCGGCCGTGGAGAAGGCCAGGTCGACCGCCTGATTGGCCAGTTGGGCGCCCTGCAGGATCACGCCACGCAGCCTCGCGTCCTCCTCGGGCGTGAACTCCTGACGCGTGCGTTCCCAGCGCCGCCCCAGCTCGGTGTACTGGCGCATCGCGCCGAGCAGCAGGGTCTCGGCGGCGTCGATCTGGCCGAGCATCTTGCCGTACCAGCGGTGGTACTCCGCGGAGTCGGTGCGCGCCATGATCGGCGGGAAGCTCGTCGGACGTCCGGCCATCAGCTCGTCGAACTGGTCGAAGGCCGCCCAGGCGGCGCCGACCTGGGTGGCGACGAGCTCGCAGTTGAAGAAGGCGATGGTCCGGCCCAGGTACACGGGATTGCCGTGCAACCGGTAGCCGGGTGTTCCCTCCTCGCCCAGGGTGTGGTCCTTGAAGTCGTAGAGCACGCTGAGGTGTTCCGGGACCAGCGCGTCCTCAACCCGGATGGAGTTGGAGCTGGACGCCCGCATGCCGAGGACGAGGTCGCCGCCCCAGTCGTCGAGGATCTCGTACCGGTCCCGCGGGACGACGAACGCGCGCAGCCCGAGCGGCACGTCCGCCTCGGTGAAGGTGGGGGCGACCAGCATCGCGTGGGTGCTCCACATCGAGCCGGAGCAGTAGTCCCAGGTGCCGGTGAGCCGGTAGCCGCCGGCGGTGCGGACGGCCCGCCCGCGGGGGATGGTGCGGCCGGGCGCGATGAGATCGCCGGCGAACAGCTCCGCCTGGGCTTCCTCGGGGAAGAAGGAGGCGATGTGCCACGCGTGGCCGGCCCCGAGGACGAACGACCAGCCGACTCCCGGGTCGCCGCGCGAGATCTCGACGCCCACCCGGAGGAAGTCCTCCAGTGGCAGCTCCAGACCGCCGTACTTCTTCGGCTGGAGCATCCGGTAGAAACCGGCGTCGAGCAGTTGCTTGTGGATGGCCTCGGAGTAGCCACCGAGCGCCTCGTGCTCCGCCTGCGCGGCCCTGAGGACGGGACGAAGCCTGGCCGCCACCTGCAAGAGGTGGTCGGCCGTGCCCTCCGCCGCAGGGTGGGGCGCGGAGTCTGCGGCGTACAGGCTTGCGCTCATCGAGCTCTCCTCTCGACACGGAACTTTGTATGACGATAATATAGGCAGGCAGAGTACGACGCTAGTCGCGGCCACCTCTCAGTCCATCGGTTCTGATGGTCGGCCCCTCGCACCCCTCTTTACGCCATTGTGCGATCGTCATACAGTCCAGCGGCGAGTTCGTGCAGAGTTCACCCGGAGCCCGCGGCTTGGCACGGGTCTCCAGAGGAGTTGGTTGTGATGTCCACGCCGTCCCCCGTCACCCAGTCCGGCCCCCGCCCGGTCACCGCGCGCGAGTTCCGCGACGTCATCGGGCGGTTCGCCACCGGCGTCACCGTGATCACGACGGAGTACGACGGCGTCCGGTACGGCAGTACCGCGAGCGCGGTCAGTTCCCTGACCGACGATCCGCCGATGCTCCTCATCTGCCTCAACCGGAACTCGGCCACCGCCGCGGCGGTACGGGACAGCGGAGCCTTCGCGGTGAACGTCCTCGCCGAGGACCACGTGGACCTGGCCACACGCTTCGCCTCCCGCGTCCCCGACAAGTACGAGGGAGTGCCCACCGAGACCGCGTCGAACGGCTCGCCCCTGCTGGTCGGCGCCATCGCGCACCTCATCTGCCGGGTCGCCGAGCAGGTGGAGGCGGGCACCCACGACGTGTTCCTCGCCCACGTCGAGGAGGCGAGTTCCTACTCCGGTCATCCGCTCGCCTACTTCCGCGGCCGCTTCGGCCGGATGCAGACGGCCCCGGAGGCATCCGTGCTGCGCGAGGTGCGCACCCGGGTGCTCGACGCGGGCAGCGACGTCGAGGAGGTCATCGACACCGCCCGCTGGGCCGGGGAACTGGGGGTGGACGCCAACCGCATCCACCGCGCCCTGGTGGCCCTGGCCGACGAGGGGCTCATCCGGCGCCAGAGCGGCGAGTACCTCATCACACCCGTGCCCGACTCCATCATCGACGAGGTCTACAAGGCGAAGCTGGCCATCGAGACCGGCGTCGCGGAACTGACCGTCGGCAAGGCGAAGCCCGCCGAACTGGCGCGGCTGCGCGCACTCATGGAGGACACCCTCGGCTTCGTCCAGGACGGCCGCTTCACGGACCCCGAGGGCTGGGTGCGCGCCAACGAGCGCTTCCACGAGTACATGGTCGAACTCGCGGGATCGACGATCCTGTTGGACACCTACCGCCGCCTGTGCCTGCCCGGACTCAACCTGCGCGCGCTCGACCGGGGAAGCTACGCCTCCGGCTCCCTCCTGGACGACCACCGCGAACTCGTCGAGGCCTACGAAGCCGGTGACGTGGTCAGGGTCGCCGCCGTACTCCGAGCGCACGCACGGCGCCCGCTGGAGATGCGCCACCAGGACCAGCTGCGCAGGGGTGCCGACGCCGTCGACCGGACCACCTGACCCCCGAACCCCTCAAGAACCCACTGCCGCAGCGCCGGCAGTCGAACGTGATGTGTCCCCCGGGCGCTTAGGAGAAGCGATGACCACAGCACACGCCGCCGCGCGGCCCGACCTGACCGAGCCCTCGCAGGAGGAACTCGTCGGACGGGCGAGGGCGATGCGGGAGGAACTCCTCGCCCGCCAGGAGGAAGCGGAAAAGCTCACGCACATCCCCGCGGACATCCATGAGAAGTTCCTCGCGAACCGCTTCTACGACATGTTCGTGCCGAAGACGTACGGCGGCCTCGAGGTCTCGCCCGGCACGTTCTTCGAGGTGTGCAAGGAGCTCGCCCGAGGTGACATGGGCAGCGCCTGGTGCTTCGCGCTGGCGGCCAACCACGCCCTCCATGTCGCCTCCTGGTACCCCAAGGAGGTCCAGGACCGGGCGTTCGCGGGCGGCGACTTCCGGGCGGCCTCGGTGTCCGCGCCGACGGTCAGGGCGAAGAGGACCGACGGCGGTTACGTCCTCGACGGCACCGTGGACTACTGCTCCGGCATCCCCTACTCCACGTGGTACCTCGGCCAGTGCATGGTCGAGCAGGAGGACGGCTCGGCCCCCGTGATGGGCATGTTCCTGGCCCCGGAGAAGACCTTCGAACGCCTGCACAACTGGGGCGAGTCGACGGGCCTGAAGGCCACGGGCTCGGAGAGCATCCGCTTCACCGACGCCTTCGTGGAGGCGGACCTCGTCATCGAGGACGCCAACATGATCGACATCCCGGTGAAGGACGGCACGGTCGGGTCCCGGCTGCACGCCAACCCGATGTACGCCGGCCGCGGACTGCTCACCTTCACGGTGTCCCTGGCCAGCCTGGCCGTCGGCGGGCTCTACCACGCCCTCGACGAGTTCGAGCGGCTCATGCGCACCCGCAAGACCCCGCTGCCCCCCGTTCAACTGCGGCTGTACGACGTGGACTACCAGCGTCACTACGGAGCCGCCTGGACGAAGATCAAGACCGCCGAGCTGGCCCTCGACGGGGTCATCGCCAAGCACATGGAGCACTGCCGCGCCACGGTCGACGGCAGCCGTGAGTACACCTTCGTCGACGACTGGAGCCTGGCCTGCGCGGTCCGCGAGATCATCGTCCAGCTCTGGGAGACGCTCGAACACGACCTGCTCCGTGTCGTCGGCTCGGGGTCCATGCGGCAGGGCGAGCGGTTCGACCGGATCTTCCGCGACATGAGCTCGCTGCTCACCCACCGCAACGCGATGCTGCGCGAGCAGGCGTTCCGCAACACCGCGTGCCTGCTGCTGGAGATCCCGCCGCCCGAAGCCCGGTGACCGCAACGACCCCACCGCCCCCGCCTGTTGTGCCGCCGTGAGACAGGACCGACCATGAACATGAAACCGCCCCACCTCGACGACGCGGTGGAGCCGATCACGATCCGTACCGGGTTCTTCTGGATCCCGGGGGAGCGGATCTCCACCCCGCAAGGCACCCTCCCGCGCGGCCCGCTCCACGTCGCGTGGCTGGCGCCGGTCGAGGTCACCCGGCCCCACCCGCTCGTCCTCGTGCACGGCGGCGGCGGACAGGGCACCGACTGGCTCGGTACCCCGGACGGCCGCCAGGGCTGGGCCTACGACCTGGTCCGGGCCGGCTACGCCGTGTACGTCGTCGACAGGCCCGGCCACGGACGTTCCCCGCACCACCCGGACGTGCTGGGCCCGGTGGCCCCGCCGCTGCCACTGGAGTTCGCGAGCTTCCTGTTCGCTCCGGCCGACGCCGCCGACACGCACACCCAGTGGCCCTGGGACCGCGCCTTCGACGGGGAGGAGTTCCAGCAGCTCACCTCGGCGATGGGCTTCTTCCTGGCCGACTTCGCCGAAGGGCAGCGGCTGGACGGCGACCGGCTCGCCGCACTGCTGGACCGGATCGGTCCGGCGGTCCTGGTCACGCACTCCGCGGGCAGCCCGGGCGGCTGGCTGGCCGCGAACCGGCGGCCCGGCCTGGTCAGGGGAATCGTCGCGGTGGAACCGATGGGCCCGCCCTACGCCGACTTTCCCGGGCTGGGGGAGATCACCTACGGCCTCACCTACGCCGAGCTGACGACCGAGCCGGCGATCGAGTCCCCGGACCAACTCAAGGCGGATCCCGCCCACTACCGCGTCCCCGGCCTCAGCGGCACCCCCGTCGCGGTCGTGACGGGCAGCGCGTCCGGCAGCGCGGCCCAGTCGCCGCCCCTGGTCGAGTTCCTCAACTGTGTGGGCGCGCAGGCCGAGCTGATCGCCCTGGAGGACGCCGGCATCGTCGGCAACGGCCACGGACTGATCCTGGAGGCCAACTCCGCCGACACCGTCAAGCCGGTCATCGCCTGGCTGGAGCAGCTGTCCGGTGCCGAGGAGGAAACACGATGACGACCACCGGCGAACCCCCGACCCCCGCCGCCGAGCCTCTGGACCAGGAGGCGGTGCGCCGACTGGTGGAGATCGTCGGCGCCGACGCGCTGCTGCTGTCCGACGACGAACGGGACTCCTACCGGGACCCCTACTGGTTCCAGGGCGACCGCACCTACGACTCCTCCGCCGTGGTCTTCCCCACCTCCACCCAGCAGGTGCAGGCGGTCCTGCGGGTCGCGAACGAGTACCGCATCCCGGTGTGGACGTCCTCCCAGGGCCGCAACAACGGTTACGGCGGCCCGTCCCCGCGGGTCCGGGGCTCGCTCCTGATCAGCTTCCGCCGGATGAACCGGGTGCTGGAGATCAACCGCGAGCTGGCGTACGCCGTCGTCGAGCCCGGGGTGAGGTGGTTCGACCTGTACGACGCGCTCAAGGACTCGGGCAACGAGGACCTGTGGTGCTCCATCCCCGACATCGGCTGGGGCAGCGTGATCGGCAACTCCCTCGACAACGGCGTCACCTACGGCCCCAACGGGTCGGACTTCCAGAAGATCTGCGGGATGGAGGTCGTCCTCGCCGACGGCGAGCTGCTGCGGACCGGCATGGGGGCCCTGCCGGACAACCCGTCCTGGCACGTCTACCCGCGCGGTCTCGGGCCGGTGCTCGACCCGCTGTTCATGCAGTCCAACTACGGCGTCGTGACGCGCGCGGGCGTGTGGCTGCAGCGCCGTCCGCAGGCCTACGCCCCCGTCTACCTCACCGTCCCCCGGGACGACCAGCTCGCGCAGGCCGTCGACATCATCCGCGAACTCCGCCTGGACGGTGTGATCGAGGGCGTGCCGAACCTGCAGAACACGATCACCATGTCCGCCCAGTTCCCCGAACTCCTCGGTGAGTTCATGGGGGCCGAGGGCCCGATGAGCGAGGACGCCCTCGAAGAGCTCGCCGCTCGCGCCGGCGTCGGGCGCTGGGGGCTGCGCACCGCACTGTGGGGAGACCTCCCCGTCGTCGAGCACCGGCTGCGGCGCATCCGTGAGGCGTGGGCGGCCGTCGAAGGCTCGCGTGTCGACCACCACCGCACGTTCCTGCGGGACGAGTGGGGCGAGTTGAGCACGTTCATGGAGAAGGTCCAGGCCGGGATCCCGAGCATGGACATGATGGAGGTGCTCCCGGACTTCGTCGGGCACATCGGCTTCTCGCCCGTCGTACCGCTCACCGGCGGCGAGGTGCGCCGCGTCGTCGACGTGATCGAACGGCTGGTCACCGAGCGGGCCGGCACGAACTTCGTGTGCGCGATCTTCCCCATCAACGACCGCAGCGCCATCGTCGTGAGCAGCCTCAGCTTCGACACCCGTGACGAGAAACAGGTCCGCGCGGCGGTGGACACCGCGAAGATGCTGGTGAGCGAGGTGGGGGCGCTCGGGTACGGCGAGTACCGCGCCCACCTGGAATTCATGGACCTCGCGGCCGACCAGTACTCCTTCAACGACCACGCCTACCGGCGCTTCGTCGAGCGCATCAAGGACGCGGTCGACCCCAACGGGATCCTCTCGCCGGGACGGCACGGCGTGTGGCCCGGCGCCCACAGAACCCAGGGCCCGATCGACGGAGAGGCACGCTCATGAGCGCGATATCGGACGTAGCCGGCCTGGTCGCCGTGGTGACCGGCGGTGCGTCGGGCATCGGACGGGGCATCGCGCAACGGCTGGTGGAGCACGGCGCGCACGTGGTGATCGCCGACATCGAGAAGGGCCCGCTCGACGCGGTGGCCGAGGAGATCGGGGCCGTGGGCCTGCGCACGGACGTCTCGGACGCCGCGAGCGTGCGGGCGCTCGCCGACCAGGTCGTCGACCGCTTCGGCAAGGTGCATCTGCTGTTCAACAACGCCGGCGTGGCCCCGGAGGCCGGCATCGCGGAGATGACCCTCGCGGACTGGAGGTGGATCCTCGACGTCAACCTTCACGGCGTCATCCACGGCGTCCACGCGTTCCTGCCGCTGCTCAAGGAGCACGGCGAGCCGGCCTACCTGGTGAACACGTCCTCCATGGGCGGCTTCGTCGCCGACATGCCCGGCCTCGGTGCGTACGCCACCACCAAGTTCGCCGTCATGGGCCTCACCGAGGCGCTGGCACACGAACTGGGGCGCGAGGACTCGAACGTGACGGCCGCGGTCCTCGCGCCGGGAACGGTCCGCAGCAACATCGCCCAAAGCCTGCGCACCAGACCCGCCGACACGGACACCAGCAGCTTCGTGCAGAACGACATCTCGCAGAACGCGGAACTCGCCGCGCTGCGCTGGCTGGACCCGGCCGAGGTGGGTGACATCGTGCTGGCCGCCCTCGCTCGTGGTGAGAGCCACATCGTCACCCACCCGGAGTGGTATCCGATGGTCGCCGAGCGCTCGGCCCGGATCGAGGCGGCATTCGGCCGTGCGGCGGCCACGCGAAAGGGAGAACTCTGATGGCCACTGATGCCAAGGACGTGGTCCGGGCATTCGTCGACGCGCTCAACCGACATGACTGGGAGCGCGTCGCCCGGCTGATCACACCGGATTTCAGCTACACGATCCAGGCGTACGACCTGCCGGGCGCGGAGAAGCCGATGGACGGCGCGACCATGCTCAAGGTGCTCCCGGAGATGCTTGCCCTGTTCGACGGGGCCGGTCCTCAGATGGAGATCACGCGCCTGGTCGGGGAAGGGACCTGGGTCGTCGCCGAGGCGCGGGGAAGCGGATCCTTCCGCGACAAAAGCCCGTACGACAACCGGTACGCCAACGTGTACGAGGTCGTCGACGACCGGATCAGGACCCTTCGCGAGTACATGGACACCCAGCACATGGCACTGTCCTTCGCGGCGGCGACATCCCCGGCGTGAATCGGCCGAGACGTGGGGCCCCGGCTCGGACGAGCCGGGGCCCCACATCTGTCTGTCGCACACCTCAGCCGCGGTCGGCGAGATGCCGCAGTTTCTCCGGCCAGATGCCGTGGCGTCCCGGGGACAGGATGCCGTTCGGGTCGACCGCGTCCTTGATCGTCTCGCAGAAGCGCCGGTAGGCGTGGTCGTTGAAGGAGTACTGCGCCGACGCCAGGTCCATGAAGTCCAGGTGGGCGCGGTACTCGCCGTATCCACGCTTGCCCGCCTCGGCCACGAGCACCTTCACCGCGTCGTAGGCCTTGCGGCACTGCTCCGCGTCGCGGTAGTCGTAGTTGAGGCCGGTGACGTAGAGGGCCGTGCGCTCATTGATGATCAGCAGCCCGCCGGCGACGTTGACGCCGACCTTCTGCCTGACGATCCGGTCGAAGAGGTCGACGACCTCGCGCACGTCGGTCCCGACCAGCGGGACGGCGGGGGAGAAGCCGATGTGGGCGATCCCTTCCGGCATGGCCTCGATCAGGTCGAGGCCGGGCAGGCCCGCCTGGCACTTGTCGGGGATGGAGCGGATCTGGTCGTACTCGTCCGGGCCGTAGGTCCGCTCGAAGAGGACCTTGCCGCCGGGAATCGCGCTCCATGCCGTGCGGATCTTGTCCAGCTGGTGGCCGACGACAGGGGTGTCGCCCCACAGTGCTCCGCGCAGGGCCCACCGGCCCAGGCCGGTCGCGTCGGCCATCTCGTCGAGGGTCTCCTCGCTGAAGGCCCCCTCGGCGCCGGCGAACCGTCCCATCACCTCGGGGAACTGGGCCGCCAGCGTCACGGTGTTGTACATGCTCGGTACGCCGCGCAGGGTGCCGTCGAGACGGAGCCTGCGGATGATGTCGACCGCCTGGTCGAGGTGCTCGTCCCGCGGCACCGTGAGGAAGAACGGCGCGTAGGCCTCCGGCCGGGGCATGAGCCAGTAGCCCATCCTCGTGACGATGCCGAAGTTGCTCTGCATGAACAGGCCGTCGAGGACCGGGCCGAGGCCGCGCTTGTAGGTGTGCCAGGACTTGTTGTCCGGGATGGCACCCATGCCGGTGCGCAGCAGTTCGCCGTTGGCCAGCACGACCTCCATCCCGCACGGCGCCATGAAGTCCGCGCCGTACGGCTGGTAGGTGATCCCGCAGTCGAGGGAGTTGCCGATGACGCTTCCCCAGCCGATGTCGGGGACGGTCACCATCAGGTCCTCGTTGCCGGACTCCTTCAGGGCGTCGTGCAGGTCGAACCACCGCACGCCCGGCTCGACCACCGCGTAGGCGAGGTCGCGGTTGATCTCCAGGACGCGGTTCATCCTGGTCAGGCTGACCACGACGGTTGCCTTCAGGCGCGGGGAGGAGCCGCCGTATCCGTAGTTGCGGCCCTGCGAGGACGTCCAGATCGGCACCCCGAACTCGTTGGCGATCCGGACGACGGCCTGTACCTCCTCGGTGCTGCGGGGCAGCAGGACCGCGGCCGGGTCGTAGGAGTCGTCGTCGCGGTGCCAGTACTTGTCGCGGTACTGCTCGTGGAAGCGGCCTTCACCGAGGA
Source organism: Streptomyces sp. Q2 (assembly GCF_056820935.1). Lineage (NCBI taxonomy): Bacteria > Bacillati > Actinomycetota > Actinomycetes > Kitasatosporales > Streptomycetaceae > Streptomyces > Streptomyces sp. Q2. Next base: position 127,532 of record NZ_JBXEJE010000015.1, on the reverse strand, counting down.
CGACACCGTCCTCGCCGAGCACGTCGACGAAGCGCCGCAGAGCCTGCTCGGTGAGGTACGACGTGTCCTCGGCGGGTGAGGCGGTCACAGCGCGGCCTCGGCGACGCTGTCGGCAGCGGCCGCCTGCAGTGCGGCGCCCGCGGGCGGCCAGGTCGCGGCGGCCTCCTCCAGCACCGAGCGCATCGAACGGGGGGCTCGGCCGGCGAGTTTCTGGACGGTGTCGCTGAGGGACGACATGTGACCCACGCGGATCGCGCGGCTGAAGGACACCATGTCGTCGCTGTTCCAGGGGATGGGGGAGGAGGACATGTCGCTCTGGTACTCCCGGGGCACGCCCATGGCGTCGAAGATGGCGTACTGCTCCTCGTCGGCGATCGGCACGTATCCGACGTCGGCGCCGCTGATCTCGCTGACCATGGCACAGATTTGACGGTACGTCAGTTCTTCCGGGCCGGTGACCTCGTAGGCCCGGTTGTCCTCGCCGCGGCCGAGGAGCGCGCCCACGGCGGTCGCCGCGCAGTCCTCCCGGGCGACGAAGCCGACGGTGCCCTCACCCCAGGCGCCGACCATCTGTCCCATGGCGACCGCGCCCGGAGCGATGAAGTGGGCCACCGCCTCCGCGTACTGGGAGTCGCGCAGCGCGTTCCAGCGCAGTCCCGAGTCCCGCAGCATCGCCTCGGTCGCGCGGTGTTCGATGCAGACGACGGCGTCGTTCTCCTCGGTGCCGGCGCCCACGATCGAGGTGTAGGCGAGGTACTGGACCCCGGCACGTCGGGCCGCCTCGATCGCGTTGCGGTGGAAGCCGATCCGCGAGCCGACCTGGGCGGTGGACACGAGCAGCATCCGCTGGGCCCCCGCGAAGGCCGACTCCAGGCTGTCCGGTGCGGCGAAGTCGGCGTACCGGACGTGGGCGCCGCGGTCGGCGAACGTCTGGAGCTTCTCGGGCGCCCGCGTCGTCAGGATGACCTGGTCGGCGGGAACCGACTCGAGCAGCAGCTCCGCTGCGGTCTGTGCCAGACCTCCGCTGGCACCGGTGATGAGGTACACGCGCGCTCCTTCGTTCGTCGCCGGCCCGGCCCGCCCGGGCGGTGTGGACGACGCGGGCCTGCGGCATCCGACGTCGGCCCGGGCAACGCTACTCTTTGTATGACGAGACGACAATCCCGTGATTCCCAACGTTTCCGCCTATGGACGTGGCTTCCCTGGCGCGCTACGGTCTCCTCGCTCCCCCCACTTTGTATGACGGAACGACAATCACACGTTCTGACGAACGGTCCCAAAGTCAGGAGGGGTCAGTGTCGACCCACCCGCTCACCGACCAACCGGACGCCGTCCTGGCGGTCGACGGCCTGCGGAAGCACTTCGGCCCGACGGTCGCCCTCCGGGACGCCGCGCTGCGCCTGCTTCCGGGCGAGGTGCACGCCCTCGTGGGGGAGAACGGCTCGGGGAAGAGCACCCTGGTCAAGATCCTCAGCGGTGTGCACCGGCCCGGAGCCGGCTCCATGCGGGTCGGCGGCCGTCCCTTCGCCCCGCGCACCCCGGCCCAGGCGTTGCGGGCGGGCATCGACACGGTGTTCCAGGAAGTGCTCGGCGTCGAGAACCGGAGCGTGCTCGACAACCTCTGGCTCGGCGCGGACGGCCTGCTGCGCCCCGTCTCCCGTGACAGGGGCCGACGCGAGAAGGCGCAAGAGGTCCTCTCCGCGCTACTCGTCACGCCGCCGCCGCTGGACGTCCCTTTCGGCGCGTTGCAGCTCAGCGACCGCCAGGCCTGCGGCATCGCCCGGTCGCTGCTGCGCGATCCCAAGGTGCTGATCCTCGACGAGGCGACCTCCGCGCTCGACCACGACACCCGCACCCGGCTGTTCGCCCTGCTCAAGCACCGAGCGGAACTGGGCATGAGCATCGTCCTCATCACCCACCGGATGGACGAGATCCGCGAGATCGGCGACCGCGTCACCGTGTTGCGGTCGGGGAAGACGGTGGGAACCCTGGGCGCGGACTGGAACCCCGACGAGATGATCCGGCTGATGACAGGCGGCACGCACCTCGTCCAGGAGCCGGTCCTCGCCGCCGCGGACGCCGCCCTCGGCGAAACCGCCGGCCGCCCGGTCGTCCAGCGCGTGCGCGGCTCCCGCCTGCGTCCCGGCGCCGCGCCGTGCGAGGCGGAGTTCCGTCGCGGCGAGATCGTCGGGCTCGCCGGGCTCGAGGGCCACGGCCAGGACGAGTTCCTGCGCCTCCTCCTCGGACACGGCGACACCGAAGGTGTTCTGCGGATCGAGGGCGACCAGGAGCACCGGGTGACCGGCCCGGGGCGAGCGCGGGACCTCGGCATCGCGTACGTGGCGCGGGACCGGCGCGGGGAGTCGGTCCTTCCGTGGATGTCCATCCTGGACAACTTCGCGATCGCCACCGCCCGCCGGGACGTCACGCGGGGGCTGCTGTCCGCGGACTCGGCGGAGAAGCGGTTCGGCCACTACGTCCGGCGACTCAACATCAAGTACGGCCGCTCCTCGGACGCGATCACCACGCTGAGCGGCGGCAACCAGCAGAAGGTGGTCATCGCCCGCTGGCTGGCCGCCGGTCCCGACATCCTGCTGCTCAACGACCCGACGAGGGGTATCGACGTGGGCGCGAAACGCGATCTCTACCGGCTGCTGCGCGAGCTGTCCGAGGCCGGGCTGACCATCGTCATGCTCTCCTCGGAGGTCGACGAGCACGTCGAACTGATGGACCGCGTCCTGGTCTTCCGCGAGGGTTCGCTCGCCGCGGAACTCGGGCGGGCGGAACTGAGCAGGGAACGGCTCGTCGACGCCTTCTTCGGCGGCGTGGCGGTGACGGCATGAGCACCACCGACCGGACCGCTCCCGCCTCCGCCCCGCGGCACACCCGAACGACGGGTACCGCGTCCCGACGCGGCAGCCTCAGGGCCCTGTTCGCACGGCACACCTATCTGTTCGCGCTGATCCTGGCGGCGGTGCTGCTGATCGCCAACCTCGCGAAGCAGCCCGGCTTCGGGAGCACCGCACAGCTTGCCGCCCTGGCCCCGCTCGGCATCGCCGCGATGGCGAGCGTGCCCTCGATCATGAGCGGTCGCGGAGGCATCGACCTGTCGATCAGCCCTCTGATGACGCTCAGCGGCCTGCTCTACGCGACCCAGCTCCAGCCGAACGGCCTGGGCGGCTACGTCGCCCTGCCCGTCCTCATGATCGCGGGCGCGCTGGTCGGAGCCCTCACCGGCCTGCTCATCGTTGTCGGCCGGCTCCAGCCGATCGTCGTCACCCTCGCGATGTTCTTCGTCCTCACCGGGCTCGACCTCAAGCTGGCGCCCAGCCCCACCACCGTCGCCGGCACCTGGATGGCGGGTTTCGCCGGGTCCATGGGCCCGGTCCCCGGCGGGCTGGTCGCCCTGGCCGTCCCGGCGGTCCTCTGGCTGCTGGTCACCAGGCTCACGACGTACGGCAGCCTCCTGCGCTCGGTCGGCGGCAACGACGTCACGGCGTTCACCAGCGGCGTGCCCGTCGGCGCCGTCCGCGTGCTCGCCTACGCCCTGGGCGGCGCGATGGCGGCCGTGGGCGGCCTGGTGCTCATCGGGCTGGCGTCGACGGCCGAGTCCGGCACGAGCTCCGCGTACACCCTCATCGCGATCGCGGCGGTCGCGCTGGGCGGCATCCCGCTCCAGGGCGGGGGCGGCGGCATCGCCAACGCGCTCGCCGGCGCCGCCGCGATCTACCTGCTGCAGAGCCTGCTCGGGGTGCTGCAGGTCTCGCAGACCTGGCTCCAGGTGATCTACGGGGCCCTGCTCATCGGTGCGGTCCTCTTCGGGGCGATCGCGGCACGAGAACTGAAGGAAGGCCGATGACGACCACCCAGCAAGGCTCGCTAGGAACGGCGCCCGCCGCCCCCGGCGACGACGCGGCGACACCGGTCGTCGAGCGCCCGGCCCCCTCGACCGGACAGCTGCTGCTCTCCTGGCAGCGGCGGTTCCCGCTCGTGCAGATCCTGCTCACCCTGGCCGTCCTCGCCTGGGGCGCGGCCGCCATGCCGGGCTTTCTCGAGCCGACGAGCATCCGCTCCGTCCTCGTGCTGTGCGCGCTGACCGGTCTGGCCTCCATCGGGCAGACCCTGGTCGTGCTGATCCGCGGCATCGATCTGTCCCTCGCCGGATTCATCGTCGCGGGAGCGGTCACCGTGACCCAGTTCAGCGACGTCGCGGGCGTACCGCTGCCCGTCATGCTGGGCGCCGCGGTCGCCTGCGCCGCCACGATGGGCGGCCTCGTGGGGTACGTGTGCCACCGCTTCGCCGTCCACCCGATCATCGTCACCCTCGCCGCGGGCTCGATCGCCGTCGGAGTGACCGCGGTCCTCAGCCAAGGCGGCACCGGCGTCGGCGCGCCCGGCTGGGTGGCCCGCCTGAGCGCGCCCATGTCGTCCACCTTCGGCCTCCCGGTGCCGCCGGTCGTGGTGATCTGGGTGCTGGTGATCGCCGTGGTCTCCGTGGTGCTGCACCGAACCCTGCCCGGCCGTCGGCTCCTCGCGACCGGCGCGAGCCCGGTGGCCGCGGACCTCGCGCACATCAGTACCCGCCGGGTCTGGATCACCGTCTACGCCGTCTCCGCGGCCCTCGCGGTCCTCGCGGGCGTGGTGCTGGCCGGCTTCGCCGGGAGCGTCGACAACCGGCTCGGCAACCCGTACCTCTTCCAGAGCATCGCCGCGGTGGTCCTCGGCGGCACCGCGTTCGGCGGGCCGGGGAGCTACACCCGCACCACCGTCGGCGTGCTGCTGCTCACCGTCGTCTCCACCGTCCTCGTCGGGCTGGGCTTCCAGGAAGCCGACCAGCAGATCCTCAACGGCGTCGTCATCCTCGCCGCGATGGCCGTCTACGGCCGGGAGCGCAGGCTCCGCGACCAGGTCTGAACCCGCCCCTCAGCAAGCTTCCACTCTTCACCCGCGCGGCACAGGGCTGGGACGCCCGGCCGCAGCGGCACCCATCCCAGAAAGGCACCCCATGAACAGATCCACCTCCCGGCGCGCCCGCACGCGCGTCGTGGCCTCCTCCACCGCGATCGTCCTCACCTTCGTGCTCGCCGGCTGCGGCGGGGCGAGCGGCGCGGTCGGCGGCGGCGCGGCCGGCGGCGGCACGACGGACACGAAGGGGAAGGCGGCGGCCGACTGCGGACAGGTGCCCACCGTCGCGCCCAAGGACCCCGACGGCGCCGTCAAGGCACTGCCTTCGGACGTCCAGAAGGCCTACAACGCCTACGGTGAGGAGGTCTTCGCCAGCGCCTGGCGCGACAAGAAGGCGCTCGGCCGCCCGGCCAAGGTGGGCTTCTCGTACCTGCCCGCCTCCAACCCGTACGCCGCGGCCGTCGTCCAGCAGGTCGAGGCGAGCTTCGCCGACGCCAAGGCCCAGGGCCTGGTCCAGGGCAAGCTGGTCAAGCGGATCATGACCGATCCGGCGACCATGACCCCGGCCGAGCAGATCCGCGGCTACAACGAGTTGGTCGACTCCGGCGTCGACATCATCTACGTCACGCCCCTCTCGGGAGAGGCGATGGTCTCCGCGGTCGACGCCGCGGGCAAGAAGGGTGTCGTGACGGTCGCGCTCTCCTCGACCATCCGCTCCAAGTACGCCGTCAACGTGGCCGAGAACGCCTACCTGAACGTCGCCGAGCCGACGGCCCTGGTCGCCAAGCAGCTCGGCGGAAAGGGCGACGTCGTCATCGTCCGCGGCTTCCAGGGACTGTCCGCGGAGACGATCGGCTACCAGGCCGTCAAGGACATCCTCGCCGCGTGCCCCGACATGAAGACGATCGGCGAGGTCAACGGCGCCTACGTCGCGCCGGTGGCCAAGTCCGAGCTGCTGAAGTTCCTCTCCAGTCACCCCCAGAAGATCGCCATGGTGGCCCAGCTCGGCGTGATGGGCTCCGGGGTCTACGCCGCCTTCGAGTCGACCGGGCGGGACGTCCCCAAGGTGGTCGACGCGGGTGCCTCCGCCTCCTCCCTGGCCTCCTGGAAGAAGCTGGCGGCCGACGGCTACGACAGCGCCGGCACGGGCGGCAACGGCACCCAGCAGGCGAAGGCCTGGTTCACCGTCGGGATGATGGTGATGCAGGGAGCGGGCCCCAAGGCCGGCACCCTCACCCGCGAGCCGTCGGTGATCACCAAGGCGAACCTGGCCGACTACCTGCCCACGGGCGCCACCCCGAGCGACCAGGGAGAGGTCAACGACGGCGAGGCGTGGATGCCGCGGGAGTACCTCGACAAGTTCTTCGACAACCCCGCAGCCGCGAAGTAGGGACGGCATGGACGTCACCTCGGGAGGGGGCCGCCGCGATTGCGACGGCCGCCTCCGCGGGAAAGCCGCTCTCGTCACCGGTGCCGCCTCGGGCATCGGCCTGGCCACCGTCCGCCGGTTCGTCGCGGAGGGAGCGCGGGTCGCGGCGGTGGACCTCGACGCCGAAAGGACGGCCGAGGCCGTGGCCGGATGCGACGGCGTCGTCCCCCTCGGGGCCGACGTACGGGACAGCGGTCAGGTGGACGCCGCCTACGAACGCGCTCTCGCCGAGTTCGGACGGCTGGACGTCGCGGTGAACGCCGCGGGCATCTCGGGCGCGCAGGCCGACATCTGCGACCTCACAGACGAGGACTTCGCGGACGTCATCGCGGTGAACCTGGCCGGAACGTTCTACTCGGTGCGAGCCGCCGTACGTGTGATGCGGCGCAACTCCCCCTCGGGCGGCTGCGTCGTCAACGTCTCCAGCGTGGGAGCGCTGGCCAACTTCCCGTTGCCGGCGATGTACCCGGCGTCCAAGGCGGGCGTCCTGGGGATGACCCGCGCGGTGGCCGCGCTCGTGGCGACCGACGGGATTCGCGTCAACGCGGTGGCACCCGGGGCTACGGACACCGGCATGCTGCCCCAGGACCAGCAGCTCCGGCGTGCCGTCGTCGAACTGGGGGTGCTGCGTCGGGCGGCCTCCCCGGAGGAGATCGCGCACACGATCCTGTTCCTCGCCGGCGACGAATCGGCGTTCTACACCGGGCAGACGCTCTCACCGAACGGCGGGTACGTCATGCACTGAACGGGATACGCCCTGCTCCGAGCCGCCATTCTCCGAGCCGCCGGAGGGCGGCTCGCGGCGCGGCTCTCAGAGCGAGGCGCCGCTGAACGGCAGCCCGCTGGTGGCGGACAGGCCCTCGAGGCCGGCCCGCTTGGCCTGTTCGATGTGGTGGTTGCAGGCCCGCACGGCGGCCTCGGCATTGCGGGCCTCGACGGCCTCGACCATGGTGCGCAACTCCTGGACGCTGCGTGCGGTGCGCCCGGGCTGTGCCAGGGACGTGGCTCGCAGCAGGCTCAGCCGGGCCTGGACGCCGCCGAGCGTGGAGTGGACCGAGCGGTTGCCGCAGCCGCGCAGCAGGACGTCGTAGAAGTGGTCCTTCGCCTTGAGGATCCGCAGGGTGTCACCCTCCCCGCCCCCGCCGGCGGCCTCGGCCAGCTGCTCGAACGCCGCACGCAGCTCCGCCACCTGCTCGTCCGAGGCGACCTCGGTGAACCGGCGTACCGCCAGCGCCTCCAGGACGGCACGCAGCTCGTACAGCTCCAGGGCCTCCTGCGGCGAGGGCACCACGACGACGGCGCCCTTCTGCGGAATGGTCTTCACCAGGCCTTCCGCCGCGAGTTCCCGCAGCGCCTCGCGGATGGTGGTGCGCGAGACGCCGATCTCCTCGATCAGCTCCCGCTCGATCAGCCGCTGGCCAGGGGCGTAGTGGAAACTGAGGATCGCCTGACGCAACACATCCAGCACCTGCTGACGCAGAGGTGCGGCGACCCGACCCACCTGGGAGGCCAGATCGGTGGGTTCGACGGAGCTGCGGGGTGCTGAGTTGCCTGATACGGTCACGCACTCAGAATACGGTAAGGCGATCGTACAACCCAGCGGCGTTCGCTCCTGGGGCGGAGAATTTCAGCCGCTGACTCGGAATGTTCAAACGAGAGACACATGCGCCGCCTCGGGTGGCGCGGTGGCAGGGGGCGAGGCCGCTGCGCACCCATGTCCAGTGATTGTATGACAGCCCTACAAGCAGGGGAACAGCTTCCCGTCCTCTCTTCTCCTCGGGCCGGGCCTCCTGACCCCTCCGGGCGGCCTGGGAACCGTACCCACCTTGCCCGCACCGTGTGTCTGGCGCAGGCTGTTCATATGCCTGGGCGCGACGGCCCCACGTTGATCACCTCCGTCCAGCGGGCCTTCCGCCTGCTGGAGGTGGTGAGTGCGCACGAGAACGGCGCGCCGGCGAAGCAGCTGGCGCGCGAGACGGGCCTGCCGCTGGCCACCGCCTATCACCTGCTGCGGACGCTGGTCCACGACGGATATGTGCGGAAGCTGGACGACGGCGGGTTCATCCTGGGCGACAAGGTGCAGGCGCTGCACACCACGGGCCGTGGACAGGCGCTGCTCAGCCGGGTCCGTCCCACGCTCGCCGCGCTGCGGGACGAGCTCGCGACCGCCGCCTACCTCACCTTCTACGAGGAGGGCGAGATCCGGGTCGCCGAGATCGTCGACGGCCCCCGTGCGCCCCGCGTCGACCTCTGGGTGGGCTTCGAGGACGCGGGCCACGCCACCGCGCTGGGCAAGTCCGTGCTGCGTGAGCTGGACGACGAGGCCCGCAAGGACTACCTCTCCCGTCACCACCTCGCCGACCTCACGCCGCGGACGATCACCAGCCGGCCGGAACTGCTCCGGCGCCTGGACGCCTCGCCCGTGGCCCCGGCCGTCACGGACCTGGAGGAGTACGCCCTCGGCACGGTCTGCGTCGCCGTCCCCGTCTACAGCGGGGACACGCTCGGCTCGCTCGGTGTCTCCCTGCCGGCGGACCGGCTCTCCAGGCTCCCCGAGATCCAGGCGCGGCTGCTCCCGACCGCGAGCCGCGTGACCAGGGGCCTGTCGCTCACTATCTGAAAATCCACTCCTTGTGGCGTACGCATCGAACACGTTTCCTGGATGAAACGGTCATTTCCGGATGGTGCCCGCTCACAAGTGAGGATTGCGGACAGACATGAGTCAGGCCCGAGACCATGGTGACGACCACTGGCCGATGCGGCCGTTCAGAAACCGAGTGGGCGGCCCCGGGGCCTCGGTATGCAGGCGAGCCTTCGCGCAATTGGCCGCAGGTGTGCCCGTGCTGCCCGTGCTGATCGTTTCCCTCGTCGTGCTGACCGACCTCGCCGACGGGGCGGGAATGATCTGGCTGCCGTTGCTCGCGGCCGGGCCCGCGCTGGCAGCCACCACCAACGGGCCGCGCGGGGTCCTCTGCGTCGGCCTCCTCGCCGTCGTGCTCGGCGCGACGCTCGGAACGCGGGAGAGCGTTCCGGGCCGCGAACTGGCGGCCGTACTGTCCGCCCTGGTGGCCGTCACCCTGGCGAGCGGCCTGGCCAGCGCGCTGCGCGGGCGCCGCGAACGGGTGCTCGCCGCCGTCCGATCGGTCGCGGAGACCGCCCAGCACGCACTGCTCAAGCCGGTGCCGGCGACCGTCGGCCCGTTCCAGGTGGCCGTCCGCTACAGCGCCGCGGCGGCCGAGGCCCGTATCGGCGGAGATCTGTACGCACTGATCCCCTCCCCGTACGGAGTGCGGCTGATCGTCGGCGATGTGCGCGGCAAGGGGTTGCCGGCCGTGGGGACCGCCGCACTGGTACTCGGTGTCTTTCGTGAGGCCGCCTACGACGAGCCCGATCTGATCGCCGTCGTCGACAGGATCGAGCGGAGTCTGGCGCGCAATCTCGGCCATGACGACTTCGTCACCGCCGTAGTCGCCGGATACCCGCGGACAGGGCAACTGGAGGTCGTGAACTGCGGACACGCACCCCCGCTGCTGGTCCGCGCGTCCGGTGCCATCGCGGCGGTGGAGCCCACGGCCCCGGCCCCACCCCTCGGGCTGCGCGCCCTCACGGACCATGCGCCCGACCTCCAGGTCCTGCCCTTCGCCGACGGGGACCAACTGCTGCTCTACACCGACGGTGTCACCGAGGCCCGCGACCACGGCCGCGCGTTCTATCCCCTCGCCGAAGGGCTGGCACGCCACGTGACCCACGAACCGGCACGAACCGTCGGCGCGCTCCACGACGAACTGCTGGCACACGTGGGCGGACGACTGCACGACGACGCGGCGCTGCTCCTGATCCGCAAACCGGCCCTGCTCGAAGCGGCTATTCCCGAGCCGGCGTCCGAGGCCGGTCGCGACAGCGCGGCCCCGGCCGCCGAGCTCTGTGACCACCGGTCCGAGGGGAGTCGTGGAACGCCGTGACGTGGGTCAGGGCGGACCGCACGGCCTGGTCGCGGAACTCCCTTTCCGCCACGCCGTGTTGCGGGATTCGAGGCTGTAGGCGCCTCTTCTGTCCGGAGTGCTGACAGGGCGAAGATGGATATGTACATTGCGGCAGTCAAGAAGCTGCACAACATCTTCAGCTCCCGTGTGCTGACGAGTCGTCGTGGGTGTTCGCTGGCCTCCGACACGGGTTCACAGGTGCTTCCGTCAGGAGGGGCCCATGCAAAGGCGCGTTCTCGGGCTTGCATTAGTGATGATCACGGCCGTCGGTACGGCCGGATGCGGGTCGTCGGACTCGGCGGCCGGCGGTTCGTCGTCCTTGGGAGGGACCACCAAGGTCAAGGTCGGCATCATCCCGATCGTCGACGTGGCGCCGCTCTATCTGGGCCAGGAGAAGGGCTTCTTCAGCAGCCGGGGCATCAAGCTGGAGATGGTGAGTGCCCAGGGCGGCGCCGCGATCATCCCCGGCGTGGTGAGCGGCCAGTTCCAGTTCGGCTTCAGCAACACGACGTCCCTGATGATCGCCCAGGTCAAGGGAGTGCCGGTCAAGTCCGTGGCCAACGGCGCGGCCTCCAACGGCAAGGTCGGCGCCGACGTCACCGGGGTGGCGGTGAAGAAGGACAGCTCGATCAAGTCGGCCAAGGACCTCGCCGGGCACACGGTGGCGGTGAACACCCTGCAGAACATCGGCGACACCACGGTCCGTCACTCGGTCCGGGAAGCCGGCGGTGACCCCTCGAAGGTCAAGTTCGTGGAGATACCGTTCGACCAGATGCCGGCCGCACTGGACGACGGGCGGGTGGACGCCGCCTGGATGGGCGAGCCCGCCTCGACGATCGCCGAGGCGCAAGGTGCCCGCGTCGTCGCCTCGCCGTTCGCCGAGACGGACCCGAAGCTCACCGTGGCGACGTACTTCACCTCGACCAAGCTCGCGCAGGACAACCCCGACCTGGTGAAGAAGTTCAGCGCGGCCATGGCCGAGTCCCTGCGCTACGCCACCGACCACCCGGACGAGGCCCGCCAGATCCTCGCCACCTACACGAAGATCAGCGGCGACGTCCTGAAGAACCTCACGCTGCCCAGTTGGCCGGCGGAGGTCGACATGCCCTCCCTGGAGAAGCTGGCCGCACTGGGGGAGAAGGACGGCCTGTTCGGCGACAAGAAGCCCGACCTGAACACGCTGTTCTCATGACCAGCGGTCCCGTGCCGGTCGCCCCGAGGTGTGGGGACGTCTGTGGTGGCCTCGTCATGCCCGGGCGACAGCGTCGGCCGGCATGGCTGACATCTATGAGCTCTCCGTCGCGCTGAACCTGCGCGAGGACTTGTCCGACGAGGAACTCGCGGAGCTTCGATGGCATCTCGGTCTGGGTCCCGAGCCGGCGGTTCTCCGCATCGTGGCCGAGTTTCCGAGCGTGGTGGAGGACGACTTCGGTGAACCCGTCATAGAGAACCTCCCCGTGCCTCTTCTGGGCCGGCACGGCGGCGCGTGGAAGGTGGGCGGGGCGCTCACGTCGGTACTTCTCCGGCCGGAGGACCCCACGACGGGGGCATGGGCGCTCACCGTCCGCCAGGAGATCCACCCTGACCGGTTCGACGTCGTCGCCGAACTCCTCACCTGGCTGTCCACCAAGGCGGACGACCGACACCGCCGCGAGAACGGGACGGTCCAGGTGGGCTGGACCAGGTTCCATGAGTCGGACCGGTTCGAGCCCCTGCTCATCCGGGACGGCTCGGTCGCGTGGCCGTAGATTCCGTTCTCGCTTGCCTGCCGCCCGTCACGGGGTCAGTCGTACTCCGGCTGCCACATGGCGTCCTGGATCTGCTGGATCACGTCGTCGAGGCGGGCCCGGGCGACGCCGTCCGCGTCGGCGCGGCGGGCGACGGCAGCGGCGACCACGGCCGACGAGGTGCGCAGGTTCTCCACTTCCGGCAGCAGGGCGGCGCCGGGCTCCGACAGGTCGGCGAGGCCGGCGACGGCTTCCGCCGCGGCCTGGAGCATGCCGTCGGTGATCCGCTCGGCACGGGCCACCACGGCACCCAGCCCCAGCCCCGGGTAGAGAAGGGCGTTGTTGGCCTGGCCGATGACGTACGTGGTGCCGTCCAGCTCCACCGGGGGCACCGGGATGCCGACGGCGACCAGAGCCTTGCCGCCGGTCCACCGCAGTACGTCCGACGGCATGGCCTCGATCTTCTCCGTGGGGTTGGACAGCGGCAGGACGACCGGCCGCTCCACGTGGCGGGCCATGGAGCGCACGACCTCCTCGGTGAAGGCGCCGTGCTGGGTGGAGGTTCCCACCAGCACGGTCGGTCGCACCTGGTCCACCACGCCCGGCAGGTCGTCGGGCCGGTCGTCGGGCCACTCGTCGTCGGGGCGCGCGTACGGTTCCTGGTAGTCACGCAGCCCTTCCGTGGACCGCCGCAGCAGGCCCTGGCGGTCCACGCACCAGATGCGCCGGGTGGCCTCCTCCCGGTCCAGTCCGTCGCGGACCATCGCGTCACGCAACTGGTCGGCGATGCCCACGCCCGCCGTCCCGGCGCCGAATACCACGACCCGCTGGTCCCGCATGGGCGTGCCGGTGACCCGCACCGCGTTCGTGACGCAGGCCAGGGTGATCGCACCGGTGCCCTGCATGTCGTCGTTGAACGTGCAGATCTTCTCGCCGTACTGCTGGAGGATGCGGCGGCCGTTGCCGGGGCCGAAGTCCTCCCAGTGCAGCAGCGCGTGCGGGAACAAGTCGCCCGCCGCCTCCACGAAGGCGGCGACGAACGAGTCGTACGCCTCGCCGCGCACCCTGCTGTGCCGGTTGCCGATGTACAGCGGGTCGTTGAGCAGCGCCTGGTTCCCGGTGCCGACATCGAGCATCACGGGGAGGGCCCGGCCCGGATGGATGCCCGCGGCGGCGGTGTAGACCGCCAGTTTGCCGACCGAGATCTGCATGCCGCCCACTCCCCAGTCGCCGATGCCGAGGATTTGTTCCGCATCGGTCGCCACCACCAGGTCGACGTCGTCGGCGCCCAGGCCGAGCGCCTCGAACGCGGGGCGTACGTCCTGGGGTCGGTCGACGGACAGGTACACCCCGCGCGGCCGCCGGTATTCGTGGCTGTACCGCTTGATCGCCTCGCCCACCGTCGGGTCGTACACGATCGGCAGGAGTTCGGTGAGGTGATCGGAGAGCAGCCGGAAATAGAGGACCTCGTTGCGGTCGTGGAGCTGCTCCAGGCACACGTTCTTCGCCAGGTCGTCGGGTTGCGCCCGCAGTTGCTCCCAGGCGCGGCGCGCCTGGAACTCCAGGGACAGCACCGCGGGCGGCAGCATCCCTACCAGGCCGTGCCGCTCCCGCTCCTCCTGGGTGAAGGCGTTGCCCTTGTTGCCCAGCGGGTCGGCGAGCAGCGCGCGGCCGCCCGGCTCCCTGCTACTGGTGTGCCCCTTCCCCCTCCCATTGTGGCGATCAGGTGCACTGTTCCGGGGCGGGGCCATCGGCTCTCCTTACGTCGGCGCCTGCCGTCAAGGCACTTCTGTGCCAGGCGCCCCGGGTACCCCGGCAGGCGCGGCAGGGACGCCGCGGGCCCGTCCTTTGCCGCACTTTTGACGTGGCCCCGCACCTCGGCCGGTCTCCTCCCGGGTCGCGGCCACCTCGTCGACGTGCGCGGACGCCGACGCGACCGCGCACGGGCCGGCTCCATACGGTGGGCGGATCACCGGCGAGGCGCGGTCGGGCCGCGTCGGCTGCCGTAAGTCCACCGGCTGTCGCGACGTGCCGGTCAGTGCCGCAGCCTCACCTCAGTGCCGCAGCTTCACCTTGCTGACCGCGGCGACGCCGAACGCCGCGAGGGCGATCTGAATGAGCCACTCGACCCAGTCGACGCCGTCGGTGTCGGCGACGTCGAGGCCGGAGGCGATGCCGGTTCCGATGAACGCGGCGATGATGCCGATCGCGATCGTCCAGAGGATGCCGATACGTTGACGTCCGGGGACGACGAACCGGCCGAGAACACCGATCACGATGCCGATGACGATTGCGCTGATGACGCCTGAGATCTCCATGAGCGGTCTGTCACCCACCCCTCACTTGTCGGTGACATTCGAGTGCCCGTTCGAGACGACATCAGTCCGCCTCGGCGGTACGAGCGTGGGCCGGCGCGAAGACGCCCGGACCCGATGCTTCGGGACCGGCCGATTCGAAGCGAGATAGGCCGGTCACGGCTACAGGGTGCTGGTGCATGAGGACCTCCCGGTGGGTCATGACGCTCGCCGGCAGCGTGCCGAGCCCTGACAAGTCGTCGTGACAAGCCGTCGTACGGCTCACCCGCCACTACCTGGAGCACATCGAACGCGTCGACCCGCTCCTGCGTGCGGTGATCGAGGCCAACCCCGACGCGCTGCAAGAGGCCCGACGCCTGGACCGCGATCAGCGTCCCGGCCGGCTTCGCGTTCGGCCTGCCGGCCGGCCTGACCTTCATGGGCACGGCATGGAGCGAGGGCGAGGTGCACCGCGCGGTCGCCGCCCCCGACCCTGTTCCGGCCGGACTACGCCTACGAGCAGGCCGGCAGAGTGCGCAGACCGCCGACCTACCGTCCCGCCGACGTCGGTTTCTGATCCGGCAGGCGATGAGTTTCGATGCGAAAGGGAGTCTCCACGGGACCAAGTCCGTTGACACGTAAGGAGATTCCAGAGTGGGCGACATCGTGGTCCAGAGGATCGTCCGGCCCGAGCGCGCGATATCGGGCCCGTGGCTGGAGGTGATCGCCTCGAACGTCGACCACCACCGTGCGACCTTCCTGTGGAAGTGCGAGGGCCTCACGGAGGCACAACTGCGACAACGGCCTCTGCCGTCGTCCGAGTTGACCCTGCTGGGTCTCATGCGCCACCTGCAGGGGGTCGAGCGTGCCTGGTTCCAGCGGACACTGGCGGGTACGACCCCTCGGTTCTTCGCGTATCGGACCTACGTCACCGCTGCCGGTGACGAGTGGTACGACGAGTCGGACCCCACGCCGGCCAGGGACGTCTACGAGGACTACCTGAAGGCGTGCCGGGAGTCGCGACAGGTGTTCGCACGGGTGACCGACGACCCCGCACGCCTCGTGCCGAACCCGGAGTTCGGTGCCACCGATGTGCGGTTCGTCCTGGAGCACGTGATCGAGGAGTACGCCCGCCACGTCGGCCACGCGGACCTCCTCCGCGAAGCCATCGACGGTGCCGTCGGCGAGTAGCCCGGCCTGCTGCCGCAGGACGCCCCGCCTTTCAGGGGGTGGGCACGTCCAGTCGGTGCGCCGGATACGGGCGTTCCGAAGGGAGGAGTTGCCGGGCGGCATCCAGGTCCTCGTCCCGAACCCGGGCGTGCACCGCGTGCGCGAGTGCGGTCACGTCGGTGACGGAGACCATCCACTCGTCCGCGTATCGGTGTGCCGCCTCGCCGGTGAGCCCCAGTTGCAGCGAGCGATGGCCAAGGGGCCGTAGGCGCAGGTCACGCTCGGGGTCCCATTGCACCCGGGCCGGCGCCCGCTTCAACTGGCGCTGCCAGGTGGCGCGGTCGGGGTGCAAAGCGTGCTCGTAGTGCGTCAGGCAGGCGTGCTCCAACGCCCAGTCGAATCCCTCACGGGCGATCTCGACGGCGAGAACGGTCTCCTGGCCTTCCTTGGTGCCCCACCCGCAGCGGTACATCATCCAGAGGAACGACGGCTTGATCCAGGTCATTCGGTCCCGCTTCCCGGCCGCTGGAAAGCGGCCGTCCCGGGCGGCGGGCAGGCCGATCTCCGGTGTGTACGCCTGGTACACGGTGACCGTGGAGGCCGTGTAGAGGGCGCGGATCTGGTGCCTGGGTTCTGCCACGGAGCCAGAGTGACCGGCCCGGTCCGACGCGCGCCATCGAATTGTCCGGGCGCTTGGCCTCCCCGAACGGCTGGAGCATCCGCGACGGTCGCGGCACTTCCGACCGTTGTCGCGGCTCCGACCTGGCACGACCGTCAGGGTGCGCCATTCGCGAGCGGGCGAAAGCGGTCGCAGCGAGGGCCGGCCGCTGTTAGTTTGCGGCCGTGGATCTCTTCTCGCGCTCCTGGTCGGCGTTGCGCTCAGCGGTCGCCGAACTCCACGACGAGGATTTCGCGCGGCCGTCCGGCTGCACCGGCTGGCTCGTGCGGGACCTGGCCTGCCACTTGATCATCGACGCCCAGGACGTCCTGATCACCCTCGTCACCCCCGCGGAAACGGAACCGACGCGGGACGCGGTGACCTACTGGGACATCGTCGACGCCCCGACCGGTGACGACCCGCTCGACGCGCTGGTCGTCCGGCTGGCCGCCGCGTACGAAGAGCCGTGGCTGCTCAAGTTCCACTTGGACGACGTCGGTTCAGCGGCCGGTCGCGCCGCCGCACTCGCGGATCCCGCGGTCCGGGTGGGCACCCGCGACGAGGTGCTCACCGTGGGTGACTACCTCGGTGCCTACGTCCTGGAATGGACGCTGCACCACCTCGACCTGATCGCGCACGTCCCGGACGCGGCGGAGCCGCCCGCCGAAGGGCTCGCCCGGTCGCGCGAATTGCTGGAGAAGATCGCCGGTACGGCGTTTCCCCGGTCGTTCTCCGACAAGGACGCCCTGCTGATCGGCACCGGACGACGTGCCCCGGCCGACGCGGAGAAGGCCGAACTGGGTGAGCCGGCCGCGGGTCGGCTGGCCGCGAAACTCCCACTCGTCCTCGGCTGATCGGTCCGACGGGCTGGTCCATCGGGCGGCTTCGGCGGTCACGCTCTTGGGACCGGCACCCGTCATCACCCACGGAGCGGGCCGCCCGGCCGCGCTCAGGCCGGCGCGAAGGTGCTCAGCTCGTCCGCACCGGCTCGCACCACCCCGTAACTGTGCTCCGGCACCTCGTTCCAGGCTCCTGGCAGATCGCCCAAGGGCTCGGACACGACCAGGCGCGTTTCCTCGGACAGGTTCCGCAGGAACGACACGTCGGGGTGCAGCGCCCGCAGTGAGTCGACGCGGCTGCTGTAGTAGAGCGAGCGGGCGTGGCCCTCGCTGGCGTAGCGGAACGCCCAGACACTCTCGCCGTCGGTGGTCGCGATGGTCATCTGCAGCGGGGCGGCGATGCCGTGCGCGTGACCTGTGCGCTCGACCAGCCCGGCCATCCGGGCGACCGCGCCTGGAGGGTCGTCCTCGAGTCCGAAGGTGAGCGCCAGGAAGAACATCACCTCGGAGTCCGTCGACCCCTCGATGTCGGCGAACAGCGACGGGTCAACGGCCAGAGAGAGTTCCCTGCGCAGCAGGTGGAAGTCGGCAATGGCTCCGTTGTGCATCCACATCCAGCGGCCGTGCCGGAAGGGATGGCTGTTGGTCTGCTGCACGGCCGTACCCGTCGACGCGCGGATGTGGGCGAAGAACAGGGGCGACGTGACGTGCCCGGCGATCTCCCGGAGATTGCGGTTGTTCCACGCCGGTCCGGTCTCGCGGACGACGGCCGGGCTGCTGAGCCTCGCGTCCTGCGCGTACCAGCCGATGCCGAAGCCGTCTCCGTTGGTCGTCTCCACGCCCATGCGGGAGTGCAGGCTCTGGTCGATGAGTGAGTGCGCGGGTTTGTACAGGATGGTTTCGAGGAGTTGGGGAGTCCCTGAGTAGACGAGCCACCGGCACATGGCGATCACCCTTTCCACACCCGACACCGACGCCCTCCCGACTGATGTCGCGGCGGGACGGGTCCACGGTCACCATCGACCCGCTCCGGCGGCCGAGCCTCGGCGGCCGGAGAGGACGCGGACCGCACGCACACCGCGCGCCGGCCCGCATGCGGCTTCCTCTCCACGGTCGCTCCTGAAGCCGTTGATCGCATACGGACGCAGCCCGGAAGCGAGTGTGGGGGCCTCTACCGCTCGTTCCGGTGCCGCGGGCGGACCGACCCTGCGCACGACCGTCAGAGAGACGCCGGTTCAGGGGTGATCCGGAGCGTCGTGAGCGGCCGGCGTCAGCGGCCCCTGCGTACCCGGGCCGCCGCGCGGGCTTCGGCGGCCTTGCGGGCCTCGGCGGTCTTGCGGGACTCCTTCGCGGGGCCCGGACGGGTGCCGAGGCCGCGGAAGGAGGCGTTGCCGCCGGTCGGCTTCGCGCCGACCGGAGGGCGCTTCGCCCCGGTGATGGCGGTCAGCTTCTCCTCGCCGGAGCGCACCTGGGTGACCGTCGGCCGGATCCCGGCGTCGGTCATCATCCGGTTCACATCGCGCCGCTGGTTGGGGGTGACCAGGGTGACCACGCTCCCGGACTCCCCGGCGCGAGCCGTGCGCCCACCACGGTGCAGGTAGTCCTTGGCGTCGGCCGGCGGGTCGACGTTGACGACGAGGTCGAGCGCGTCGATGTGAATGCCCCGCGCCGCGACGTTGGTGGCCACCAGCACGGTGATCTCACCGCTCTTGAACTGGCCGAGCGTGTGCATGCGCTGCGGCTGCGACTTCCCGCTGTGCAGGGCGGACGCCCGTACGCCGCTGGCCCGCAGGTGGCGGGTGAACTGGTCCACGCCGGCCTTGGTGTCCAGGAACATCAGCACCCGGCCGTCCCGCGCGGCGATCTCCGTCGCGGTCGCGTACTTGTCGGCGGCGTGGATGTTCAGCACGTGGTGTTCCATCGTGGTGACCGAGCTCGCGAGCCGGTCGACCGATGCGAGCACCGGGTCGTTCAGGTGGTCGCGCACCAGCTGGTCGACGTTGCGGTCGAGGGTGGCCGAGAACAGCAGCCGCTGCCCGCCGGAGGGGAGCTGGTCCATGATGTCCGACACCTGCGGCAGGAATCCCAGGTCGCACATCTGGTCCGCCTCGTCCAGCACCGTGATCCGCACGTGGTTCAGGAGGCAGTCCCGGCGCGAGACCAGGTCGGCCAGCCGCCCCGGCGTCGCGATGACCACCTCCGCTCCGGTCTTCAGCAGCGCCGACTGCCGGTTGATCGACAGCCCGCCGACCACCGTCGCCAGTCGTACGTTCAGCACCTTCGCGTACGGATCCAGCGCGTCGCTCACCTGCTGGGCGAGTTCCCGGGTCGGTACCAGGACCAGCGCGAGCGGCCGCTTCGACTCCGCTCGCACGCCTGCCGTCCGGACGAGCAGCGCGAGACCGAAAGCCAGTGTCTTGCCGGAGCCGGTGCGTGCGCGGCCGAGGACATCGCGGCCGGCCAGCGCGTTGGGCAGCGTCGCCGCCTGGATCGGGAAGGGCTCCGTCACCCCGAGGCCGGTCATCGTCTTCGTCAGCTCGGGCGGCAGCCCCAGCGCGTCGAAGGACTCGGCCGGCGGCAGGCCCGGGGCCACCGTCCGCGGCATCGAGAGTTCGCCCTGCGGCGCTGTCGCCTGCCGGGGCTTGCCGACACGGGGGAGCCCAGAGGCCGACGGCTTCGCGTTCATGGGGAACCTTTCTGATCCGACGCCCGGAACACGCCGGGGCCCGTACCCCTAGGTACGGGCCCCGGCGGTGTCGAAGCGTGCCCCCATTTTACCAGCGAGCGCCCAACCGCCCGCCGGTCCGGTCGTCCCCCGCACCGGGCGCGCAACCGTCGCCGCCTCACGACAGGCAGACGCCTGATCGTCCGGGCGCACCGGCAGGCCGCCGCCGGCTAGAAGCTGCCGTAGTTGACCTGCCAGGTCGGCAGGCCCATGCGGCGCCACACGGCGACGACGCGATCGCGGTCGTCGAGGGAGACCCGGACCGCGAAGCGGTGGCGCACATGCCGGTCGAAGAGCTCGGCCTTCACCACGTCGTCGCGGCGGCCGTCGCCGGCGGCGCGCATCCACAGCTCGTCGTACGGGACCTCGTGCGCACGCAGCCACGCCTCCGTTCGCTCGCGGTGCTCCTCGCCGCGTCCGGAGAGCAGGACGACGACATCGCCGTCGGCGCTCCTGAAGGAGCGCAGTGCCCCGCGCACCGACACGTTGAGCAGATCTTCCCCGCAGCGCGTGAAGTCGTAGGGCCCCCGGTCGCCCCGGAGGGCGAGCGTGCCGTCGATGTCGCACATGACCGCCGAGGGAAGTGCCGGGTCGGCGGTGTACGGGTCGAAGGAGGGCTCGTCGTTCAGCCACTGAGCGGTGAGCCGCCAGCCGCCCTTGCGGGCCTTGGCGTGCTTGTCGGCGAGGATCCGGATGATCTCCTCGCCGACCGCCCGATCCCGCTCGGCGTCGCGCCGTATGCACTCCTCCACCGGTACGTCGGTGAAGTCGTGCACGACGAACGTGGCCTGTCCCGCCACCGCGGCCTTCAGCCGCTTCGGGATGTGCGGTGTCATGTGCGTGTTGTCCACCACGACATCGAATCCGCCGTCGACAGCCGCCCGCACCGCCGCGTCCTGGATCGCCAGCACGGTCTGCTCGTGCGCGTACGACTGCCCGCGCTCGGGAGCCGGGATGTCGAGCATCGCCCGCAGATCGTCGAGGTTGACACGGCGCATCCGGCCCTCGGACTCCGCCTGCAGCTTGCGCGCGGCGGTCGTCTTCCCCGAGGCAGGAAGCCCCGTCATGACGTGTACTACGGGCACGGTCAGTTCTCCTCGTCGGTCTTGAACGGGTCGGACGCCTCCGGCCGGGCGGACCGGTAGGTGACGAGCTCGGTCGGGCGCCCGTCCAGGCGCAGGAACATGGCGGGACGCAGGGCCGCGTCGGGCAGCGCACTCGCGGCGCGGGCGAAGGCTCCCCGGTCACTGACGAGATGGGCCAGGGACCGGAACGCCTCGTCGATCGCGCGCTCGCGGTCGTCCACCTGCTTCTCGATCCCCGCGATGACGCCGCGCACCCAGGTGTCGAACTCGTCGGGCACCTGCTCCAGCAGCGCGTCCAGGGGCCTGCCTCCCGACGCGTCGATGTCCTGGGCCGAGCAGCCGAGCGCCTGGGCCACCTGCTTGGCGGGCAGGTCCGCGAACCGCTGGATGCCGTGACCGCGCCAGATGTCCCGTTCGGTCACCCCGGTGAGCACCTTGTGGAGCCGGACGTACTCGGCGAGCTTGGCCTTGGCCCGCACGCCCGAGGCGAAGCGCAGCACGAAGCCCTCCGCGTCGGTGCCCGTTGCCGCACGACCGCCGGGCAGCCGGTTGGCCTCGGCCATGGCCAGGAGCTCGGCGAGCGGCATGGCGGGCCACACCGTGACCACCGAGCCGATGCCACTCCAGCCGGCCGCGGCCTCGGCCAGGGCGACTTCCGTGCCGTCCTTGGCGAACGCGGCCAGCAGCACCAGATCACGACGGTCGCCGTAGTCGACGACGATCCGGTTCTGCGGGTAGAGGATCTCGGCCAGGTAGGTCACCCCGGGCACGAGCGCCGAGGTGTCCTTCCCGTCGAGCAGACGCTGCGCCCACGTGGCCTGGGTGCTGATGAACGACCCCTTGGACGCGACCCGCCACCGGCCCGCGTAGTGGAAGACCACCGCCAGGCTGCCGTCGACCTTGTCGTACACCTCGAACGGTTCGTCGGGGAGACCGGGCGCGTACGGCTGACCGGCCTCGTGCTCACCGACGTTGAAGAACTTCGGCAGCGGAAGCGCGACGACCTCACCGGTGCTGTCGTCGGCGACGAGACCGCGGCAGCGCGTGGTCACCCGGTTCCACACCCGCTCGTACTGGCATGTCCTGGTGTACGTGTAGATGGACAGCGGCAGTTCCGGGTGCGGCTTGCGCGTGACGTGCCCCGCGTCGAGCGCGGCCGCCAACTCCTGCGGCGGCAGCAGCTCATGAAGAGTCAGGTAGGCCTGGCTCATGTGTTCCTCCCCTTGCTGGTGCCTGATTGTCACGTGCGGGGAGGGCCGGTGCACACTGGTTTTGCCGCGGGCGCCAGAGGAAGGCACAGGTCACGGCGTGCGTCGGCGGGCGACGAGACGCCCGGGAGCGTCCGGCTGCCGGTGACGGGAACCGTTGCACAAGCGACGGACACCCATGCGAACTCCGTGCGCGTGAGGCATAGTGGTGCCTCGGTGTCGCGCGGCCCAACTCCGGTCCCCGTGCGGGCGGTTCGGGATACGGGCGATCCACGGGCCGCGATGGGAAGTCCCGTACTCCGCGACTCGTCGGACGGTCGATCGGAGAGCGACGGATGCCAGGTGGGCTGGTCGCGCTGGCACTCGGCGGCTTCGGCATCGGTCTGACCGAGTTCCTGATCGCCGGGCTGCTGCCGCAGGTGGCGTCGAGTTTCGCGGTGTCCGAGGCGGCCGCCGGCTGGCTGATCTCCGGGTACGCCCTGAGTGTCGCGATCGGCGCGATCGCACTGACCGCGGCGACGGCGCGGCTGCCCCGCAAGGCGGTTCTGGTCGGCCTGGTGGCCTTGTTCGTCATCGGCAACCTGCTGTCCGCCCTCGCGCCGGACTATCCGGTGATGCTGCTCGGGAGGATCGTCGCGGCGTTGTGCCACGGTTCGTTCTTCGGCATCGGTTCGCTCGTCGCTCGCAGTCTGGTCGCGCCGGAGAAGAAGTCCCGCGCGGTCGCGGTCATGTTTGCCGGACTGACGGTCGCGAACGTACTGGGCGTGCCGTTCGGTGCGCTGGTCGGTGAGCGCTGGGGCTGGAGAGCGGCCTTCTGGGCGGTCACCGCGATCGGCGTGCTCGCACTGGCGGGAATCGTCGCCTTGCTCCCCGGCCGGGCGGGAGAGGTACCCCCGCCGACAGTGCCGGGAGAGGGCCACTCGCACCCGGTACCGCTCAGCGGCCTGCGGGATCAGCTTCGCGCGTTCCGTTCATGGCAGGTCTGGCTGACCCTGACGGCCACCGCGCTCAGCTACGGCGGGATGTTCGGTGCCTTCAGCTACATCGCCTACACCTTCACCGAGGTCGGCGGCTTCGCCCCGGCGGACGTCGCCTGGTTGCTGATGGTCTACGGCGTCGGCCTGGTCGTCGGGAACCTGGTCGGCGGGCGAGCGGCCGACCGTGACCGTGACCGCGCCCTGGTCCTCGCCTTGACCGGGCTCACCGTCACCCTGGCCGTGTTCGGTCTGCTGGCCGGCAACGCCGCCGCGTCGGTGGTGCTGGTGTTCCTGATGGGGGTGTTCGGGTTCGCCGGGGTGCCCGGCATGATCACCCGCGTCACCGACTACGCCCACGGGGCGGCGCTGGCCGCCAGTGCCAATGTGTCCGCGTCCAACGTCGGCAACGCTCTCGGTGCCTGGCTCGGAGGCCTGGCCATCACCGCGGGCCTCGGCTACCGGGCGCCGCTCTTCGTCGGCGCCGGTATCGTCCTGGCCTCCGTCATCGTCATGGTCGTTGCCGCACGCCGAGCCGGCTCACCCGCGCAGCAGGCTGAGCCCTGCACGTGAGGCGCGGAACCGTACGTGGCTGCCGGCGCGTGCCCAGCGGCTCGTGCCCGCACGCGGCCGTGACCGCGTGCGGGACACCGGTCAGCTGAAGGGATCCAGGGTGAGGTAGGCCTGGCGGGGACTGCCGTCGTGGACGAGGGACTCGTGGTGGCCGACGTCGTCGAAGGCGAAGGCGTACGCCTTCTGGTCGGTCATCTGCGCGTGGATGCTCCGGGCGTAGTGGTTGGTCACCGCGTCCTGGTAGAAGGCGGCCGCCGAGGTGTCCGGCTGACGGGGGTTGACCAGCAGCGTGGAACGGTTGAAGCCCGCGCACAGGGTGCGCGAGATCGGCCCGCGTACCGCGTCGTTGGGCGCGTCGAGGAGCTTGTGACAGCCGAAGATGCTGTCCGCGTCCGGTTTCTGGAAGCTGGTGACGACTGTGCCGGAACCGTTCGTGAAGTTCATGACATTGCCCGAGACCCGGCCGTGGTACGTGGTGTTCGGCTGGTCGGCGAACGGGGTGACCGTCAGTGTGGTCGTCGTGTACTTCTGCCAGACGCGGTTGACGTAGTCGTTCATCACCGAAGCGGGCAGGGCCCCGCTCTGCAGGCCGTGTCCGGGGGAGAGCGCTCGCAGCACCGTGCCGTCGGAACGCGTCTGGACGAGGTTCCCCCATCCGCCCGACTGCCCGCGCAGGGCGTTGAGGACCGCGTTGTACCCGCCCGGCTTGAGGCGCCCGGTGCTGGTGGTGCTGCCGTCGGCGCGCTGCACGCCGACGGCGTAGGGCGCGGCGAACATGTCCACCTGGGTGCTGTTGAGCCACAGCCCGGCGTCGTTGAGCGTGTACTCCGACCAGTTGAACAGGATGTTCCGGTTCGGGTCGCTCGGGTTCTGCACGGCTGGCTGCACCAGGCCGCCGGTGGTCAGCTGGAAGACCAGCTTCTGCCCGTAGGAGAAGTAGATCCGGCCGGAGAACTTGGGTATCTGGATCGTCACCGACTGCCCTGCCGCCGGCCCCGGGATGGATGCGTCCGGCGCCGGTGTGGGCGGGGTACCGCCGGCGGGCCAGGGATGAAACGTACCGCCCGCGTCGGCCCAGCCCTGCCGGCCGGTCGAGAGCAGGGTCCCGAGGTTGTAGATGTAGACCGGTCCGCCGCGGCCGGAGTTGTTGGTGATCTTCAGGGGGATCGTGGAGGGTACCGCCTGTGCGGGCGAGGGGGCCGCGAAGGCAAGCAGCGCGCCCAGCAGGGCGGCTACCGCGGTCAGGGCCGCGAACGGGTGCCTGGGTTTGGGTGTGGGTCGCACTCTCGACCTCCGTGCGAGTGGGGGATGGAGCGGGAAACGGATCCTGGAGATTGGTCCGTACCATTCTGAGAGCGCTCTCAATGTCGCGCTGCGGCGAGGACATGTCAATGAGTCAGGGCATGCCAATGAGTAGGGCAGAGGGGTTTGGAGCTGTTGCCGCCCGCTCGGTCTTCAGGAACGGTGTGTTGACCCCGCCCACACCGTGGCACGCGCCTGATGTCCGTCCGCTCGGCCATGGCCCACGGCACAGTGAAGGCATGAACGCAGACGAGGGAAACATCCTGGCCCGAGGACGTGTGGCGACCAGGCTCCCGGCCCAGGACCTGGACCGGGCGCGGCGTTTCTACGCCGAGCGGCTCGGTCTGGAACCCGTCGACGAACGGCCCGGCGGGCTGCTCTACCGGTGCGGAGGCACGGACTTCGCCCTGTTCACGTCGACGGGGGCCTCGCCCGGCACCTTCACCCAGATGGGGTGGGAGGTCGACGACGTCGAGACGGTCGTCGCGGAACTCAAGGAGCGTGGCGTGGTGTTCGAAGAGGTCGACCTGCCTGGCTTCCGCACGGAGAACGGGATCGCCGAGATCGACGGGAACTACCCGAGCAAGGGCGCGCGCGGGGAACGTGCCGCCTGGTTCCGTGACAGCGAGGGAAACCTGCTGGGCATCGGCGAGCCGGTCGTCTGAGCCCGGGCACGGGGCACGGGCCGGGGCCGGGGGTGTGCCGTGACCTGGGCCGGGCGGGGTGAAGCGCGCGAACGGCGGTGTGCCGCCCCCGGTGCGGTCGCGGCTGCCGCGAGGTCGCATACTCGGTGACCGGTGCGGTGCCGTGCGTGCGGTGACTGCCGTGACCGTGCGTTGGGCAGGCGGGAAGGCTGATGGGGGACATGAAGGACGCGAACGAACTGGCTGTGCCGGAAGTGGTGGACAGCCCCGCTGTCCGGACGCAGCCGACCGGCAGCCTGGCCCAGTGGTTGCTGCGCCACCGGGTGCAGCCGGTCGGACCGGCGGCCGGCGAGGGGCACACCGAGCCGCACGCCTGGTGGAAGGTGATGTGCCTGACCGGTGTGGACTACTTCTCCAGCCTGGCCTACGTGCCGGCGATCGCGGCACTCGCGGCCGGGGCGGTGTCGCCGCTGGCGACCTTGCTGATCGTGGCGTTGACCCTGGTGGGGATGCTGCCGATGTATCGGCGGGTGGCCCGGGAGAGCCCGCACGGAGCCGGATCGGTGGCGATGCTGGAGGATCTGCTGCCGTTCTGGCGGGGCAAGCTGTTCGTGCTGGTCCTGCTCGGTTTCGTGGCCACCTCGTGGATCATCACGATCACCCTGTCCTCTGCGGACGCCTCCGTCCACATGATGGAGAACCCCTACCTGCCGCATGCCCTGCACGGTCACGAGGTCGCCATCACGGTCGCGTTGTTGCTGGTCCTCGGCGGGGTGTTCCTGCTGGGCTTCAGCGAAGCGGTCAGTGTGGCCATCCCGCTGGTCGCGGTCTTCCTCGTGCTGAACGCGGTGGTTGTCGCCGTGGGACTGGTCGATGTGTTCACCACGCCGGGGGCGTTGTCGGCGTGGACGGACGCACTCGCCGAGGGCGGAGGCGGCTTCGGTGACCTGGTGGAGCCGGCGCTCGTGGCGTTTCCGCTGCTGGTGCTGGGGCTGTCCGGTTTCGAGACCGGGGTGAGCATGATGCCGCTGGTGGCCGCGGACGGCGCGGACGCCGAACAGCGGCTGCAGTCGCGTATCCGCAACACCCGCAGGCTGCTGACGACCGCCGCGCTCATCATGAGCGTCTACCTGCTGTCCGCGAGTTTCGTGACCACCGTCCTCATTCCTCACAAGGAGTTCGAGCCCGGCGGCGGGGCCAACGGCCGGGCCCTGGCCTGGCTGGCCCACGAGCACCTCGGTGAGGTGTTCGGCACCGCCTACGACGTCAGCACCATCCTGATCCTCTGGTTCGCGGGCGCCTCCGCGATGGCGGGGCTGGTCAACATCGTCCCGCGGTACCTGCCCGACTACGGCATGGCCCCGGAGTGGGGACGCGCGGTACGCCCGGTCGTGATCGTCTACACCGCCCTCTGTGTCCTCATCACCATCGCGTTCGACGCCGACGTCGACGCCCAGGCCGGCGCCTACGCCACCGGCATCCTGGCCATGATGGTCTCCGGCGCCTTCGCCGTCACCGTCTCGGTCGTACGCCGTCGGCGGCGCGCGGCCGCCACCGGCTTCGCGTCGCTCACCGCGGTCCTGTTCTACGCCCTGGTCGCCAACATCGTCGACAAGCCCGACGGCATCACCATCTCCGGCATGTTCATCGTCGGCATCATCGCCGTGTCGTTGATATCCCGGGTCTCACGCACCACCGAACTGCGCGCCGACCGCATCGAGTTCGACCCGGCCGCCCGCCGGTTCATCACCGACACCCTTGCCCACGACAACGCCATCAACATCATCGCCAACCGCCGCCAGGCGGGCGACGGCGACGAGTACGCGGCCAAGGAGCGCGAGCAGCGCGGCACGAATCCGGTGCCCGGCCCGGCCGACGTGCTGTTCGTGGAAATCGACGTGGTCGACCCGTCAGACTTCAGCGAGACCCTCGCCGTACAGGGCGTCGAGGTCGACGGCTACCGGATCCTGCGCGCCGAGGCGCCGGCCGCGCCGAACGCCATCGCGGCGATCCTGCTCGCCCTGCGCAACGCCACGGGTGTTCAGCCGCACTGCTACTTCGCGTGGGCCGAAGGCAGCCCCCTGGTGCACATGTTCCGCTACTTCCTGCTCGGTCGCGGCGACACCGCTCCGGTCACCCGCGAAATCATCCGCAGCAATGAACCCGACCCCGACCGCCGTCCCGGCATCCACGTCGGGGGCTGATCCGGGGACCCGCCTTCCCGGTCGGCCACCAAAGGCATCGCTCTGCCTGTGACCGGCCGTCACAGGCAGGGTCGACCGAGCGCTTCCGGGACGCCGACCGGGCCGTCCGCGGGCGGCCCGACCTCCACCGGGGGAGGACCATGCGTCCGGACCGGTGCCGTGCCATGCTGAAAATGAGACACGGAGGCCGCGATGGGGTTCTATGCCGAGCAGGTGCTGCCGCGGATCATCAATGTCGCCTGCGGGGGAGAGACGTCGAAGCCGCTGCGACGCCGTGTCTGTGAGGGCCTGACGGGCGAAGTGGTCGAGATCGGATTCGGCACGGGCCACAACGTCCCCTTCTACCCGGCGTCCGTCACGGGCGTGACCGCGGTCGAACCCTCTGATCTCGGATGGAGACTCGCCGGCGAACGCGTGCGGGCGGCAAGCGTCCCCGTGCGGCGTGCGGGCCTGGATGGTCAGTCCCTGCCGTTCGAGGACAACAGTTTCGACTCCGCCCTGTCCACCTGGACGCTGTGCACCATCCCCGACGCCGGTGCCGCCTTGCGCGAAGTCCGACGCGTTCTCAAACCCGGCGGGACCCTGCACTTCCTCGAACACGGACTGGCTCCGGAACAGGACGAGAAGGTGCGTGGGTGGCAACGACGTCTCGAGCCGGTCAACAAGAGGCTCTTCGGCGGCTGCCACCTCACCCGGCCCACGGCCACCATGGTCACGAACGCCGGGTTCACCATCACGGGCATCGACGTGTTCTACGAGAAGGGCACCCCGAAGCCCATGGCAGCCGACTCCCTCGGCACCGCCCTGGCCCCCTAGGCTCTTCGTTCGGATCAGCGGGCGGATCACAAGAAGGATGACCGTCGACCACGAGGCCCCCCGCTCTCGGGTGCCGTCGACGGCCCACCTCCGCAGGCCTGTTGCAGACGCCTCGCATGTGGCAGGCCGTCGGCAATGAGGAACCGGTGAAGACTGCTCGGTCCGGGCAGTGACCCGGCTCGGCTCACCTTGAAACGATGCCACCGCTGTAGCCCGTGACTACGACCCAAGGTGGTTCTCTCCGTGAGACTGACCCGCGCGACCCTCGCCGTGGCGGCCGGCGCCCTCGCCCCGGCCCTGCTGCTCTCCGCTCCGTCCTTCGCCGCCGCCACGCCGCCGTCGATCGCCGCCGCGGCGTCGGACGCGGGCTCCCCCTACGACGAGATGGACGTGGACGACCTGCGCGTCGCGATCGCCCGCATCCTGGCCGACCCCGACAGTGGCAAGCGCGTCACCCGCGAGGCCAACGAGCTCCTCGACAACGGCACCGTGGAGGAGATGCGCGCCTGGCTCAAGACCGGTTACCGGCTCGCGCAGGGCGAGGACGACCGCGTCGCCATCGGCAGGCTCCTCGCCGACCCCGACAGCGGCAGGGCCGTCATCCGTGAGGCCAACGAGGCCCTCGACGACGGCAGCCCCGAGGCCGTGCGCGAATTCCTCGAAACCGGCCTCCGTCTCGCTCAGGCCGAGGACGACCGCGTCGCGATCGCGCGGATGCTGGCTGACCCCGACATCAGCGACGCCCTGCGCGCGGCGGCGAACGCGGCCCTCGACGACAACACCCCGGAGGCGCTGCGCTACTTCCTCGAGGTCGGACAGTACGAGGTCGACGGCTAGTCCCTGCCGTTCGGGTCAGGCCGGATCAGGAAGGGGGCCTGGTGCGTGCAACCGCACGCACCAGGCCCCCTCTGCCGTGCCACGCGCACGGTTTCACACGTCTTCGCGCCGTGGCTCAGGTCCGGTCCGGCGCAGGACGTGTTCCATATTTCGGGACGATGTCTCGCACTGACGCAGGAGCTCTGGCCAGCCATAGTGCTGCGCATACTTCCTCGGGATCCGGTTCGGTTGCCCGGTCCGGAAGTACCCCGAAGCCGAAGCCGAAGTGCCGTATTGGGGAGACCGGGATGAAGACCGCTGCCACCTCCAGCCTTTGCGCGGACTTCGTGCCGGCCGTGTACCTGGACGGGCGAGGTCGTGTTCCCGGCTACGGCACCGGCCTCGTGTTCGGCCTGAGCGGCGCCATGCTGATGGAACTCGCCCTGGACGGTGCCATCGACACCGCGGACGGACACCTCGTCGCCGTCCCCGGTGCACAGCCGCGCGACGGCGCGCTCGGCGAGGTTCTCGTGCGGATCCGGTCGTCCCGCAAGCCGCGTACGGCATCGGAGTGGGTCAGGGTCCTGAGCGTCGGCGCGCACAGGAGACTCTCGGCCGGCCTGATCGCCGAGGGTGTCCTCGTCCGCACGCCGAGACGGTTGCCGTGGCCCGCAGGGTGGGCTCGTCGCTACCAGGTCCTGGGCGGGGAGAGGCGGGATGCCGCGGTCCGGTCTCTCGGCGGTGCGGCCGATTCCTCGGAGCGGTCGGTCGTGCTGGCCGCGCTGGCCGGTGCGTGCGGTGCCGCGTCGGGCGGTCGGGAGTGGAGCGGGTCCGAGGCGATGCCGGGGTCCATGAGCCCGGCCTGTGCCCAGATCCTGACCGCGGCCGCCGCCTGTGTGTGGCTCGGAGCGCTCTCCTCCTGGCCCTGATCCCGTCGCTCGTTCGCCGGTCAGCGCGGTCGCCGCTCAGCGCGGTCGCCGCTCAGCGCGGCCGGCGGACGTCGCGGAAGTCGGACTTGCGGATCCTCGCGTGGACGCCCTTCACGTCGTCGACGACCTGGGAGACCGCGAAGTCGCCTGCCGCGCTGAGGTACGCCATCGCCAGGTGGCGGTCGATGCCGTAGTCGGTCACGAGCAGGTCCAGCGCGCAGCGCACGCAGTCGCGCATCGCCTCGTTCAGGTCCCTGTCCAGGCCGATCGGCACCAGGTAGTCGTCCGTCTCGGCGAACGGGGCGACGCGGCCGTGGCCGGGCCGCAGGGCCGCGCCGCCCGGCACCACCTCCAGTTTCACGGTGGCGCGCAACGACGCCTCGAACGCGGTGAGGGCGACCTCGCCGTCGCCCTGGGCGAAGTGGGGGTCCCCGAAGTAGACCAGCGCGTCGTCGACCTGCACCGGGAGGAACAGTGTGGCGCCCTCGCCGAGCAGGGAGATGTCGATGTTGCCGCCGTGGCGCCCCGGCGGCACCGAGTGCGGCCGCTCGTCCCCGGGCACCGCCACACCCATCACGCCGAGGAACGGCCGCAGCGGGAAGCGCAGTGAGCCGCGGGAGGCATCCGTCGGATCCACCGCCATCCGGCCCCACGCGCCGTGGGTGTCCGCGTGTGCCGTGGCGAAGGTGAACAGGGGGCCGGGCAGTGACGGCATCTCGCCGGGGAGTGCGCCGAAGCCGTGGCGTGCGGAGACCATGCCGTACGGAACCCGCGGGGTGAGGCCGAGGACGGTGATGGCGAGCAGATCGCCGGGCCGGGCGCCGGCCACGGCTATCGGTCCGGTGACGAGGTGCGGTCCGTCGTCGTCGAAGTCGTGCGGCATACCGGAGTCCGCCACCTGCTGGGCGTCGTCGAGCACATGGCCGCCGCCGACGCCGTAACGGCCGAAGAACTGGGCCGGGTTGCGGCCCTGATCCTCGAGGACTCCCTCGTGGCTGAGCGTGTCGACCGTGACGACGGCGCCTGGCCGCACGACCGCGCACGGTGCGTCCGCCTCGCACGGCAGGCGACCCCACAGGGTGTTCCCGGGCGTGGCCGGGACGTAGGTCGTCGACGCGATCGCTCCGTGGCCGGGCTGGAGGATCGGGAAGCCGGTCGCGGCGACGTCGAGAAGGGGCGAGTCGATCGCAGTCATGGCCGACCTTTCATGGAGGGGAAGGGCTGGCCCGACGCTAGGAACGTCGCGTTGCGCCGGTGTTTCCGGCCCGGGTCCGTGTCGTAACGCTGTCTCGTATGTCAACATGGCATCTCGCATAAGTTGCTGTGGAGGGGACTCGGATGGACGTCGGCGACGTTGTTCTCATCGGCGGTGCCGGCCTTGTCGGCGGATTCGTCAACTCGATCGCGGGCGGTGGGTCCCTGCTCCTCTTCCCGGCACTGGTCGCCGCCGGGCTGGGCACGGTGGCCGCCAACGTCACCAACTCCGTGGCGCTCTGGCCGGGCTACCTGGGCAATGTGGCTGCCCTGCGGGG
Organism: Streptomyces sp. Q2; assembly: GCF_056820935.1. Classification (NCBI taxonomy): domain Bacteria; kingdom Bacillati; phylum Actinomycetota; class Actinomycetes; order Kitasatosporales; family Streptomycetaceae; genus Streptomyces; species Streptomyces sp. Q2. The sequence goes on along the minus strand of NZ_JBXEJE010000015.1, from coordinate 95,719 downwards.
ATCTTCCCGACCGCCTTCCGCGACGTCGCTGGCGGTCGTGTCCGCAGGGGGTGCCGCCGCCGGATGCGCGCTGCTGCTGCTCACGCCGTCGCAGGTCTTCTCGGTCGCGGTGCCGTTCCTCGTCCTCGGCGCCAGTGCCCTGCTGGCCTTCCAGCCCCGGTTGCGGGCACTGCTCGGCACGGCTCACGGTGACCACCGCGCGAAGCTCTACGCCGGCACGTTCGCCGCCGCCGTCTACGGCGGTTATTTCGGAGGTGGACTGGGACTCATCCTGATGGCCCTGCTCGGCCTGACGCTGACCGCTCCGCTGGCAGAGGTGAACGTACTCAAGGGGACGTTGCAGCTGGTCGTGGCCACCGTGTCGCTCGTCGTGTTCGCGTTGCTCGGCCCCGTGCACTGGATGGTCGCGCTCGTGGTCGCCCCCGCGTCCCTTGCCGGAGGAGTGCTGGGCGGCCGGCTGGCGACACGGCTCAGCGAGCCGGTACTGCGTGCCGTCGTGGTCGGCTTCGGCGTGCTGGCGGGTGTGTGGCTGGGTGTCCGCGCCTTCGGCTGAGCGTTTCCGGAGACGGGTCGTTCGCAAGGTCGTGCCGGGCCGGGAACCGCACGGGTCCAACAGCGGACATCTCGTTCGCTGTTGGACCCGTACGGCAGTCGTCCGCAGGCCGGAGGCGGCGCACAGGCCGAGGGCGGCTCAGAGGTCGAGGACGAGGCGGTCTCCCTGACACCGGCCGACGCAGATCATCATCGTGCGCCCGGCAAGGCGTTCCTCGTCGGTGAGTACGGAGTCCCGGTGCTCCGGCGTCCCGGAGAGCACCCGGGTCTCGCAGGCGCCGCAGTACCCCTTCTCGCAGTCGTAGGACAGGCCGCTCACGGCGTCGCGCAGGACCTCGATGAGGCGGCGGCCGGCCGGCACGGTGAGGGTGACTCCCGTGCGCGCGAGCTGGACGTCGAAGTCGCGGTTCTGAGCGGCGTCGTACGCCGTCTCCAGGCCGTCACCGGCGGTGAAACGCTCCAGATGCAGCCGGTCGGTGAGATCCAGGCGGGCACACTCACGCTCGACGGCCGCCAGCATCGGCGCCGGCCCGCACGCGTAGACGGCGGTGTCCGCGTCCAGCCCGCCCAGCAGCCGGGGAAGGTCCGGCAGGCCGGCCTCGTCCTGCGGGAGCAGGGTCAGCGCGTCGCCGGCGACGGTGGCGAGCTCGTCGGCGAACGCCATCGTCGAGCGGGTGCGTCCGCCGTACACGACGGAGAAGGGCGTGCCGCGTCCGGCGGCCGCACGGGCCATGGCGAGGATGGGTGTGACGCCGATGCCGCCGGCGAGGAACAGGTAGGACGGCGCCGGCACGAGCGGGAAGTGGTTGCGCGGCCCGCGTACCGCGAAGGTCGCTCCCGGGCGGGCGAGTTCGTGGAGTTCGGCGGAGCCGCCCCGGCCGTCGGGCTCGCGCAGGACGCCGATGCGCCACGTCGTGGCGTCGGCGGGGTCACCGCACAGCGAGTACTGACGCAGCCTGCCCGAGGGCAGCCGCAGCTCGAGGTGCGCGCCGGGCCGCCAGGCGGGGAGTTCGCCTCCGTCCGGCAGGGCGAGGTCGACGGCGACGACGTCCTCGGCAGCGGCGCGCACCGCCCTCACCCGCAGCGGTGTGGGCGTGGTCAGGGCGCGGACCGTGCCGGCCGCCGCGCTCGCCCGGGGGCCGGGCGTGAAGACGGCCGGGATCGCGTCCCAGCCGGACTGGTTGCCGCGCGTCGGATAGGCGACGAGACCCTCCTCGATCACCCGGTAGTCGGGCAGCCGGGTCAGCACCTGCGTCATCATCGCGCGGAACATGGCCCGGGCGAGGTGTGCGCCGGCGCACCGGTGCGAGCCGATCCCGAAGCTGAGATGCCGGCTGGCGTCGCGGTCCAGCCGCACCTGCTCGGGGTCGGGGAACACGGCGGGGTCGTGGTTGGCGGCGACCCACGGGATCAGCACCCTCTCGCCCGCTCGCATCGGGCAGCCGCCGACCTCGACGTCCTGGGTGACCGTGCGGGCCATCGACTGCGAGGGGGCGAACGCGCGCAGGAACTCCTCGGTCGCGGTGTCCAGCAGGTCGGGGGAGTCGATCAGCCTCCGGCGCTGCTCGGGGTTGCGGGCGAGGTGGACGAGCGTCCATCCGGTCAGGGAGGTGGTGGTGTCGACGCCGCCGGCGATGAGCAGGCCGATCACCGACACCAGTTCGTCCTCGCCGAACTCGCTGCCGTCGCCGCGCCGTCCGGCCATCAGCGCGCTGACCGCGTCGGCCTGTGGTGCCGACCGGCGCTCGGCGATCAGCTCGCGGATGCGCTGGTCCATGTAGGCCAGTCCGGCGGCTCCGCGCACGGCGCGCTCGCTGGCGGCCGGTGCGGCGAAGATGTCGTGGATGGGCCCGGCGAGCTTCGCCCAGTCCTCCTCGGGGAAACCGAGCCAGTCCAGGGTCACCGCGGCCGGCAGCGGGTTGGTGAGGTCGCGGACGAAGTCGCAGGAGCCGAGCTCGACGAAGTCGTCCACGACGCGGGCGGCATGGCGCTCGATCATGGGGACCAGGCGCTCGACCGCCTCCGGGGTGAGCAGCGGGTTGATCAGGTGCCGGTACTCGGTCGCCCGCGGCGGGTCGAGCTCGATCGGATACTGCTCGAGCCCGGGGCCCTTGGGGATGACGATGCCGACCCCTTGGCCGCCGTGGTCGCTGCGGGCCGAGGAGAACGTGGCGTCGTCGCGGGCGATGCGGGCCACGTCGGCGTAGCGCGTCGTGTAGTGGAAACCGTCGTGTGCGGAGGAGCGGCCTACCGGGCAGCTCTCGCGGAACCGCGCGTAGTAGGCGACCGGGTCGGCGTTGGCCTCGTCGGAATGGTGGTCGAAGTCGATGTCGGCGGACATGAAGGGCACGCTCCACGTGCTCGGTCTTCTGCGCGGTGTTGGCCGGCCGCGCCACCGGATGAACGGGTGCCTCATCTGCGTCGGGCCACCCTAAGGTGTCCCGCCGCGTGCGACAACGTCTCGTGGACGACGTCCTGAGACCCAGGGCGAGGACGTTCAGAAGGTCAGGACGGCCTTGCCGACCGAGCCGGAGCGGACCGCCGCGACGGCCTCGTTGATCTGCTCGAACGGGAAGTAGGCGATCATCTTCTCGACCGGGAACCGGCCCTTGGCGTTGAGGTCGAGCAGCTGGGGCAGGAACACCTGCGGCAGACTGGACCCGCCGATGATGCCGGTGACACTGCGGCCGTTGAGGATGCTGCGCCAGTCGAAGCTCATCGTGTCGCTCGGGCCGATGCCGATGACCCCGGCGCGGCCGAGCGGCCCGAGGGACTCCACCGCGACGCGCAGGACGTCCTCGCGCCCCGTCGTGTCGATCACGAAGTCGAACCCCTCGGGGACGAGGGCGGACAGTTGCTCGGCGGCCGGTCCGGCCGAGGAGTCGACGGTGTGCGTGGCGCCGTAGCCGCGGGCCGCCTCCAGCTTGGCCGGGTTCACGTCGACGGCGGCGACGATCGCGCAGCCGCTCAGCGAGGCCGCGATGACGGCGGCCACGCCGACAGCCCCCGCCCCGAACACCGCGATCGACGAGCCGGGGCGCGGCCGCAGCACGTTGAGCACGCCGCCGGCGCCGGTCTGGAAGCCGCAGCCGAAGGGCCCGGCCCGCCGCAGGTCCAGCGCCGGGTCGATCCTGACGACCGCCCGCTCCGGTGCGACGACGTGGCTGGCGAACGACGACTGGCCCAGGAAGTGGGCGTTGACCTCGCGCCCCTCATGCGTCACCGCGGTGGAGCCGTCGGGGCGGCGGCCGGAGAAGTTCACCGCGTCGAAGCTGCGGCAGTAGGCGGGCGAGCCCGTGCGGCACAGCGTGCACGTACCGCACGACGCGAAGGACATGGTGACGCTGTCGCCCGGGCGCAAGGAGGTGACATGCGCGCCGACCCTCTCGACGATGCCCGATCCCTCGTGACCGAGCAGCGCCGGTGTGGGGAAGAAGGTGGCGAACTCGAGGTCGGTGCCGCAGATGCCGACGCCGGCGACGCGGACGAGCACCTCGTCGGGACGGGGCTCGTCCAGGTCCACCTCGGTCAGGACGAATGGCTGTCCGGGCTGCTCCAGCAGAGCGGCGGTGGCGCGCACGGGACCTCCTCTGTGACTCACATTGCGAGATTGCATATTGACATGCGTGACAAGGTCGGTCAAGGTTCAGCTATGGCGGCTGTTGACTTCCCTTCTTCCCAGCAATTCATCGACGGCGAGTGGGTTGCGGCCCGCGACGGCGGCACCCTGGACATCGTCGATCCGGCCACCCGGCAGGTCATCACCAAGGTGGCGCTGTCGGGCGGAGCCGACGTCGACGACGCGGTCGCCGCGGCGCGCCGCGCCTTCCCTGCCTGGGCGGCGACCAACCCCAGTGAGCGCGGGGCACTGATCCGGCGCTGGGCCGACCTGATCATGGCCGAGGTCGAGGCACTGGCGGCCGTCGAGGCCCAGGACGTGGGCAAGCCCCTGTCCGGGGGCCGGACGAACATCTACATCGCCCACGGCATCATCGACTACTTCGCCGGCGCCGCCGACAAGCTCACCGGCGTCACCCTGCCGACCCGCAGCCCCGACTACCTGGGCTACACGGTTCCCGAGCCGTACGGCGTGTGCGCCGTCGTCATCCCGTGGAACGTGCCTGCCGTACTCATGGCCGCGAACGTCGCGCCGGCGCTCGCCGCGGGCAACGCGGTCGTCCTCAAGCCGTCCGAGATCGCGCCGCTGGCCCCGTTCGCACTCGTCGAACTCGCCCGCCGCGCCGGCTTCCCGCCAGGGGTGATCAACGTCGTCGCGGGCGGCCCCCAGGCGGGCGCCGCACTGACCTCGCACCCGGGCGTCGACCACATCAGCTTCGTCGGCTCCACCGCCACCGGGCGGGCGATCATGACGGCCGCCGCGCAGAACCTCGTCCCGGTGAAGCTCGAACTCGGCGGCAAGTCGCCGAACGTGCTGTTCGCCGACGCCGACCTCGACACGGCCATCGAGGCGGTCGTCGTCTCGATCACCGAGAACGCGGGGCAGAACTGCTACGCCGGTTCCCGGCTGCTCGTCCAGGCCTCGGTGCACGACGAGGTGGTGGAGCGGGTCGCCGCCGCCATGGCCGCGGTCAAGACCGGCCCCTGGGAAGCCGACCTGGACATGGGGCCGCTGGTCAGCGCCGCGCAGTTCGCGCGCGTCAGCGGCTTCCTCGAGGACGCGCCTCGCGAGGGCGCGCGCCTGGTCACCGGTGGCGCACCCACCGGCGACGGATGGTTCGTCCAGCCGACCGTGTACGACCGCGTGGACGCGGGCATGCGCGTCGCCCGCGAGGAGGTCTTCGGCCCGGTCCTCGCCGTACAGTCCTTCCGCGACACGGCGGAGGCGACAGAGCTGATGAACGCGACGGACTTCGGCCTGCTGGCCTGCATCTGGACCAACGACGTCTCCCGGGCGCTGCGGCTGGCCAAGGACGTCCGCTCCGGGCAGGTGGCGGTCAACCAGTTCCACGACGCCGGAGTGATCGGCTTCCCCTTCAACATGCAGAAGGACAGCGGCTTCAGCCGGGGCGGCGGGTACGCGGCGCTGCGTGAGTACACCCAGGAGAAGGGCGTGGCCATCCGGCTGTTGGCCCGCTGAGACTCGACATCATGGCAACCATCGCCGAAGCGTGGTCCGGACCGGCCCGGGAGAGGGCGGGGCCGGACGCCGAACCGGTCGTGCTGGAGCGGGAACTGACCGAGGCCGTACTCGCCGGCGCCGCCCGCTCGGACGTGCTCCACGCGCTGGTCCGGGCGACCGGCCGGCAGGTGCGGCTGCTGTCCGCCGACGGCACGGTGCTGGCGACCACCGACGGTGGATCGGGAGTGGCGAGCACAGTGGCGGACGGAGTGCTCGCCGGCGTGGCAGGACCGGTGGTCGACACGCTCGACGGGCTGCGGGCCACCGCGCTGGCCGTGCGGGCCGGGACGACCGTGGCCGGTGTGCTGCTGACCGTCGGCCCCGGTGACCCGCGCGTGCAGGCACTGACCGGTGCCGCCGTCACCGCGCTGCTCATCGACGCCGTGCGCGCGGGGGACGGCTCGGCCGAGGTCACGCCGCGGCACACACCGGCCGACGTCGTCGCCGCGCTGCGGTCCGGAACGGTGAGCCCCTCGGTGTGGGCGGCGGCCGCGGGACTGGGCATCGATCTGCAGCGACCGCCGGCCGGTGCCGTACTGCACTACAGCGGCTCCCGCCTGCGCGCCTGGTCCACCGCCCTCGCCTGGCTGGAGCACCCCGTGCAACAGGAGGAGCGCACGGCGTGGACGGTGGTGCCGGGTGAGGCCGTGCTCGCCCGGCTGCGAAGCCGGCTGCGCCTCATGACCGGTGACGAGTCCGCCGGTGACCACGTCGTCGCGGCGAGCGGCTCCCACCCCGACTCACCGATCGGTCTCGCCCGGTCCTTCACCGAGGCCGAACGACTGCTCGGACTGGCCAGGGCCCGGCGCGTCCCGCTGCTCACCTTCGGCGGCTGCGGAGTGGTCCGGGTGCTGTTGTCCCTCCCGCGCGCGGAGCTCGAGGCGTACGCCGAGGCGCACCTCGGGCCGATCCGGCAGCGTCCGGAGCTGATGGCGACTCTCCGTGCCTGGCTGGCCGAGAGGGGCAGCCGGCAGAGCGTCTCCGAACAGCTCCACCTCCACCGCAACTCGGTGGGCTACCGGGTGCGCCAGATCAAGAACCTCCTGGGCACGGACCCGCTGCTTCCCGCCGCCTCGGCGGAGCTGCACCTGGCGCTCGCGGCGCTCGACCTGCTCGCCGCCGACGACGAGCGGCCGCGCGGCGACGACGAGCCTGCTTCCGCCGGACACTGAACCCCCTTCGCCTGTGCCGCAGGGGGTGCGGCGGGCGTCCGCGCCCACTCCCGGCCTGCCGCGATCCGCGCTGTGCGCATGACGAAGCGCCTTACTAACAGGCGCAACGCCGACGAAACCCAGTTTTTCCCTACAAGCGTTGACAGCACTGGTCGGCATGGGCAGAGTGGCGTCACAATACGTTCCACCGCCTCGCAATGCGAGACGGCTGAGGTGAGGAGGGGCGAGGTGCGAGCGATGGTGCAGACCGACTTCGGGGGAGCCGAGGTCGTGTCCCCGCAGGACGTCCCGGAGCCGGTGTGCGGTGCGCGCGACGTCGTCGTCGAGGTCGCCTACTGCGGGCTGAACCGCCTGGACCTGCTGCAGCGCAAGGGGCCGGGCCTGATCCCCGGCTTCCGCCTTCCGCACGTGCCGGGCATGGACTTCGCCGGGACGGTGGTGGAGACCGGATCCGCGGTCAGCTCCATCGTCCCAGGCGACCGGGTCATCGCCGACCCCACCCAGGGCTGCGGCAGCTGCCCGCGCTGCTCGGTGGGCGATCGTGCCTACTGCGCCGGCCCGCGCATCCTCGGCGGCAACACCCCCGGCGCGCTGGCCGAATACGTCCTGGCGTCCGCCGCCTCGATCGTCCGGGTCCCTCAGTCCCTGCCGCTCGCCGCGGCCGTCACCCTGCCCACCGCCTTCGCGACGGCCTGGCACGCGGTGCACACGGTCGGAGCACTGGATGCCGGTGAGACCTTCGTCGTGCACGCGGCCGCGAGTCCCGTCAGCCTGGCGGCCATCGCGCTGGCCAAGCAGGCCGGTGCCTCGGTCGTCGCGTTCGCGGGCAGCGACGCGAAACTGGCCGCGGCCCGCGCGGCCGGCGCGGACCTGGCCCTGCGCAACGACGCACCGGACCCGGCGAAAGCGGTGACGGCCTTCACCGACGGCGGTGGAGCGGATCTGGTCCTGGACCACGTCGGGACCGACACCTGGCGCACCTCACTGGACTGCCTCGGCATCCGCGGGCGTCTGGTGCTGCTGGGCAACACCAGCGGCGACCAGGTGTCGTTCTCGCTTCGAGAGGTCTTCCACCGCGGCCTCCAACTGCTGGGCGCCGGCGGCTACACCTCGGCCGACTTCGTCGCCGCCACGTCAGCCTGCTTCTCCGACCGCCTGCATCTGCCCACCGCCGCCCTGTTCCCGCTCACGGACCTCGCCGAGGCCTGGGACGTGCTCGGCGCCCGCGACACCATCGGAAAGGTCGTGATCAAGCCATGACCGATCTGCCGATCGATCGAGCCATGAGCGACCTGCTCATCGTGGGCGGCGACATCGTCACCATGGACTCCGCCCGGCGGGTCCTCACCGGCGCGACGGTCGCCGTGTCCGGCACCAGCATCGCCGCACTCGGTACGGCCGAGGACCTGCGCGCCCGCTTCCCGGGTGCCCAGGAGATCGACGCGTCCGGCTGTGTGGTCATCCCGGGCCTCGTCGACGCCCACCAGCACACGACCGTCGACCCCCTCGTGCGCAGCACCATCCCGGATCACATCAGCTCGCAGTCATCGATCTTCGACTGGATCGTCCCGCTGCACGCCCACGCCGACGGTGATGACGACGAGCTCGCCGCGACCATCACCGCCGTCGAGTGTCTGTCCCGCGGCATCACCACCGTGCTGGAGCCGGGCACGGTGGCCAACCCGGAACGGGTCGCCGCGGGGCTGACCGCCGCGGGCATCCGCGCACGGGTCGGAGGCTGGGGCTGGGACGCCGACGGCGTGCCGTTCGGCGCCCCCGCCGACGAGGCCCTCGCCCGGCAGGAGGAGATCATCCGGGCCCTGCCGGCCACCGGGCCGGTCACCGGGTGGGTGACGCTGGTGGGCCACGACCTCGCCAGCGACGAGCTCTTCGTCGGGGCGGCCAACCTGGCCGAGCGGCTGGACGTCGGCCTGACCTGGCACGTCTCACCGGGACCCGCCGACGTCGAGGCCTACGCCAAGCGCTGCAGGCGCCGACCGGTGGTCCACTTCGGCGAACTGGGAGTACTCGGCCCGCGCCTGCTGCTCGGGCACGCCGTCTGGCTCGACGACGCGGAGGTCGACGCGATCCTCGCCACCCGGACCGCGGTCGCCGCCTGCCCGGGGGCCTACCTGCGCCTCGCCCAGGGCTACACCCGCGCCTCGCGCCACGCCGAACTGGTGCGCCGGGGCGGCCGGGTGGCGCTCGGCTGCGACGCCCACAACGCCGGCGACGCCCCGGACGTCCTCCTGGCCGCCTATCTGTTCGCCGGCCTCGAACGCGACCGTGACCTGCCCGACCCGATCCGCGCCGAGCAGGCGTTCGCGCTCGCCACGGTCGACGGGGCCGAGGCGATCGGTCTCGGCGAGCGGACCGGCTCCCTCGAGGTCGGCAAGGCCGCCGACCTCGTCGTCCTCGACACCAGCGACCCCGCCTGGATGCCCCGGGGCGACCTCGCCCGTCAGCTCGTGTGGGGCCACGTCTCCCGCACCGTCCGTGACGTGCTGGTCGACGGCCGCGTCGTCGTCCGGGACCGGCAGCCGACCGGCATCGACCTCGCCGCCGTCGCCGAGGCAGCCGCCGAGCGGTCCGCCGCCCTCCTGCGGCGCGCCGGCATCGCACCCCGCCCGACCTGGCCGACGCGGCAGGCGGGCACCGCAAAGGAGACCGCCCGTTGAACGTCATCCACATGGCCGGACGCTCTCCGGCCCACAAGCAGGGCCTGCTCTCGCAACTGGTGGTACCGCGGCCGATCGCCATGATCACCTCGCTCGACCCGGACGGAGGGGTCAACGTCGCGCCGTACAGCTACTACATGCCGGTCAGCGGCGAACCGCCGTTGATCGCGGTCACCATCGGCGCTCAGCGGGAGGGCACGGCGGAGCCGAAGGACACCTGGCTCAACATCCAGCGCACGGGCGAGTTCGTCGTCAACGTCACGACCGTCGCGATCGCCGAGCACATCGAGGCGGTGGCCCGCGAGTACCCTCGCGGCGTCAGCGAGATGGACGTCGCCGACTGGCGACCGGTGCCCTCACAGGTCGTCGACACACCGTCGCTGGCCGACAGCCCCGCGCACCTGGAATGCCGTGTGCACGAGGTCATCGATCGCGGAGACCACACCTCCTGCTTCTCGGGCGTGCACATCCTGCTCGCCGAGGTCGTCTGCATCACCACCGACGACTCGATCATGTCCGCCCCGGACCGTATCGACCCCACCCGGGTCCGAGCGGTCGGGCGGATGGGTTTCCCGTACTTCGTCGCCGCGGGTGAGGAGTCCCTCTTCCACCAGGAGCGGGTCGCCTACGCCGAGCTCGACCGCGCCGACACCTCCGCCAACTGACCCACTCCCCGCCCCGCCACCGCCCCTGCCAGGGCGGTTCCACCCAGCGAATGGAACAGCAACCATGACTGCAAGAACCTCGCTCCGGCGTCGTCGGGCCGCACTCGGCCTCGCCCTCGCGGGAGGCCTCGCGCTCTCCGGCTGCGCCAGCAACGCGGCGACGGCACCCAAGACGACCACCCCGGCGAGCAGCAGCAGCGGCTCGGGCCTCAACGAGCCCGACGTCAACGGCGACGGCAAGGTCGTCATAGGCGTCCTCAGTCCCGGCGACATCAACGACCACGGCTACTACGAGAGCTTCGTCGACTCGGCGGACGCCTACGCCAAGGAGAAGAACTGGAAGGTCATCAAGCGCGGCAGTGTGCCCGCGAGCGACGCGCTCAGTGCGGCACGCGCCCTGTGCCAGCAGCACGTCGACATGGTGGCGCTCGCCGCGAGTGAGCTCAAGGCCGCCATCCCGGCCTCCGAGGAGCCGGTCTGCGCCAAGACCGCCTGGTACGTGCCCTCGTCGGCCAACATCGACCAGTCCCCGCGGATCCTGCTGTCCTCCGACAACCCCAACCAGTCGATGCTCGCCGCCGGCTACGCCGCGGGCCTGAAGATGAAGGCGGCCGGCTACACCAAGGCCGGGTTCGTCACCGGCATCAAGGCCGACTTCAGTGTCCTGGGAGCCAAGGCCTTCCTGGCCGGAATCCGGGAGGTCGTCCCCAAGGCCACCCTGGTGAGCACCTACACCGGTGACTTCAACGACTCGGCGAAGGCCAAGGAAGCCATCCAGGCCCAGATCAGCCAGGGCGCCAAGGTCATCTACCCCTACCTCGGGGGCGCGACCGACGCCGCCGCGCAGGTGGCGAACGCCAACGGCGTCCTGACCCTCACTCCGGGCACCGACCGGTGCGCCTCGACCAGTCCGAAGTTCGACATCTCGGTGATCTTCAGCCCGGGTGACTACTTCCGCGCCGCGCTGGAGGACTTCGCCAAGGACAACCTGAAGATGGGCACGCTGCGCGTGTGGCAGCTGGGCGTCGACCCCTTCCCGACGATCAAGATCTGCAAGGGCCAGGGCGACGAGGACCAGCAGCTGGCCGGGTTCATGAAGAAGATCGGCAACAAGGAGATCGACCCGGAGGCCGAGGTCAAGCGCCTCGGCTGACCGCGCCGACGACCCCGAACCCGACCCAGGAGATTCACACGCGATGACACCGACGACCTCAGCAGCTCGGATCCTCGAACTGCGTGGCATCACCAAGTCCTACGGATCCGTCACGGCCTGCGACGCCGTGGACCTCACCGTCGACGCCGGCGAGATCCATGGCCTCCTGGGCGAGAACGGGGCGGGCAAGTCCAGTCTCATGAAGGTTCTGCTCGGGCTGATCCGGCGCGACGCCGGCACCGTGCTGGTGCGCGGTGAGCAGGTCGCGCTGGACAGCCCGCAGGAAGCGGCCGAGCTCGGCATCGGCATGGTGCACCAGCACTTCAGCCTCATCAACGGGCTCACCGTGTGGGAGAACGTCGCGCTCGGCGACACCGGCAAGGTGAACAAGCAGGCCATCTGTGCCGACATCGCCGAGGTCGCCGCGCGGTACGGGCTGCCGGTCGACCCCGAGGCGCGCGTCGACGCGCTCGCGGCGGGCGAACGGCAGCGTGTCGAGGTGGTCAAGTGCCTGCGGCGCAACCCGCAGATCCTGATCCTGGACGAGCCCACCTCGGTGCTGACCCAGGCCGAGTCGCAGGAGTTGTTCGCCGTGCTCGGCCGGGTGGTGCAGGAGGAAGGGCGCGCTGTCATCCTCATCAGCCACAAGCTCGCCGAGATCGAGCAGGCCACGGACCGGGTGACCGTCCTGCGCAAGGGCCGTGTCGCCTTCCGGGCGGTCACCGCCGAGACCACCGCGCCGGAACTCGCCCGCCAGATGGTGGGCCGTGACGTGTCACTGCGCGAAGAGGCCGCCGCCCTCGGCCTGCTGCCGGTGCAGAGGACGCGTACCGGCGAGGGCGGGGCGCACGACCGGCAGCCGCCCGTCCTGCGCCTCGCCGGACTCACTGTCGAAAAAGGCGGGGTCAGGGTTCTGGAAGGAGTCGACCTGACCGTGGGCGCGGGCGAGATCTGCGCCCTCTACGGTGTCGAGGGCAGCGGCCAGGCGACGCTCGGCGACGTCCTCGCCGGGCTGGTCCCGCCGACCGCCGGCACCATCGAGGTCGCCGGGCGCCGGGTCGACGTGACCCGGCCCGGCGCGCTCGCGAAGGCCGGCCTCGGCATCGTGCCGGAGGACCGGCACCAAAGCGGCGTCGTCCTTGACATGAGCGTCACCGAAAACCTGACGATGAAGTCGCTCGGCAAGGTCAGCGGCCGGTTCCTGCTGCGCCGGCGCGCGATGGCCGCCGAGGCCCGTCGCCTCGCCGACGAGTTCAACATCATCGCGCCCTCGCTCGACGCGCCGGTACGCAGCCTGTCCGGAGGCAACCAGCAGCGCGTCGTGCTCGCCCGGGAACTGTCCGGTCACCCCAGCGTCCTGGTCGCGGCGCAGCCCACCCACGGGCTGGACGTCGGCGCCATCGAGGACATGTACGCCCGTCTGCGCAGGGCGGCCGCCGAAGGCGTCGGAGTGCTGCTCATCTCCACCGAACTCGAGGAAGTCATGGCCCTTGCAACCTGGATCGCGGTGATCTCGTCCGGGCGGATCACCGGAGCACTCCCTGTCTCGGAGGCGACCCCCGAGCGCCTCGGCATGCTGGTCGGCGGTGAGGCCGCATGAGTGCCGCCGCACCGACCGGTGCCGACGATCTCGCCCGGCGCTTCCTCGCCCGGCTTCGGCCCGGGCGCGGTGGCTGGATGGCACCGGGCCTGACCGTCGTCCTGGTCGCCGTCGCCGCGGGCGCGTCCGCGCTGCTGCTCGTGCTGACCGGCGGCTCGCCGAGTGCTTCGGCGGCCGCGATATGGACAGGGAGTCTGGCCGACGCCACGGGATGGACGACGACGCTGCTCAACGCGGCGCCGCTGCTGCTGGTCGCGGTCGGCGCGTGTGTCTGCGCGGCCGCCGGCACGTTCAACATCGGCCAGGAGGGACAGGTGCTCATCGGCGGCCTGGCCGGAGCCTGGGTCGGGCTGCGGCTGGCCCTGCCCGGTCCCACCCTGGTCGTCGTGGTCATGATCGCCGCGGCGGTCGGCGGCGGCGTCTGGGCCGCGCTCAGCGCCCTGATGCTCCGCTACCGCGGTGTCAACGTCGCCGTGAGCACCCTGCTGATGACGTTCCTCGCCATCCAGCTCGTCACGTTCGCGGTCAGCACGCCGTTGCTGCAGGAGAGCAAGCAGGGTTCCTCGGGCATCGCCGACGCGGCGTCCAACCCCCTGCCGGCGAACGCCCAGCTCGGCGGCTTCGGGCAGTACCCGTCCGTGCAGTGGAACCTGGGTCTGTTCATCGCGCTCGTCGCAGCGGTCGGTGTCGCCCTGGTCCTGAGCCGCAGCCGGTGGGGCTTCCGGGTGCGCATGGTCGGACTGAATCCGCTGACGGCCAAGCACACCGGCGTCCGGGTGGCCGCGCTCGGCGGCTTCACCCTGGCGCTGTCCGGTGCCTTCGCGGGGCTGGCGGGCGGGCTGCTGCTGGTCACCCCGGTCGGCACCAACCGGTTGCAGCCCGGGCTCTCGGACAACTTCGGCTGGGACGGCCTGCTCGTCGCGCTCGTCGCCCGCAACCGGCCCCTGGCCACGATCCCGGTCTCGCTGGCCTTCGCCGTGCTGCGTGCGGGCGGTGACTTCCTCTCGGCCACCGGCGTGCCGTACTTCCTCGTCGATGTCGTCAAGGCGTTGCTGGTCCTCGCGTTCGTCGCGCCGCCCGTGCTCGTCGATCTCTTCCGCAGGCGTCGCGGTGCCTCGCCGCAGGCGGCGCCCGCCGTGTCCGTTGTCCCGACCAAGGTGAAGGCAGCCGCGTGAGCGCACTGGACAGCACCACCACCATTCTCGCCAGCGGTGTCCGGCTGACCGTGCCCCTGGCGTTCGCCGCCTGCGGTGAGTACGTGGCCGAGCGCGCCGGCACGATGAACATCTCCGTCGAGGCGATGATGCTCGGCGCCGCGTTCACCTCGATCGCCACCGCCAGTGCGACCGGCAGCGCCACCGCCGGCCTCGTGGCCGGGGTCGTGACGGGCCTCGTCCTCGGCTTCGTGCACGGCAATCTCTCCCACCGGGCGCAGATCAACACCTTCGTCGTCGGCCTGGTGCTGAACGCGCTGGTGCTCGGACTGACGAGCTACCTGATCACGACGAACCAGTTCGCCTCGCACCAGGTCCACATGCTGTCGATACCGCTGCTGCAGGACATCCCGCTCATCGGCAAGCCGCTGTTCTCCGAACGCTGGCCCGCCTTCCTGCTGCTCGCGCTGGTCCCGCTCACCTGGTGGCTGGTGGAGCGCAGCCGCTGGGGCCTGGAACTGCGGGCGGTGGGGGAGAACCCGCAGGCCGCCGACGTCACGGGCATCAAGGTGAACATGCGGCGCCGGCAGGCTCTGCTGTGGTGCGGCGCGCTGGCCGGTCTGGGCGGCGCGTACCTCGCGGTCGGTGAGGTCGGGTCGTTCAACCAGAACATGACCGCCGGCCGCGGATACATCGTCATCGCCGCGGTGATCTTCGGGGCGTGGCGGCTCGGCCGGACGCTGCTCGGCTGCCTGGTGTTCGGCCTCTCCGACGCGATGCGCCTGGCGCTCCCGGCGCTCGGTGTCACCCTCAACGCCCAACTCCTCGTCGCGGCACCGTATCTGCTCGCGCTCCTCGCCATGCTGCTGTTCACCACCCAGCACCGGGAGCCCGGCGCGCTCGGCCGGCCCTTCGAGCGCGGGTCGACGTGACGGTCCCCTGGCGAGGACGGATGCCGGCTCCGCGAGGCGAAGCCGGCATCCGTTGTGGGTGGGCGATCTCGCCGTCAGCGGCGGCGCAGCGCCGCGGTCTCCAGCGCCGGCGGTGTGTGGCCGACGTCGAGCGGGTTGAGCACGCTGCCCGGCGCGACGAGTTCGTCGATCCGGTCGAGTGCCTCGGCCGACAGCGGCCGGTCCACCGCGGTGAGCTGCGACACCAGCTGGTCGTGGGTGCGTGCGCCCATGACGGCCGAGGTGACGCCGGGATGGGCGAGCACGAACCGCAGCGCCAGCTCGACGAGCGTGCAGCCCTCCTCGGCGGCCAGGCGCACGAGTTCCTCGACGACGGCCAGCTTGCGCGTGCGCACCTGCTCGTCGGCGAAGTCGAAGTGCTCGCTGTTTCGCAGCGCGCGCGAGTCCGCCGCCGGTTCGGCGTCGGCCCGGTACTTGCCCGTCAGCCAGCCGCCGTTGAGCGGGCTCCACACCATGACGCCCATGCGGTGCCGCTCAGCGGTGGGCAGGGCAGCTGCCTCCGCGTGCCGGGCCAGGATCGAGTACGACAGCTGCTCGACGGTGAACCGCTCGCGGCCACCGCGCCGCGCCGCCCACTGTGCCTCCACGATCTCCTCGGCCGGGAAGCTGGAGGAGCCGATCGCCCGCACCTTGCCCGCCCGCACCAGGTCGCTGAGCGCACCGAGGGTCTCCTCGACGTCGGTGTGGGGATCGGGACGGTGGACGAGGTACACGTCCAGGTGGTCCGTTCCCAGCCGGCGCAGGCTGTCCTCCACGGCACGCGTGATCCACAGCCGGGAGGTGCCGCCCCGGTTGCGGTCGAGCGGGCCCGCGGGCATCCGGCTCGCGACCTTCGACACCAGGACGACGTCGTCGCGCCGTCCCTTCAGGGCCCGGCCGATGATCTCCTCCGACTCGCCGAAGGCGTACACGTCGGCGGTGTCGATGATGTTGACCCCGGCGTCCAGCGCCGTCGCCACCATGCGGTGGCACTCCGCCTCGTCGGTGTTGCCCCAGGCGCCGAACATCATCGACCCGAGGCACAGCTGACTCACCTCGATGCCCGTTCCACCCAGAATTCGGTAGTGCACGCTTGCCCTCGTCTCCCAGCCGACGCCCTGTCGCTGTCCTCTCGCAGGCTTGCACGGGGGCAGGCACGAAACCGATGTCGCGCGGGGCCAGCATCCCTGGCCTGCGTGTTGTGTCCGCAGCACATCGACCTTCGGGTGCGGGCACGCCTAGTCTCAAGGAAATCCCACCCACTCACGATGGAGGTACCGTGGCCACCGGTCTCACCTCGGCCCGCTGGACTCACCTCGCGCTGCCGACCGGCGATCTCGACAAGGCGATCGCGTTCTACACCACCCTGACTCCGCTGGTCGTGGTCGAGCGGTTCAAGGACGCCGACGGCGAGAGCGTCTGGCTCTCCAACGACCAGCAGGCCGAGACACCCTTCGTGCTCGTCCTGGTGTCGTTCAACAAGGACAAGGGCGGCCAACTGGGCCTGCTGCACCCCTTCGCGCACATCGGCATCGAGGTGCCGGCGCGGGAGGACGTCGACGCGCTCGCGGACCGGGCCCGCGAGCTGGGCTGCCTGCACTGGGAGCCCCGGCAGATGCCGGAGCCCGTCGGCTACATCTGCGCTCTGAAGGATCCCGACGGCAACGTCGTCGAGATCTCCCACGACCAGCGGGTGTTCGACTCGGTCCGCAAGAAGTGGGGTTCGTCCTGAAGGACACCCGCGCCGCCGTCGAGGCCTACCTCGCGGCGTTGAACGCACACGACGCCGTCGCCGTGGCCGCCTGCGTGGACGAGGACTTCGTCAACGAGCACACGTCGTCGACGGGACGCAGCCGCAGGGGCCGTGCCGAGTACCGCGCGGCGCTGACCGGGTTCTTCGACGACTTCGGGGACCTGCACTACGCCCCCGAGTGCGTCCTCGTCGACGGTGAGTCGGCCGCGGTGCCGTACGTCATGACGTTCCGGATGCGTTCGGCGGGCGACCGCCCCGTGCGCGTGCGCGGCGTCTTCGTGTTCACCGTCGCCGACGGCCTCATCATGCGCCGTACGGACTACTGGGACAGCGGTGAGGTGCAGCGCCAGCTCGCCTGACACCCGCGGCCGGCAGCCTGGAACGAGCGCCCTTCGACACCCCGTCCGCCTCTCGTGCGGACGGGGTGTCGGCGTGCCCGCAGCCGACCCGCGTATCACTTCGCATGATGGCGTCTCGTATTGCTTGACACGATGTCGTCTCGCATTGAAAGATGGCGTCATGCGAGTGGTAACGACACAGGCCGGCCTGGGCCGGATCGAGGACGGGGCCATCGCCCTGCTGGACACGGCTTTTCCGCACGTCGGCGCGGTCCTCCAGCAGGAGGGCACCCTGCAGTGCCTGGCGTCCTGCGCGGTGCGCCGGCGGATCCCGCTCGACGAGACCACGCTCGTGGCGCCGTTGGGCCGCCCCCGCGCGGTGTGGGGCGTCGGGCTCAACTACGCGTCGAAGGCGGCCCGGGCCGGCCGGGGACTGCCCGAGCAGCCGATCCTGTACCTGGCCGCGTCGTCCGCCGTCCTGGCACCCGGCGCGCGGGTGCTGATCCCGCGGACCGTGACCGAACCCGACTACGAGGGGGAGATCGCGGTCGTCGTCGGACGCCGGCTGTACCAGGCGTCCGAGTCGGAGGTCTGGCCCGCGATCGCCGGCATCACCGCGGCCAACGACATGACGGCACGCGACGTCATGCGCACCACGGCGGTGCCGGCCCTCGCCAAGAGCTACCCGGGGTTCACGCCGCTCGGCCCGTCGATCTGCACGCCCGACGACCTCGCCGACCGCGACGCGATCCGCGTACGGACCCGGGTCAACGGCGAGCTGGTGCAGGACGACACGAGCGCCGGGATGATCTTCGCGGTCACCGACCTGCTCAGCCGGCTGTCGTGGTTCAGCGCCCTCGAACCCGGCGACGTCGTCCTCACCGGAACCCCGGCCGGCACCGGCCAGGACCGCGCGTGCTTCCTCGCCGACGGCGACGAGGTACGGGTCGAGGTGGACGGCGTACTGCCCCTTGTCACCCGCGTCGTGCGTCCCACGGACGCCTCACTGCGCCACCCCCGGCTGACCGAACCGGTCAGCTGACCGCCCCTCACCCTGGAGCACACACCGATGCCCATCTCCTCCGCGTCGTCCTACGACCTCGTCCTGGCCGGCGGCACCGTCATCGATCCGGCGTCGGGCACCAACGCCCGGCTCGACGTGGCGGTCACCGGTGACCGCATCGCCGCGATCGGGGAAGGGCTGGCGGCGGGCGCGGCCCGCACGATCGACGTCACCGGCTCCACCGTGCTGCCGGGCCTCGTCGAGGGCCACACCCACATCTTCCAGTACGTCTCCGCCGTCGGCGCCCCCGCCGAGGAGGCCCACCTGCGCCGCGGCGTCGTCGCCGCGGCGGACGCGGGCACCGCCGGTGCCTCGACGTTCGCGGCCTTCCGCAAGCTGGTGGTCGAGGCGAACCCGCTGCGCATCGTCAACTTCCTCAACGTCTCGGTGCTCGGCCTGATCGACTTCAGGTTCGGCGAGCTGCTCAACCCCGACACCCTGGTCCCGGAGGACGCGCTCGCGACCGCCGAGGCCCACCCCGACATCGTGCGCGGCTTCAAGATCCGGCTGTCCGAGGACGTCGTGGGCGAGAACTGGGAGGCGCTGCTGAAGAAGTCCGTGGCGCTGGCCGAACAGGCGTCCCTCCCGCTGATGGTGCACATCGGCGAGACCGAGGAGCCGGTGCCCGTCGTCCTGGACTACCTGCGCCCCGGCGACATCGTGGCGCACTGCTACACCGGCAAGCCGAACGGCATCCTCGACGGCGACCAGGTGCACCCCGCGGTCATGGCGGCCCGCGAGCGCGGCGTGCTGTTCGACTCCGCCCACGGCAAGAGCAACCTCAGTTTCGAGGTGGCGCGCCGGGCGATCGCCGACGGATTCCTGCCCGACATCCTCAGCTCCGACACCAGCGCCCGCAACTGGCGCGGCCCGGTGTTCGACCTGCTCACCAGCATCTCCAAGCTGGTCGCGCTCGGCGCGCCGCTCGAGGAGTGCATCCGGCGGGCCACCGTCGCCCCGGCGCAGCTGCTCGGGCTCGACACCGAGGGCTACGGGCGCCTGGAGGTCGGCGGACGGGCCGACGTCACGGTCGTCGACTGGACCGACGAGGTCACCCTGCCCGACGCCGCGGGCAACACCATCCTGGCGCCGCGCCTGGAGCCGAGCGTCGTGCTGCACGCCGGCGCCGAGGTCGACATCGTGCCGTGGCGCGGTCTGCCGTCGGCATGAGACGCCCGCCCGTCCTGGGAAGGACGCGATGAGCGTCCGTGACGTCCACCCGCTGCGGCGCCGGCTGCGCGCGGCCCTGACGGCGGGGCAACCCGCCGTCGGCACCTTCGTCAAGCTGGCGACGCCGGACGTGGTGGAACTGGCCGAGGCGGCCGGGTTCGCGTTCGTGGTCGTCGACCTCGAACACTCCACCCTCACCGAGCAGAACGCCGTCGACCTGGTGCGTCACGCGCACGCCTGCGGCCTGCCGGCCCTGGTCCGCGTGCCCGAGGTGGACGCCCCCGCCGTCAACCGGCTGCTGGAAGCCGGGGCGGCGGGGATCCAGCTGTCCATGCTCACCCGCGTCGCCCAGGCCGAGGCACTCGTGGCGGCGACCCGGTTCGCGCCCGCCGGCCGCCGGTCGGTCAGCCTGGCCAACCGGGCCGCCCGGTTCGGCGCGGTCCCGCTGGCCGCCTTCCTGGGCGCCGAGCAGGACGACCCACCGGTGCTGGTCGGCCAGATCGAGACGGCGCGGACCGATCCTCTGCCGGATCTGCTCGCCCCTCTCGACGTGTGCTTCGTCGGCAGCACCGACCTCGCGGTCGACCTGGGCCTGCCGGCGGACCCCGCGGTGCTGCGCGCCGCGGTGGACCGGGTGCGCGAGGCCGCCCGCTCGGCGGCGGTGGCTTTCGGAGGCTGGGTGCCGGCCAGGAATGCCGCCGTCGACCTGGGCCTGGCTGACGCCGACTACCTGGTCGTCGGCTCCGACCTTCAGATGCTGGCGGCCGCCCTGCGCGCGGCCGCCGGAGAGGAAAACCAGTGACCACACGCAACACAGCGCTGTTCCACACCGTCGTCAACTGGGACGAGCTGCCGGTGACCCAGGTACGACCGGGGGTCCGCCGTCGCGTCTACGCGACGGACGAGATGATGATCTGCCACCACGAGCTCGACGTCGGTATGACGCTCAACCCGCACCGGCACGAGGACTTCGACCAGCTGGTCCATATCGCCGAGGGGCGCGCGAACTACTACGTGGACGGCGTCGCGCACGACATGCGCGCGGGGTCGTTCCTGCTGGTTCCCCGCGGCAGCGAGCACTACGTGGAGCCGACGGAGTCCCCCTGCGTGAACATCGACTTCTTCGTCCCGCCGCGGGCCGACCTGCTTCCCTGAGCGCAGCGCCGACGTGCTGAACACGCAGGGCCTCCGGGTGGAGTGGATGCGTCTGGCATTCACTCCACCCGGAGGCCCTTTTTCTGTCACACCGTGAGCGACGTGCGGATCGCGAACCGCGGGCCCGCCGCCCCCGGCATCCGGGTCAGTCGGCGGTAGGTGCGCCGTTCGAGTTGCCCAGCCGCTGCGACAGCGCGCGGGTGGTCTCCAGCAGTGCCTTGGCCATCGGTGAGTCGACGTCGTCGGGGACGGTCGCCGTCGTGCCGACGACCGCGAGTGTCCCGCTGATCTCGTCGCCCTCGAAGATCGGCGCCGCGATGGTACGGACGCCGTTGACGGCGGGGGAGTTGACCGACAGCCCGTGCCGCCGGATGGCGTCGAGTTCGTCGGTGAGCTCGGACGACTTGCGGACCGAGCGAGGCAACGCCGGTACCTGGTCCGGAGGCAGGAACGTGAGGAAGATCCGTCCCTGTGCCGAGGAGGTGAGATCGAGACGCGAGCCGACCCGGACGCTGATGCGCACCATGTGGTCGGTGTTGTCCACCGAGCGCACCACGGTCGGCGACTCGCCGTCCCAGACCGACAGGACGATCGTCTCGTCGATGCGCCGGACCAGATCCTCCATGTACGGCTCGGCGGCGGCGACGATCGGCAGGCCGGCCCGCGCGGCCGAAGCGAGCGTGAGCACCTGAGGGCCGAGGGAGTAGAGCGAGGTGCGTTCGTCGTACCGCAGCAGGTTCGCCGCCCGCAGCGCCTTCGTGTAGCGGTGCGCGGTCGCCTTGCTCGCCCCGAGACGCGCGGTGATCTCGTTGAGACTCATGTGCGGCTTGCCGACCGTGAACGAGCCGAGGATCAGCGCCGCACGCTGCACGGTCTGGATGGTCGGCGCGGTCGTGTCGGGACCGCTTCGCTCGCCGGTGCCGGGCTGCGCCTTCGTGACCATGAAATCTTGCTCCTGTCCCGTATTCAATAAGATGGTAAGACGTTGAATGGAACGTCGTATCGGATAGCGTAACGGTGAGAGCCGGGTAAATGTGCGGGAAGGGCGAGGAAAAGCGCCCCCATCACCGGGACCCGCCGCCCGTGCGCGGGCACCGCCCCGACTCGGTTCGAGAACCTCACGCATCGGAGGAGTGCCCCGGCGTCAGGGAGCGTGCCGGGTCGAGCAGGGAGGCGATGTGGTTGACGGCGAGGGCCGCCTCGCCGAAGCCGATCGAGATCAGACTGACCTTGCCGTCGTGGTCGGCGATGTCGCCGGCCGCGAAGACGCGCTGCCGGTTGGTGCGCATCGTGCGGTCGACGAGGATGCGCCGACGGCGCAGCTCCAGACCCCACTGCTCGATCGGGCCGAGATCGGCGATGAACCCGAGCGCGGCGACGACGGACTGGGCGGGCAGGCTGATCCGGTCGCCGTCCGGGCCCGTGACCACGACCTCCGACACCACCCCGTCGCCGGAGATCTTCTCGACCTCGTAGGGCGTCAGGACCCGCACGGAGGACGCGTGCACCTGCTCGACGGTGCGTTCGTGGGCCCGGAACCGCGTACGCCGGTGCACCACCGTCACCGACGAGGCGATCGGCTCCAGCGACAGCGCCCAGTCCAGCGCCGAGTCCCCGCCGCCGACCACCACGACGTCGTGACCTGCGAGTTCGGCCAGCCGGGGCACGAAGTACCGCAGTCCCCGGCCCAGGTAGTCGGAGCCCACGGGGAGCTCGCGGGGGACGAAGTTGCCGATCCCGCCGCAGACGAGCACCGCGCCCGCGGTGATCCGCGCGCCGGCGTCGGTGGTGGCGACGATGCCCTCGCCCGCGTCGTCGAGGCGGGTGACCCCGTGCCCGAGCAGGTAGGCCGGGTTCCACCGCCCGGCCTGCTCGGCCAGCCGGTCCACCAGGTCCTGGCCGCGGACGGCGGGGAAGCCGGCCACGTCATAGACGAGCTTCTCGGGGTACAGGGCGGTGATCTGCCCGCCCACCTCGGGCAGGGCGTCGGCGACCGCGACGCTCATGCCGCGGAAGCCCGCGTAGTACGCGCCGTACAGCCCGGTCGGGCCGGCGCCGATGATCAGCAGGTCGACGGACACCTCGGGGCCGGCGTCCGTGGCGGCCCGGAAGCCGCTCACGCTCCCACCTCGGGGTGGTCGTGTCCGATCCGGCCGACCTTGCGTGCGCCGCCGGGCGACCCGAGCGGCTCGCTTCCGAGGATTTCGAGGGTGAAGAACTCGGCGTTGACTCGCTGGGACTGCTCGGCCTCGGCCGGCAGGTCCTCGTGGTGGAAGATCGAGATCTGCGGGCAGACGGGTTCGCAGCGCCCGCACTCGACGCATTCGTCGGGCTGGATGTAGAGCATCCGGTCGCCCTCGTAGATGCAGTCGGCCGGGCACTCTTCCATGCACGACTTGTCCATGACGTCGAGACATGCCTGGGTGATGACGTACGGCACGGGCTTCTTGCCCTTCACACGATCGCACAGAATGCGAGATGGCATCTTCTATTACGGAATGGATGATGGCGGCGTCGGCCTGAGGTGTCAACCCTCGTCGATTGCTTGACACTGTCGCGTGTGCTAGGAGAAGCTGATGCGACATACGAGATGGCGTCTCACAGCGCGCCACTCGGGTCGGGACTTGTGAGAGGCAAAGCCGTAATGGGAAGCAACCCCCGGACCGTCCCAGCACCGATGGTCGTCGAGAACTGGGACCAGCTCACCTTCCGGGTCAACCGCGAGGCCTACCGCAGCGCGGAGATCTTCGCCCGGGAACGCGGCTGGGTATGGACACACACCTGGCTCTACCTCGGCCACGAGACCGAGATCCCCAACCCCAACGACTTCAAGGTCCGCACCCTCGGCGGCCGGCCGCTGATCTTCTGCCGGGACAGTGCCGGCGAGGTGCACGCGTTCCTGAACTCCTGTCCGCACCGCGGCACGGTGCTGTGCCGCGAGAACGAGGGCTCGACCAGGCTCTTCCAGTGCTTCTACCACGCCTGGACATTCCGCAACAACGGTGAGCTCGCCGCGATCCCCGACGCCGACGCGTACGAGTCGGGCGACGAGTTCAAGGCGTCCATGGGGCTGCGCGGCGTCCCGCGCCTGGAGATCCACGAGGGATACGTCTTCGTCGCCTTCGACCCCGACGTCCCGCCACTGCTCGAGCACCTCGGCGACGCGGCCGACTACATGACGATGATCGAACAGCAGCACGTCGGCGGCATGACCACACTGCCCGGCACACAGCAGTACAGCGTGCGGGGCAACTGGAAACTCGCCGTCGAGAACGCGATGGACGGCTACCACTTCGCGCCGACCCACAACACGTTCGTGGGCTACCTGCGCGAGAGCGGCTTCGCCGTCAGTGACGACAACCAGTTCGCGTACAACCTCGGCAACGGCCACGGACTGCTGGTCCTGACCGGGCACGGCGGGCGGATCAGCATGCTCTGGGAACCGCGCTTCGGCGAGGACGAGCGCGTGCGCACCGAGCAGCACCGGGCCGAGATGACGCAGCGGCTGGGGGAGAAGCGGGCGCACCACGTGGCCGACGAGAGCCACATCCTGTTCGTGTTCCCCAACCTGCTCCTGTTCGACATCGAAGGGCTGTCGATCCGGCAGCTGGAGCCGGTGGCACCCGACCAGACCGACGTACGCGCCTGGCAACTGGTCCCGCGTGACGAGGACCCGGCCGCGCGCGCCCTGCGCATGAAGACGGTCGTCAGCTTCGTCGGCCCGGGCGGCCTCGCCACGCCGGACGACATCGAGGCGTACGAGGCGGTCCAGCGCGGCATCCAGGCCACGGCGGGCACGGCCTCGCCCGAGCTGGACTACAGCGACATGTCGCGCGGCATGGCCGACGAGGTCAAGGGCGTGCAGGGCAGGTCGACCGACGAAGGCGCGATGCGGGGCTTCTGGCGGCACTGGGTCGAAACCGTCGGGCTCGATGACGGCCTGGAAGTCCACGGCGAGCGTCCGGCGTCCTTCCTCGCGGGGAGGGACGTGCGATGACCGCGATCACCAACACCCACTCCGTGCGGTGCCAGGGACGCACCATCACCCGGCCGGAGGTGGAGGACTTCCTCTACTCCGAGGCGGACATCCTCGATCACTGGGACTACGACGGCTGGCTGGCCCTCTTCGAGCCCGGCGCCCGCTACGAGATCCCGACCACCGACTACCGCCCCGGCTGGTCGCCGCACGAGACCGGATCCTTCGTCGACGACGACTGGGACCTCATCCTCGCCCGGGTCAAGCGCCTCAAGTCCCGCAAGGCGCACGCCGAGAACCCGCACTCGCGCACCCACCGGCTGGTGTCCAACGTGCGCTTGTCCGAGCACACGCAGGACTCCTTCCGGGTCGCGGCGTCCTTCGTCGTGCACCGCGCCCGCGACGGCCACTTCGACGCCTACGTCGGCTGGTACGAGCATGTGCTGGTGCCGACCGAGGACGGACTGCGTTTCCGGCTGCGGCGCTCGATCCTCGGCCACGAGTCGCTGGCGGCAGGCGCCCGGCTCAGCTTCATCCTCTAGCCGGCGACGGATGGTGACCCGATGATCCGACACACCCTGTCCTTCCGCTTCGCCGACGCGGTCGACCAGGCCACACGCGAGTCCGTGCTGGCCGAGCTGCGCACCTTCCCGGACCGGTACCCGGCCATGCGCGGCTTCGTCCTGGGCGAGAACGTCAGCACCCGCGACCGCACCTTCACCCACACCATGGCCGTCGACTTCGACAGCCAGGACGACCTGCTCGCCTATCTCGGCAGCGAGTCCCACGAGAGCTTCGTGCACACGCGCTGGCGACCGGTCATCGACCGGCAGGCCATCACCTCGTTCGAGTACGCCGAGCGCCCGTCGCTCACGCCAGGAAGGACAGCGCCCGTGAGCACCCGCCCGCACGGCCCGTACGGCATGGAGTACGCCCGGATCGAGGTTCCGGACATGCAGGCCACGATCGACTTCCTCGAGTACCACGTCGGACTGCAGCTGGAGCAGCGTACGGACGAGTACGCCTACCTGCGCGCCGACATCGAGCACCACGCGATCGAGCTGATCAACGCGCCCGAGCGCACCGACGGGTGGACGACCGCGGTCGGCTACAGCGTCGAGAGCGAGGAGGTCCTGGAGCAGCTGCACAAGAGCGTCCTCGACGCCGGCCTGGAGGTCCTCGATCTGCAGGAGCGCCAGCAGGCGCTGTGCGAGAACGGCTTCGCGGTCAAGGACCCCAACGGTCTCGTCGTCGAGCTGTTCACCGAGTTCCAGGAGTACGCCGAGCCGCCGCACCTCGAGATCCGGCCGCTCGACCTGGTGCATCCCTTCATCGCCACCACGAAGTACGCGGAGTCGGTGGACTTCTACCAGAACGTCCTGAAGTTCCTGCCCTCGGACCACGTCGTCGGCTCGACCACGTTCCTGCGCTGCGAGGACCACTACCACCACAGCCTCGCGCTGCAGAACAACAAGGAGCACTACGTCGCGCACCTGTGCTTCGCGATGAAGAGCCTCGACCACGTCATGCGGATGCGAGCCCGCGCGCTGTACAAGGGCGCGCCGATCGCCTCCGACATCGTCAACCACTCGGCGTCGACGTCGATCGCGTTCTACCTGCACGACCCGCGCTTCGGCCCGCGGTTCGAACTGTGCGACCGGCACCGGGTGTTCACCCCGGAGGAGCACGAGACGCACCGGGCGCGCAGGATGCCGGCCGACCCGCGCAACATCGACGTGTGGCGTCCGGCGTCCGACGACTGGGGACGTTTTTGAGACAGCAGTTGCTTGACGTCCTGCACCTGCTCGACACCACTCCCGCCCCTCGCGGGCAGGAGCGAACGGCGGCCCACCGGCTGCGCGCTTGGTGCGCGCACCGGTGGCCGCACGTCGAGTGGCAGGTACTGGAGCACGGTCCCGAGGGCGGCAGCCTGGTCGCCGCCCACGGGGCCGGACCCCTCCTGTACTCCCACCTCGACACCTCGCTCGACGACGGCGGTCCGCACAACCACCTCGTCACCGGCAACTCCGCGCCCGTCGCTCCGCTCGGCGTGCACGGCGACGTGGTCGCCGGCTTCGGTCTCGGGGTGGCCCGAGGGCCGGCTGCCGCCGCGCTCGTCGCGTTCGCCGAGGCAGGCGCCGGGCGGCTGCTGCTCGCCGGCTCCGGTACGCACCGCCGCTCCGGCGGGATCACCGGTCTGGAGGCCTACGCCGACGCGTATCAGCTGCCACGGTCGGCGATCGTCGCCAAGTGCGGCCCGCCCACGCTGCTGTGGCACGAGCCGGGCGCGCTCTACCTGAGCGTCCGGGTGACCGGCCGCTCCGGGGCCGCGATGATGGCCCGGTCTGCCACACCGCCGGGGGGAGTCGTCGCCCGCGCCGGCGTCGTCCTGGAGGAGCTGGCCCGCTGGCGCACGGCCTACCTGGCCGCCGACCCGCGGGCGGGGCAGGCCGGCCGGGCGTGCGGCATCGGCGCGATCAGCGGCGGGTGGGCCGACAAGCCGGATCTGCTGCCCGCCCAACTGCGCATCGAGCTGTACGTCGTCGCCGGTGACCGGCTGGAGCCGGCGGTGCTGGCGGCCGAGCTGGCCGACCGGCTGCGGGCACAGTGCGCGAAGTCGGTGCTGCGCGACTGCACGGTCGAGGTGGAGGCCGAGCCGGTCGCGCCGACCGCGGCGACGGACGCCGACGCCCCGGTGGTGAAGGCCGCCCGGGCGGCCTGGCGCGACGAGTTCGGCGTCCAGCCGCCGCCCCTCACCGGCTGGACGGGATCGACCGACGGCGTCGTACTGCGCGCCCGCGGCGTCGACACCGTGCGCCTGGGCCCGCAGGCCAAGCCGGCCGCCGACGATCCACGGCGCGATGCCCTGTCGTTGGGGCAGCTGACCGCCTACGCGCGCATCTACCGGCGGCTGTTGACCGAGCGGCCGGCGTAGCCCGCCCTTCCCGGCGTTCACCTCAGAGTCATGTGAACTGAAGTTCACCAGCGAACAACCAGCGTGGGGCGCGCACGCGCCCCGCAGAAAAGTGGGCAGGCGGATGGACAAGGTGGTCGCCTCCGCGGCCGAGGCGGCGAGGGACATCCCCGACGGGGCGTCCCTCGCTGTCGGCGGCTTCGGGCTCAGCGGAATACCAGGGGCCCTGATCCAGGCCCTGTACGACTCCGGCGTCACGGGACTCGACGTCGTCTCCAACAACTGCGGGGCGCTGGAATCCGGCCTCGCCGTGCTCCTCGCCGCGGGCCGGATATCCCGGGTCACCGGCAGCTACATCGGCGGCAACAAGGAGTTCGCCCGCCAGTACCTGGGCGGCGAGATCGAGCTGGAGCTGATCCCGCAGGGCACCCTCGCCGAGCGGCTGCGGGCGGGAGGCTGCGGCATCCCGGCCTTCTACACCCCGGCCGGGGTCGGCACCCAGGTCGCCGACGGCGGGCTGCCCTGGCGGTACGACGGCAGGGGCGGCGTCGCCGTCGCCTCGCCGGCCAAGGAGGTTCGCGCGTTCGGCGGCGTCGAACACGTCCTGGAACACGGCATCACCACCGACTTCGCCCTGGTGCGTGCGGCCAAGGGCGACCGGCACGGCAACCTCGTGTTCAACAAGTCGGCCCGGAACTTCAACCCCCTCGCAGCCATGGCGGGCCGCGTCACGATCGCCGAGGTGGAGGAGCTGGTCGAACCGGGCGCGATCGACCCCGACCATGTGCACCTGCCGGGCATCTTCGTCCAGCGCGTGGTGGCCCTCGGCCCGGAGCAGGCCGCCGACAAGAAGATCGAGAACCACACGGTGACACCCAGGGAGGTGCGGGTCTGATGGCCTGGACACGGGACGAGATGGCCGCCCGCGCGGCCCGAGAACTGCGCGACGGCGAATACGTCAACCTCGGCATCGGACTGCCGACGCTCATCCCCAACCACCTGCCCGAGGGTGTCCACGTCGTGCTGGAGTCGGAGAACGGCATCCTCGGCACCGGCCGTTTCCCGTACGAGGACGAGGTCGACCCGGACCTGATCAACGCGGGCAAGGAGACCGTCACCGTTCTGCCCGGTGCGGCCTTCTTCGACTCCGCCCTGTCGTTCGGCATGATCCGCGGCGGCCACATCGACGCGGCCGTGCTCGGCGCCATGCAGGTCTCCGAGCGGGGCGACCTCGCCAACTGGGCGATCCCCGGCAGGATGGTGACCGGTATCGGCGGAGCCATGGACCTGGTGCACGGTGCCCGCCGGGTGATCGTCACCATGACCCACACCGCCAAGGACGGCACCCCGAAGATCGTGCAGGAGTGCGACCTGCCGCTCACCGGAAAGGGCTGCGTGGAGCGGATCATCACCGACCTCGGCGTCCTCGACGTCACCGACGACGGGCTGGTCCTCGTCGAGACCGCCCCCGGAGTCACCGCCGAGGAGATCACCGCGAAGACGGCGGCGAAGGTGCTCATCGCTGTGGGAACCCGCACATAGCCTTCCGTGACGCATACATCCGTAGGCGGTACGTGCACTTCGCCGACGCCGTGACGGCGCCACCGCGACGGCGCCACCGTGACGGCCACAACTCCTCGCTCACCGCCGGTCCCTCGGGGCCGGCGGTGCTGGACTTCCCCCGCACACGGCGTGTCCGTGGGCGTCGGCGACCGGTGTACCGCCCCGCTCGCCAACTTCTTCGCCGGGACAGACGACCGCCGCAGCCATAGGTCGCTATGGCTGCGGCGGTCGGAGTTCTCCCGGTGGCACCAGGACGGTCATCGACGCTCGTCGGGCGACCGGGGCGGTGCCGTCGGGATTGACTGGCCGTCACGGAGAGGGCCCGACGTCACACGCCCCAGTCGTCGTTGACGGTGACGGCGTCCGTGATGCGGAACCGGCCGCCGGGCACCAGGGGTGTCGTGGGCTCTCCCATCACGACGACGTGCTTGCCGAACCGGGGGGCCAACGGCCGGCCGACGTCGCGCTTGAGCCACAGACGCAGCAGGTGCCGGCGGCGCTCCGGTTCCGGGTGGTCGACGTAGCTGGTGCGCGAGTGCAGCGCGGCGTAGTTGAGCAGCCACTGCACGTCCCCCGGCTGGAAATCCATGTCGATCGGCAGGCCGGGTTCCTGCGAGATCTCGTCGAAGAGGGTGATGGCCGCGGCCTGGTCGGGCGTCAGTGGCGGGACGCCCGGGTACTCCTGGGCGCTGAAGATCATCGAGTTGCCCGCGTAGGTGCTGAAGATGCCGTTGACGTGGCTGATGATCGGCGAGGTGTAGGTGAGCTCGGGGGAGTCGGGGTCCTGGCGCCGCCAGTCCCAGTGGTAGGTGTCGAAGAGGCGGGCAGCGAGGTCCGGCCGGCGGCGCAGCATCTCGTTGTAGATCGTGGTGCCGCTGACCAGGCTGGAGGCGCCACCCTCCTTGGCGCCGCGCAGACACATGAGGGCGACGACGTCGGAGCTGTCCGAGTGGAACGGCAGCCGGTCCCGGATGCGGGAGGGCAGCGCGCCCTCGTCGGACATCGTCTTGTTCGACGTGGCGATCACGTGGTCGAGCAGGTCGCCCCGCTGGCTCTGCCCGATCGGCTGGCCGAGGTGCAGGCCCATGATGAAGAAGATGGCCCCGGAAACGGCGTCGCCGTACTCCTCGGTGCGCAGGCCGCGCACCAGGATGAAGCCCCGGCCGGCGTCCATCTGGTGGGCGCACTCGTCGTTGAGGGCGCGACAGACGTCGAACGGGTAGTCGGCGGCCGTGACGGTGCGCAGGTCGGGGTCGTCGGCGACGAAGCGCCGTCCCAGGTCCTCCAGCTCGCTGCGCTCGGCGTCGCTGAGTTCGTGGATCCATTCGGTGGACTTCGACAGCTCGTCGCCGCGCCAGGCGGAGGGCCCGGAGATCGGCTGGAGGCCGACAGTGGTGGTCACGATGATGCTCCTCGAAAATGGTGAGGGGGAACGCCCGTCGGCGAAGACACGACGGGCGACGAACGTCGACGGACGGCGAACGCTCGGTGTGGCGGGGGCTCGTCGCGTGGCGACGAACCGCACTCAGAACGGAGTCTGAGGCTCGCCGACAGCTGTGCCGGGGCGCAGTCCCTGCCGGGGCGGGAAGTAGCTGAGCGGCTCGTCGTAGGTCCGACGGCCGGCGCACGACACGAGCAGGACGCCGATCAGAGCGACTGGCCGCATGCTGGTCCCGTCCTTTCGAGAAGTTCCTCAACCATAGGACGCGCCCGGGTTGTCGTCAATGGGCGAGACGCCGTCTCGTGATGCAGTACGTCAGTCACTTGTGGCGCAGGGCGCGAGCGCCTGAACCGCAGCCCGCACCCCTGCGTACCCTGTCCCCGTGTCAGCCTCTCGCCTGCGTCGCGTCGCCGTTCTTGTGCTCGAGGGCGCGAAGCCGCTCGACGTCGGCATTCCCGCCCAGGTGTTCACGACGCGCGCGAGCATGCCCTACGAGGTGCGGTTGTGCGGTGCGGCACCCGGGCTCGTGACCGGCGGCGACGGCCTGTCGTACCACGTCGCCCATGGCCTCGACGCGCTGGTGTGGGCCGACATCGTGTTCATCCCCGGCTACCGGTTCCCGGACCGTGACGATCCGCCCCGGGCCGTCGTCGACGCGCTGGTCGCCGCCCACGAGCGGGGCACACGGCTCGCCGCCATCTCGACGGGCGCCTTCGCGCTCGCCGCGACCGGCCTGCTGAACGGCAGGCGCGCCACGACGCACTGGCACTACACGCGGGCGTTGACGGCCAGGCATCCGCTCGTTCGGGTCGACGAGAACGTGCTGTTCATCGACGAGGGCAGCGTGCTCACGTCGGCCGGCGCCGCCTCGGGCATCGACCTGTGCCTGCACATCCTGCGGGGCGACCTCGGGGTGGCCGCGTCGAACCACGCGGCCCGGCGCCTGGTCGCGGCCCCCTACCGCAGCGGCGGTCAGGCGCAGTATGTGCCGCGCAGCGTGCCCGAGCCGCTCGGCGAGCGCTTCGCCGCCACCCGCGAGTGGGCGCTGCACCGGCTCGACGAGCCCCTCACTCTCGAATCACTGGCGCGGCAGGCCGCGGTCTCGCCGCGCACGTTCTCACGGCGCTTCGTCGAAGAGACCGGCTGCACACCGATGCAGTGGGTCATGCGCGCCCGCATCGACATGGCCCGCGAGCTGCTGGAGCGTTCGCAGCGCGGCGTCGAGCAGATCGCCGCCGACGTCGGCCTCGGCACCGGTGCGAATCTGCGGCTGCACTTCCAGCGGATCCTCGGCACCACACCGAGTGAGTACCGGCGCACCTTCGCCCAGGGCGAGTAGTCCGACCACCTGGCGCGATCGTGGCGCGATCCTTTTGAACCCTGGCGATCACGCCACTGTCAGCGGTGCGAGCCGCGAGCGAGCCTGGTGGCAAACGGAAGGGACACCACTGATGACTCGCATCGCCGTCAACGGATTCGGCCGCATCGGACGCAACGTGCTGCGCGCACTGCTCGAACGCGACAGCGACCTCGAGGTTGTCGCCGTCAACGACCTCACGGAGCCCGCCACCCTCGCGCGGCTGCTCGCCTACGACACGACGGCCGGCCGGCTCGGCCGCCCGGTGACCGTCGACGGAGACACCCTCGTCGTCGACGGCCGGCGCATCACGGTGCTGGCCGAGCGCGAACCGGCGCAACTGCCGTGGGCCGAACTCGGTGTCGACATCGTCCTCGAGGCGACCGGCCGCTTCACGTCGGCCAAGGCCGCCAGTGCCCACCTCGACGCCGGAGCGAAGAAGGTGCTCGTCAGCGCCCCATCGGACGGCGCCGACGTCACGCTGGCCTTCGGGGTGAACACGGAGGCCTACGACCCGGCCGTCCACACGGTCGTCTCGAACGCCTCGTGCACGACCAACGCGCTGGCACCCCTGGCCGCGGTCCTCGACGAACTCGCCGGTATCGAGCACGGCTTCATGACGACGGTGCACGCCTACACGCAGGAACAGAACCTTCAGGACGGCCCGCACCGGGACCCGCGCCGCGCCCGGGCCGCGGGTGTCAACATCGTGCCGACCACGACGGGAGCCGCAAAGGCGATCGGCCTGGTGCTGCCGAACCTGGACGGCAAGCTGTCGGGCGACTCGATCCGGGTGCCGGTTCCGGTGGGCTCCATCGTCGAACTCAACACGACCGTCGCCCGCGACGTGACACGCGACGACGTGCTGGAGGCATACCGCTCCGCGGCGGAGGGACCGCTCGCCGGAATCCTCGAATACTCGGACTTCCCGCTGGTCTCCTCCGACATCACCGGCAATCCGGCCTCGGCGATCTTCGACTCGGCCCTCACCCGCGTCGAGGGCCGCCACGTGAAGGTGGTCGCCTGGTACGACAACGAATGGGGCTTCTCGAACCGCGTCATCGACACGCTCGAGCTCCTCGCCGCCCGCTGACCGAGAACTGCGGCCGGTCACAAGCCTGTTGAGCGTTCTTCGACTCTCGACGGCGGTGAGGCCGAGTACGTGCGGGTCTGCCCGGCCAGGCCGCAGGACTGCACCGGCAGGCGCGGGAACCGGCCCCCCGAGCCGGCGGGGGACCGACATGAGGCGGCATCAGCCCACGAAGGGCCCACGCTGGAGCTGTCCACCGCGGTGGCCCGCTGCACGAAGGCACTGGGACTCGAGCACACCGTGGTCTACCTCGCCGATGTGCAACAACGCCGCCCCGCTGACCGACGTCGCCTCCACCCTGGCATGTGAGGCACGGGCCGTCCGCTTCCGCATGTCCGGCCGTGCGTGGTCAGCCCAGGCACACCACGAGCAGGCAGATCTGCGACGGCGAGGTGGCGGCCGGCTCGGGGCTCGCCTGTGAGGTTCCCGGGTCCGTGCCGTCGGTGGCAGCGGGTGCGGGCGTCTGCGCAGGCGTCGTCTTCGCGGTGTCGGTGCTGTCGGACGCACCGGCGCCGGAGGATGTCGCGGCGGACTGTTGCTGCGGGGCCGCCGCTGCGGCCGTACGAGCAGGGGCGGCGGCCTCCGGCTGATCGTGGGACGGCGTGGTGTGCAGCGAGTCGGTGGCGTACTCCGGGTGCGGAAGGCCGGGCGCGGGCGACTGTGCGGTCGGTGTGGGCGAGGAACGGTGTGCGTCCGGCTGCGTCGATGTCGCTCGCGCGTCCTGCGTCGCCTGCTTCTCGACGGCACCCGTTGCCGGGTCGGACGCCGCTGTGGCCGTCTGAGCCCCGTCGCTGGACTGCCGGTGCGTCGAGGCCAGGGTCAGGCCGCCGCCGACGAGCGCGACCGCGGTCGCGACCACCGCCCGGCGCTGGTTCTTCTTCCAACGGGCACGCTGGCGACGCCGTGCCGCCCGCCCCTGCGCCACGGCCGGCACACCTTCGAGGTCACCGGACTCGTTGCCCTGCGGGCCCCTGTCAGAAACGCCGTCGACCGCCGCCTCGTCCACCACGTCACCCGGCCGGCCGTCGTGCCACGTGTCCCAGGCCGCGGACCGTGAAGCATCCGCCGCGCCCGTCACCGCCGTGGCGAAGGGGGCCCGGCCGATGTGGCCGGCGGTGGCGGCCGGAGCGATGTCCGGGGCGTAGGCGCCGCAACCGGGGCACACCAGGGCGCCATTGAGATGCCTGCGGCACGTGGAGCAGTAGTCCATCTGCGGTCTTCCTGAGTCGGCATGCGGTCGACCCGCCAAGGGGTCACGGCCCGGTCACGTTCGCACGTGGGATCGAGCGTTCCGTAACAGTAACGACGCCTTCGAAAGGCGATGTGCAGACGGCGTGAGGCTCGTGCAGGGATTCTCGCGGATTACGCGTGGGTGCGGTGGGGGTTCGTTTGGCGCGGGTCACGGACGACATGGAAGGGCACCTCGCTTGCACATTCAGTAGGAGATTCGCGGCAGTTGTGCCCACATTCTGAATTTCTCGGGAGCGTGTAACGCGGCGGCCGATGCCTGACGCAGACGTAAGCGCACCCGTGCGACGAGTCGCGCCCGGCGGTGCAGAGAAATCGTTGTACTCCGACT
The DNA here is from genome assembly GCF_056820935.1 of Streptomyces sp. Q2. NCBI lineage: Bacteria > Bacillati > Actinomycetota > Actinomycetes > Kitasatosporales > Streptomycetaceae > Streptomyces > Streptomyces sp. Q2. Next base: position 61,256 of record NZ_JBXEJE010000015.1, on the reverse strand, counting down.
CGGACGATGCGTCGGATCGGAACCACATGAGCAATCGAGGACCAGCCCTATGACACCCAACTCAGCCGAGAACGAGCACCTGCCGGTCTACGAGGGCTTGGTACGTGAACGCGGGGACGCCGTGGCGGAAGCCCGGCAGGTGGCCGAAGAAGCGCAGCACCAGGTGACGCAGGCACTGAACTGGCATGGCTCGGTTCAGCCGGAGGCCGCGTCCTGAGTCAGGTGACACCAACCGGGCCCAGGCGGATACCCCTCGGCCAGTAGCGTGGCGATCATGGTGGACTGGTGTATCCGGCCGGCGTCGGTGGCGGATGTCGAGGCTGTGGCGGAGCTGCGTGCCGTGGTGTTGCGCGCGGACCTGGAACGGCTCGGTCGGTACGACAAGCATCGTGTGCGGCAACGGCTGCGCGACGGGTTCGATCCCGCGCACACCCGGGTCATCGAGGTGGGCGGCGCGTTCGCCGGCTGTGTGGCGCTGCGGCCGGCCGAGGACGCTCACTGGCTGGAGCACTTCTACCTGGCCCCGCATCTGCAGGGCAGCGGTATCGGTTCGGGTGTGCTGCGCGCGCTGCTGGAGTCGTGTGACGTCGACGGCGTCCTTGTCCGGCTGAACGTGCTGCAGGGCAGTCCGGCCCGGAGGTTGTACGAGCGGTACGGGTTCACCGTCGAGTCCGAGGATCCGGTCGATGTGTTCATGGTGCGCAAGCCGGCATGAGAACGGGCTGTCCGACCGGGAGTCAGTGCGGTTGGCGTAGCCCCGCGATGAGGAGTTCGACGAGTCGGCGTGGGTCGTAGCGGTGATCGCTGTCCGCGCGGATGCAAAGGTTCCCGACGCCGCGCATGAGTTCGTAGGCCTCAAGGTCGGAGCGGATCTCGCCGGAGGCGGCTGCGGCGTCGAGCAGTTGGGCGCACACGGGCACGAGGCGGTCGAGGAAGTAGGCGTGCAGGGTGTCGAAGCCGGTGTCGTCGGACTGCAGTACGGCGGCGAGTCCGTGCTTGGTGACCAGGAAGTCGACGAAGAGGTTGATCCACTGCCCCAGGGCGGTGTGCGGGGTCGCACTGCTCGCCAGCAGGGCCGGACCCGCCTCGACGCAGGCGTCCACCTGGTGCCGGTAGACGGCGATGATGAGGTCCGCTCGCGTCGGGAAGTGGCGGTAGATCGTGCCCAGGCCGACGCCGGCCTTGGCCGCGATGTCGCGTACCGGCGCTTCCACGCCTGACGTGACGAAGACCGCGGCGGCCGCGTCGAGCAGAGTCTCCTTGTTGCGCCGGGCGTCCGCCCGCTTGGACTGGGCCGCGCGCCCCGCGCCCTCGTCGCTGTCCGTCATCGCGCCCGCCCCCTCTGCTGCCGACCTTGCCAAACGGAACAGTGTTCCGTATGTTTCCGGAACGAGGTTCCGTTTGCTCATGATGCCAGAGCACGGGCCCCGCAACCAAGCCATGCGCTGTCACGCCTCATCCGCAACGGAGGAACACGGTCATGCAGTACCGCACCTTGGGCCGCACCGGTGTACAGGTCAGCTCCCTCGCGCTCGGCGCGATGAACTTCGGCAGGATCGGGCGCACCACTCAGGCCGAGGCCACCGCCATCGTCGACGCCGCCCTCGAGGGCGGGATCAACCTCATCGACACCGCCGACATGTACAGCGACGGCGAGTCGGAGGAGATGGTCGGCAAAGCCGTCGCCGGCCGCCGCGACGACATCGTGCTGGCCACGAAGGCGAGCATGCCCATGGGCGACGAACGCAACCACCAGGGCGCCTCGCGCCGCTGGCTGGTCACCGAGCTGGACAACAGCCTGCGCCGCCTCGGCGTCGACCACGTCGATCTCTACCAGATCCACCGGTGGGACCCGAGTACGAGCGACGAGGAGACCCTTTCGGCGCTGACCGACCTTCAGCGCACGGGAAAGATCCGCTACTTCGGCTCCTCGACCTTCCCGGCCTACCGCATCGTGCAGGCCCAGTGGGCCGCACGCGAACACCACCTGAGCCGCTACGTCACCGAACAGCCCAGCTACTCGATCCTGCAGCGCGGGATCGAAAGCCACGTGCTGCCCGTGACCGAGCAGTACGGGCTCGGTGTGCTGGCGTGGAGCCCGCTGGCCTCGGGCTGGCTGTCGGGCGCGATACGGGAGGGCCGGTCCATCACCACCAGCCGCTCGACGTTCATGCCGCAACGCTTCGATCTCACCCTCCCCGCCAACCGCACCCGGCTCGACGCCGTCGAGAAGCTGGCCGAGGTCGCCGACGAGGCCGGTCTGACCATGATCCAGCTCGCGCTGGGCTTCGTGACCGCGCATCCCGCCGTGACCAGCGCGCTCATCGGTCCCCGCACACCGGACCACCTGCACGCGCAGCTCGCCGCCGCCGACACCGTGCTCACCGCGGACGTACTCGACGCCATCGACGAGATCACCGCGCCCGGCACCGACCTGGCCGCGCACGAGAAGTTCGACACTCCGCCCGCGCTGCTCGATCCGTCACTGCGGCGCCGCTGATCGTCCGGGGGCCGGCCTCCGCGCCCCCTCCCGCGGCTCGCGCGGCCGCGGAAACCGCACAACGGTCCCGCCGCATCGACCGGGCGAACCAAGCCCCTCACCCGTCAGGACGAGTCCTCCCGTCCGAACCACGGCAGCGGGCCCCAGCCGGCCCGCTGCCGGTGCTGCCGAAAGGACCACCGGCTCCATGCCGCACACACCCCCACCCCGTTTCGGGATCATGACCGCCCCCATGCACGTCGACTACCACGACGTCCTGCGGGTCTGGCGTGAGGCGGACACGATCCCCGAGATCGAGCACGCCTGGCTGTTCGATCACCTCATGCCGATCGGCGGCGACCCGGACGGACCGGCCTACGAAGGCTGGACGCTGCTCTCGGCCCTTGCCGCCCACACCCGACGACTGCGGCTCGGCGTGCTGGTGACCAGTAACCGGTTCCGGCCGCCCGCGATGCTGGCCAAGATCGCAGCGACCGTCGACGTCGTCTCCGGCGGACGGCTCGACTTCGGCATCGGCGTCGGTTCACGCCCCGACCATCCCCTGGCCCGGCGCGAGTACGCGGCACACGGCCTGCCCTTCCACGACACCGCGCACGCCGTGGGCAGCCTCGCCGAAGCCTGCACGGTGATCCGGCGGTTGTGGACCGAGGAGAAACCGTTCGACCACCACGGCACCCACCACCGGCTCACCGGCGCGTTCGGCAACCCCAAACCCGTCCAGCGTCCCCACCCGCCGATCCTGATCGGCGGTCGTTCGTCAGCGACGCTGCGCGTGGTCGCCGAGCACGCCGACATGTGGAACATCCCGGGCGGCGACATCGAGGACGTCGTCCGCCGCAGCGCCCTGCTGGACCGCTACTGCGCCGAGATCGGCCGCGACCCCGCCTCCGTCACCCGCTCGATCCACCTGCCCGTCTCCTACGACCGGCCCGCCGCCACGCGGGAGGCGATCGGCGGCGCGACAGGCGCGGGATTCCGCCACATCGTCCTCGGACTGCCAGCGCCCTACCCCGCGGACGTCGCACGGTGGGTCACCGACGAGCTGATCCGTCCGTCGGCCTGAACGCCTCTGCGGTGGAGTGCCGGAGGGCCGAGATCACACGTCCGGACGCCCCGTCCCAGGATCCGGTCCGTGATCAGAGGTCGAGCACCAGACGAGGGCCGCACGAACGCGAGACGCAGATCAGCATGGTCTCGCCCGCGGCACGCTCGTCCTCGTCGAGCAGGGAGTCCCGGTGGTCCGGCGTGCCCTCCAGCACGTCGGTCTCACAGGTGCCGCAGGTGCCTTCCCGGCAGGAGAACAGCACCGGGACACCTGCCTCCTCCACCACTTCGAGCACCGAGCGGTCCGGCGGGATGGTGAGCGTGCGGCCCGAACGGGCGAGCACCACCTCGAATGCGTCGGCCGGTGCCACTGCGGCCGCCGGTGGGCGGACCGGGGCGAACCGCTCGATGCCCAGGGTGCCGGAGGGCCAGCCGGCGCACTGCTCCTGCGCGGCCCGAAGCAGCGGTTCCGGACCGCAGGCGTGCACCAGCGTGCCCTCGCGGGGCGAGCCGATGAAGGCGGCCAGATCCAGCAGGCCGTAGCTGTCCTGCGGCCGGATCAGCACCCGGTCCCCGTGGCGCGCCAGACGGTCCACGAAGGCCATGGACGCGCGGGTACGGCCGCCGTACAACAGGCGCCAGTCGGCCCCCGCGGCCTCGGCGGCTTCCACCATCGGCAGGATGGCGGTGATCCCGACCCCTCCCGCGATGAAGAGGTGGCGCTCGGCCGTACGCAGCGGAAAGTTGTTCCGCGGCCCGCGCACCCTCACGGCCGAGCCCTCGCCAAGATGGTCGTGGACGTACGACGAACCGCCGCGGCTGTCCGGTTCGCGCAGCACCGCGATCTGCCAGGCCCCTCGGTCGGCATCGGCGGGGTTCCCGCACAGCGAGTACGGCCGGATGAGGCCGTTGTCCAGCAGCAGGTCGATGTGGGCACCCGGTGCCCAGACCGGGAGTGGATCGCCGTCCGGGTGGCGCAGGACGAGGGAGACGACGCCGTCGGCGGCATCGATGCGGGCGGCCACGACGAGGGTTGTCTCGCCGGGGTCTGCCGGGGACTGCGGTGCGTCTGTGTCCCGGAGGGCCTGGAGCGGCTGGTTGGTCATGTGCGTCAACCTGAGTCTCGTACGAGTGGGGGACGGTGGCGGGAGGCCGGGACGTCAGACGCCCGGTACGTGCAGCAGCAGCGCGTCGCCCTGGCCGCCGCCTCCGCACAGTGCCGCGGCCCCGGTGCCGCCGCCGCGTCGCAGAAGTTCCCGGGCGAGAGTCAGGACGAGCCGGGCGCCGGTCATGCCGACCGGGTGACCGAGGGCGATCGCGCCGCCGTTGACGTTCACCTTCTCCATGGGGACGCCGAGTTCGCGTACGGAGGCCAGGGCGACCCCGGCGAACGCCTCGTTGATCTCGAAGAGGTCGAGGTCGGCGGCCTTCAGCCGGCCGTCGCGTTCCAGCGCGTCGCGGATGGCCCCGGCCGGCTGCACGAGCAGCGAGGGGTCGGGGCCCGCCACGGTGCCGTAGGCGCCGATCTCGGCGAGCGGGGTCAGGCCCTCCCGGCGGGCGCGGTCCGCGCTCATGACGACCACCGCCGCGGCTCCGTCGGACAGTTGTGAGGCGTTGCCCGCGGTGATCGTGCCCTCGCGGGAGAAGGCCGGCCTCAGGCGGCCCAGGTTCTCCGCGGTGCTCTGCGGCCTGATGCCCTCGTCGGCCGTCACGACCGTCTCGCCCCGCCGCCCGGCCACCGTGACGGGGGCGATCTCCGCGGCGAACGCGCCCGACTCCTGTGCGTGGTGGGCCCGTTGGTGGGACAGCGCGCTGTACTCGTCCTGCTCCTCACGCGTGAGCGCGAAGGGCTGCTGGTAGCGCTCGGTGGCCGCGCCCATGGAGACCCCGTCGAAGGCACAGGTCAGCGCGTCCCGGTCGAGCGCGTCCTCGACGGCCACCGCCCCGTACTTCCACCCCGTGCGGGACCCGCGCAGCAGGTGCGGGGCGCCGGACATGGACTCCATACCGCCCGCCACGACCACCTCGTGGCGCCCCGAGGCGACCATGAGATCGGCCAGGGCGATGGCGTGCAGCCCGGACAGGCACAGCTTGTTGACGGTGCTCGCCGGGACGGAGAAGGGGATGCCGGCGGCCACCGCGGCCTGCCGGGCGGTGTTGGGACCTGCCCCGGCCTGGACGACATGGCCCATCACGACGGCCTCCACCTCGGCAGGGTCCAGCAGCGCCGCTGACAGCGCGGCGCGTATGGCGTGGGCGCCGAGGTCTGCGGCGGACAGGCTGCTCAGCCCGCCCATGAGCTTGCCGACGGGCGTTCTCGCTCCGGCGACGATGACGGATCCGGGCATGGCCGGGACCTCCTGTGGATGTGGGTGGGTCAGAGGACGGCGTCGACGGAACGTTCCGCGACCAGGTGGGAGGTCTCGTTCACCGAGTGCAGAACGATCCGTCCCCCCGGCATCCGCCGCACCCTGCTGACGGAGGTGTAACCGGGGTGGAACCAGAACATCCGGGGTATGTCGAGCACCGTCGCGAGGTAGGTGTTGGTGATCCCGCCGTGGCACACGGCCGCGATCCGCCGTCCGGGGTGGGCGTCCAGCATGGTGTTCATGGCCCCCACCGCCCGGGCGCGGAAGGCGTCCCAGTCCAGGTCCGGTACGAAGTCCTCGTACCGTCCCTCGGCCAGCGCCACCGAACGGGGGTCGTCCGGGAGGATCTGCTCCGGCGGTGTGTAGGGGTGAGAGACGTCGGTGTCCCACTCGCGCAGGTCGTCCAGCACGGTGGCGGTCATGCCCGTCAGCCGTTCGAGCGGCGCCATCGTCTCGCGGGCGCGCCGGTAGGGGCTGACGTAGAGGGCGTCGACGCCCTCGTCCGCCAGCCATGGGGCGAGCCGCTCGGCCTGGGCGATGCCCTCCGGCGACAGGCTCGGGTCGAACACGCCCGAGACGGGCAGGCCATGCCGGACGAGCAGAAGTTCCGTCATGAAGGTCCTTCGTAAGTGAGGTGAGACGAGTGAGGAGAGACGAGTGCGGAGTGACAAGTGACAAGTGACAAGTGAGGAGTGACGGGAGGCGGCGGTGCTCAGCCGGCGATCGTCCGGTCCGAGTCCCAGTAGGGGCGGCGCATCGCCCGCTTGTCGAGCTTGCCCATGGCGTTGCGAAGGAGCTCCGGAACGACCTCGTAGGACTTCGGGCACTTGTACGCGGCCAGCCGCTCGCGGCAGAACGCGTGCAGTTCGCCGTCCGCCGGGCCGCTTCCGTCGGTCACGACGACCAGGGCCCGCAGCGACTCGCCGAAGTCGGGGTCGGGCACGCCGATGACCGCGACCTCGGCGACCTGCGGGTGCTCGCGCAGCACCGCCTCGCTCTCCGCCGGATACAGGTTCACCCCGCCGGAGACGACGACGTCCGAGGCCCGGTCGGTGATGAAGATGTAGCCGTCCGGGTCGACGTACCCGATGTCGCCGAGTGTGAACACGCCGGGAGCGACGTAGGCGGCCTTGGTCTTCTCCTCGTCCGCGTGGTAGCGCACGCCGCGGCCCTCCGGAGCCCGGAAGGCCAGCAGCCCGAGCTCCCCGGCGGGCAGAGGGCGGCCGTCGTCGCCGGTCACCAGGACGTCGAAGGGGGACTGGACGCGTCCCACCGAACCGGGGTGCTTCAGCCACTCGGTGCTGTCGATGCGCGCGACCGTACCGGCCTCGCTGGCTCCGTACGACTCGGTCAGCACGGGCCCGAACCAGTCGATCATGGCCCGCTTCACCTCCGTGGGGCAGGCGGAGCCGGTGTGAGCGACCTGTATCAGGCTGGAGACGTCGTAGCGGTCGCGGACCTCCTCCGGCAGGGCGAGCAGGCGGGTGAAGTGGGTCGGCACCATCACCGAGGAGGTGACCCGCCAGCGCTCCACGCGGTGCAGGAACGACTCCGCGTCGAATCGGCCGAGGATCACCACCGGCTGGCCGGCCGCGAGATGGCGTAGTGAGGTGAGTGGCCCGTTGTGCTGGAGCGGCCCGCACACCAGATGCGGTCCCGGTGGGAAGCCGGGGCGGGCGGCCACCGCCTCCAGGTAGGCGGCGCTGTCCGTCACCGGGCCCTGCACCCAGCGCACTTCGGTGCCACGGGCCCGCCCCGTGGTGCCCGACGTGTAGACCAACGGCGGACGGGCGGGGCGGCCGACGGGCGCCGCCACCGGTTCCGCCTCGGCCAGCCACTGACTCCAGTCGAGGGCGTCGTCCTTGGCCGGCGTTCCGTGCACGACGACCGGGAGACCGAGCTCCGCGCCCGCCTGCCGGGCGGCCGACTCGCCCGCCGGGCCGCTGATCACCGCCTTCGCGCCCGCGTCGGTGAGCAGGTCGACCAGTTCCCGGGCGGTCAGCTGCCGGGAGGCGGCCACCGTCCCCACGCCGGCCCGCAGACCCGCGAGATGGGCCACCAGCGTGGCCACGGCGTTGTCGCCGAGGACGGCGACGCGGTCCTCCGGCTCGGGCGCGATCTCGAGGAAGCGCCCGGTCAGGCGTGCCACCTGGTCGGCCAGCCGGGACCAGGACAGGTTCTCCGCGTCGTCGGCCAGTGCGGTCGCGTCTGGCAGTTCGCGGGCACGCAGGTCGAGTGGTTGTAGGGACATGGATCCTCCGGCGCTCCTGGGTTCGTCCTCTCCCTCGCTCCACCGGGGTGCACCCCGTCTGCCCAGCGGCCGGGCAGCGGGAGAGGCGACGCCAAGACTGTAGCGTTTATCAAGAAAGTACGGAACACTCTGACCCGAGACGGAGGCACCCACCCTCGTTGGGCAGGTGTGCGGCTCCGTTCCGAGCCGCCGTTACTGAAGCAGTCATCTGGTAAGTGCCGTCTGGACCCGTGTGCCGAGGAGGTCACCATGCCCCAACCGAACGTGGACGAGTGGCGGGGTGAGGTCCGGCGGTGGCTGGCCACGACACTCCCACCCCGACGGGCCGCCGAGACCACCGCTCACAGCGCCGCCGATCTCGCGGTCTTCCACAACCTCACGGACGAGGAGGAGCGGCAGCTGCTCGACCGCTGCCGCGCCTACCAACGCGCCCGGCACGAGGCCGGCTACCAGGCCCTCACCCTCCCCGAGGAGAACGGCGGCCAGGGTCTGACCGCCGCCCACGCGGCTCTCTTCGCGCAGGAGGAGTCGGCGTTCGACGTACCGCCGTCCACCGAGCTGATCAGTGTCACCGTGCGGCTGGTCGCCATGTCCGTCTCCCTGTTCGGGACCCCGGAACAGCGCGAGACCTACGCCCGCGCCTTCCTCCGTACGGACCTGCTGGCCTGCCAGCTCTTCAGCGAACCCGGTGCCGGCTCCGACCTGGCCGCCCTGCGCACCCGCGCCCGCCCGGACGGCGAGGAGTGGGTGATCGACGGCCAGAAGGTGTGGACCTCGGGCGCCCAGTTCGCCGAGTACGGCCTGCTGCTCGCCCGCACCGACCCGGACGTCGTCAAACAGGCCGGCATCACCGCCTTCCTGGTCCCCATGAACAGCCCGGGCGTGGAGATCCGCCCGATCCGCCAGATGAGCGGCGGCGCCTCCTTCAACGAGGTCTTCCTCAGCGGCGTACGCGTTCCCGACGCGCTGCGGATCGGACGCCCCGGCCAGGGCTGGGAAGTCGCCAACGCCACCCTCGCCTTCGAACGCACCGCCTCCGGCTCCGGAAACCGGCGCAAGGGCGGCACCTTCGACGACGTACTCGCCCTCGCCCGCTCGCTGCACCGGACCGGGGACCCGCTGGTACGCCAACAGCTCGCCGACCTGTACGTGCGCGGCGCGCTGCGGGCCGCCACCGTGGACCGCGTCGCCAGGGCGAGCGCGGCCGGCGGGCGGCCGGGCCCCGAGGCCTCGCTGACCAAGCTCATGGCCTCCGACCTGCTCACCCGCACCGGACAGGTGGCCGCCGAACTGATGGGCGCGCGCATCAGCGCCGACACCGGCGAGAGCGGCACCTTCGCCTGGACCGAGCACCTGCTCGGCGCCCCCGGCTACCGGCTGGCCGGTGGCACCGACCAGATCCAGCGCAACCTGATCGGCGAACGCGTGCTGAAGCTGCCGGGGGAGCCGCGGGTCGACAAGGTGCCGTTCTCCGAACTGTCCGGCAACTGAGCGCGACAGCACAGGCATTGACGCGACACCACCTGCGCTGACGGGACAACCCATGCGCTGAACCGCAGCAACACCTGCGCTGACGCAGCAACACAGCACTGACGCAGCAACACATGCGCTGACGCGCAACACAGCACTGACGCAACAACACATGCGCTGACGCAACAACACAGCACTGAGGAGTGACTTCGATGGATCTGGGACTGACAGGTGCGAACGCGCTGGTGACCGGTGCGAGCCGGGGTATCGGCAGGGCCATTGCGGGAACCCTCGCCGCCGAGGGCTGCGCCCTCGCGCTGTGCGCCCGGGGCGAGGAGGCCCTCGCCAAGGCCGCCGCCGAACTGCGCGGTGAGGGGGCGACCGTGTTCGCCGAGCCGGTCGACGTCACCGACCCGGCCGCGCTCGCGGGCTTCGTGGAGCGGGCGGCCGCCGAACTCGGCGGCCTGGACCTGCTGGTGTCCAACGTCTCGGCGGGCAACGTCAAGGGCCCCGAGTCGTGGGAGGCCAGCCTGCGCGGCGACCTGATCCCGTTCGCCGGCCTCGTCGAGGCGGCCCTGCCGTATCTGGAGGCCTCCGACCGGGCCGCCGTCGTGGCCATCGGCACCACCAACGCCTCCGACACCGCCCGCCCGGCCGGAGCCAACTCGTACTCCGCCCTGAAGGCAGCCGTCGTCCAGCACGCCTCCGCCCTCGCCCACGCGCTCGCCCCGAAGGGCATCCGCGTCAACACGGTCTCGCCCGGCCCCATCGACTTCCCCGGCGGCGCCTGGGAGACCATCCGCACCAGCCGCCCCGAGGTGTACGAAGAGGTCCTCGCCAAGCTGCCGATCGGCCGCTACGGCACCGCGGAGGACGTGGCCGCGGCGGTGGCCTTCCTGCTGGGCCGCACCGGCTCCTTCTGCGTCGGAGTCAACCTCGTGGTGGACGGCGGGCTGCTCACCCGCGTCCAGTACTGAGTCGTGGCGGGCCCGGCAGGCCGCCTGGACGCCGTACTGGTCTGCGGCGGGAAGTGGCACGACTTCGACTACGCGCGGCTGAGGCTGCTGCAGCTGCTGGGTGACCACCCGCGGGTGCGCACCAGGGTCTACCAGGACTACGACTGCGTACCCGCCCTGGAGCAGGCCGACCTGCTGGTCACCTATACCTGCGACGTGCGGCCCCGCCCGTCCCAACGGGCCGCGCTGGCACGGTTCGTGGAGCGGGGCGGGCGCTGGCTCGCCCTGCACGGCACGAACTCGGTGATCGAGGCGTCGGCCGACGGCGGGCCGAGGGTCTTCACGACCCCGCGGCTCCTCGGGGAACTGGCCGGGGTGCTCGGCAGCCAGTTCCTGGCCCACCCGCCGATCGAGCCGTACGAGGTACGGGTGACCCGGCCGGAGCATCCGCTGGTCGCCGGCGTCGAGCCGTTCACGGTGACCGACGAGCTCTACGTGTGCGAGCTGCACGGGGAGCTGGAGGTGCTGCTGCACGCCGAGTACACGGGGCCGTGCCGCGGGTTCGCCGAGGGGGACACGGCCGCGCTCGACGAGGCGCTCCGTCCCGTCCTGTACCTGAAGCGGCACGGGCTGGGCGAGGTCTGTTACTTCACTCTCGGGCATTGCCGTGGCCGGTACGACATGCAGGACCTGGGCGTGGACGACACCGGGCGGGTGGACCCGGGGCCCTGGGAGACGCCGGAGTTCCTGACGGTGCTCGGACGCTGCGTGGAGCGGATGGTGGGCGAGCGGGTGCAGCCCTAGGGTTTCCGCCCCCGCCGCCCTTTCCCGTCCCTGGGGGCTGCCGCCCCCAGACCCCCGCTTCGGCCCTGAACGGGCCTCGTCCTCAAACGCCGGACGGGCTGAAAATCCAGCCCCTCCGGCGTTTGAGGAGCGGGGGTTTGGGGGCGGAGCCCCCAAAGTCGGGACGGGAAGGGGCGGCGGGGGCGAAGAAACCACCGCCGCGCCCCCGTTCACCCGTGCGGCAGCACTACCGCCCGCCCCTTGATCTCCCCCGCGTGCAGCCGCTCGTACGCCAGCGGGGCGTCCTCCATCGAGAAGGTCTCGACGTGGGAGGAGACGAGCCCCTGCCGCGCGAGTTCGACCACGTCGATGAGCTCACCCCGGCTGCCCCAGTAGGGCGCGGAGGCGGACACCTCGAACGGCAGCCCGCCGCCGAAGCCGACCGCGAGCGTGCCTCCCCCGATGCCGACGACGGTGACATCACCCGCCACCGCCACCGACGCGGCGGCCACCGCGAGTGTCGCCTCGGCCCCGACGAAGTCCAGCACCACCTCGGCCCCGACGCCCCCGGTCAGCTCCCGCACCCGAGCCGCCGCCTCCCCGTCGGAGAGCAGCGTCTCGTGGGCCCCGACGTAGTGCGCGAGTTCCAGCTTCTCCTTGCTCACGTCGAGGGCGACCACGCGGGCGGGGGTGAGGGCGCGCAACAGCTGTACGGCGAGATGGCCCAGGCCGCCGACGCCGATCACCACCGCCGTACTGCCCGGCACGAGCTTGGGCAGGGACGCGCGGATCGCGTGATACGGCGTCAGGCCGGCGTCGGTGAGCGGGGCGGCCTGTACCGGGTCCAGTCCGTTCAGGGGCACCAGATGGCGCGGCGAGTCCACCACCATGTACTCCGCGAGTGCGCCCGGAGAGCCGAGGCCGGGCGGCATGATGCCGAGCCCGGCGGCGTGCGGGCAGCAGTTCTCCCTGCCCTCGGCGCACGTGCGGCAGCGGCCACAGCCCCACGGGCCGTAGACCGCCACCTCGTCGCCCTCGGCCACCCCGGTGGCCCCGCTGCCCAGGGCGGCGACGGTGCCGACACCCTCGTGACCGAGCGTCATCGGCAACGGATACGGGAACTGCTCCTCGGGCCAGCTCATGACCGCCAGGTCCGAGTGGCACAGCCCGGCGGCCGTCACTTTCAGCAGCACCTGACCCGGGCCCGGTTCGGGCACCGGAACCTCGACGACCTCGGGGGCGCTGCCCACAGCGCGGTACTGAATGGCCTTCATGTCAGGCCTCCTGGTTCGGGACGGGCACCTCGGAAGCCTCGGCGATGCCACCTGGCTTGCGACGGCGCAGCACGGCCGGCAGCGCGATCCGTCCGCCCGTGAGAACGAGCGCGACGATCAGGACGGAGCCGGTGAACAGGCTGGCGGCCCACTGTGCGCTGGTGGCGAGCCCGAGCCCCGTGATGCCGGTGCCGAGCAGGAGCACCGCGATCACGGTGCCCCAGGCGTTGAAGCGGCCCGCACGCAGCTGGGTCGCACCGACGAAGGCCGCCGCGTAGGCCGACAGCAGGTACGGCGTGCCCGCGGTCGGCGATCCGGATCCCACGGAGGACGCGAAGACGACTCCGGCGAGTCCGGAGAGCAGTGCGGACGCCACCAGGGTCAAAAAGCGCAGCCGGTCGGTGCGGACCCCTTGCAGGCGTGCCGCGTCCGCGTTGAAGCCGGTCGCGTACAGGCGGCGTCCGGTGGCGGTGTGTTCCAGCAGGAACCAGATGGCCGTCGCGGCGAGGAGCAGGTACAGCACCGGCAGCGTGATGCCGCCCGCGTCGAGCTGGGCGATGTTCGCGAACGGCTTGGCCAGCAGCTTCACACCGGTGATGGAGCTGTCGTTGGTGACCATGGTGATCAGGGACTGGATCAGTGCGCCGGTGGCCAGGGTCGCGATGAACGAGTCGACCCGCAGCAGCACCACCACGGTCCCGTTGATGAGCCCGACCACCAGGGCGGCGGCCATCGCCAGGGCGATCGCGGTGCCGGCGCCGAGACCGGTGGAGACCATGAAGTACGCGGTCAGCACGCTGGTGAGGGACATCGTGAAGGCGACCGACAGGTCGAAGACGCGCGCGGCCAGCGGAAGGACGACGCTGAGCGCCACCAGCCCGGCCACGGCATTGCCGTTGAGGACCTGCTTGACCGTGGTGACGGTCGGGAACGTGTCCGGCGCCCATACGGAGAAGAGCACCGCGATCAGCAGCCACACGTAGACGGCGCCGATGTTGCGGAAGGACAGGGCGGCCACCGCCCGCCGGCCCAGTGCGCCCGGTCCCCCCGCGGCGGACACCGCGGGGACGTCCGGTCCCGTGGGCCGGAACTCAGCGGCCCGGGTCGGGGTGGATGTCATGTCACTCGGTTCCTTCCATGGCGTGGACCAGTGCGGGCTCGGTGATGTCCCGGCCGCTGATCTCCCGTACGATCCGGCCGTCCCGTATCACCAGGACGCGGGTGCACAGCGCGAGCAGGTCTTCCGTGTCGGACGAGGACACGATGACGCCCATGCCGGCGTCGGCCTGACGTTCGATCAAGTCGTAGAGCTGGAGGCGGGTGGCGATGTCGACGCCCGCCGTGGGTTCGCACAGCACGAGCACCGGTGGCTGCTGGGCCAGGCAGCGGGCCATGACGACCTTCTGCTGGTTGCCGCCGCTCAGCGTGGTGATCCGGGCCCCGGGCCCCGCCGTGCGCACCCCCACCCGCCGGATCCATTCGTCGGCGAGCGAGGACTCGCGGCGCCGGTGCAGTCGTCCGGCCCGGGCGCGGAGCCGGTCGAGCAGCGGGAGGGTGAGGTTCTCCCCGACGGAGAAGTCGCCGATGACGCCCTCGCCCGCCCGGTCCGCGGGGACCAGCGGGATGCCCAGCCCACCGGCGTCCTTGGCGCCGATCCACCGCTGGGCGCGCTCAGGCAGCCGCACCTTGCCGCGCACCGGACCGGTGTACGCCCCGCACACCGCGTACGGCACGACTTCGTGGCCGGAGCCGACCAGGCCGGTGATGCCCAGCCGTTCCCCCTCGGCCAGGCTGAATCCGATGCCGCGCAAGGGGCCCGCCCACAGGTCGCGGACCTGCAGGACGGACTCGTGGGAAGCGGAGGGCAGCCGCGGCCGGTAGGTGGTCTCCATGTCCTCGCCCGCCATCAGCTCCGCCAGCGAGCGGGGAGTGAGTTCGGCGACCCGGCGGGTGGCGATCCGGCGTCCGCCGCGGATCACGGTGACCCGGTCGGCCAGCGCGAAGATCTCGTCCATCCGGTGCGAGACGTACAGGACGCTGGCCCCGGTGTCGCGGATCTCCCGCACGATGTCGAAGAGCCGGGCCACCTCGCCGGGCGGCAGCACGGCGGTCGGCTCGTCCAGGACCAGGACGCCGCGGCGGCCCTCCCAGCCCTGCAGGGCCGCCGCGATGGCCACCACCGCGCGTTGGACGGGGGTGGCGCTCGACAGGGGACGGCGTACGTCGATGCCGAGACCGAAGCGTTCGACCAGCGCGCTCGTCCGGCGCTCCATCTCCGACCAGCGGATGTTGCCGAGGGCCGTGCGGGCGAAGCCGCGGCTGAGGGCGAGATTGTCGGTGGCGCTCAGCTCGCCCACCAGGCCCAGCTCCTGGTGGACGAAGCGGAGCCGGTCGTGGCGGGAGCCGGTGACCTGGCCCAGGCCGAACGGCTCGCCGTCGAGTTCGGCGACCGCTCCGGGCTCGGCGTGGTGGTAACCGGCGAGGATCTTGATGAGGGTGGACTTGCCGGAGCCGTTGGGCCCGATCAGCGCGTGGATCTCGCCGGGCGCGATCTCCAGGTCGACGTCCTCGAGCGCCTGGGTTCCGCCGAATCGCTTCGACAGCCCGGACACCCGCAGCACGGGTCGGTCGCTCTCATCGGTACCGGCCGACCCCCGCGCGGTCTCCTGTGACGTGTCAGCGTGCACCGCTGCTCCCTTCGTCGAATGGCGCCGCCGCCGGCACAGGGCCGACGGCGGGGGCCGGGTCGGTCAGTTCAGGCCCCAGAGCGCCTTGAACTGCGCCTGGTAGTCCTCGACGAGCGGGAAGTCCTCGAGAGTGGCCACGAGGTTGTCCTTGGTGATCAGCATGTTGGGCAGCACCGCCTTCTGGTCCACCTCCATGGACTGGCCGGTGAAGTGGCGGGCCAGCGCGTCGACCTGCAGCCAGGCGGTCTCGTGCGAGTTCAGTGCCATCGCGCCCTGGCTGAGGCCGCTCTCGATGTACTGGTAGTTCTGCGCGTCACCGACATTCACGGCGATGTGCTTGCCGGTCACGCCGGCCGTCTTCAGCGCGGTCGGGACGCCCACGTTGAGCAGGCCCAGCGAGAAGACGATGTGGGTCACCTTCGGGTGCGAGCGGACGTACGACACCACGCGGTCGGGCATGTCCTTGCCGATCGCCGTGATCGGCACGTCGACGGTGTCGAGCGCGCAGCCCTCGCACCACTTCTTGTACTGGGCGGCGAACGTGTCCTTGACCGGCTTGAGGATGGTGTAGACGGGCAGGTCGAAGTAGACCGTGTTGGCCTCGGCGCCGCTGTCGGACACCACCCACGAGGCGAGCATCTCGCCCTGGACGGCGACGTCCTTCGGCCCGTTCTTCAGCAGCTCGATGCCGTCGCCCACCACGTCGTCGGCGTTCGACTGGATGACCGGGATACCGGCTGCCTTCAGCTTCGCCAACTGCTTCGCGTACACCGCGCGCGGGAATCCGGAGGCGACGACGGCGTCCGGCTTGTCGCGCAGCGCGTGCTCGTAGGCCGCCTGGACGGACTCCGGCGTGCCCTGGGTCGGGATCAGCTCGACCTTCCAGCCGAGCTGATTGGCCGCGGCGGTGAAGAACTGGGCCAGGTCACTGCAGGACTGCACGCCGCACAGGATGAAGTCGATCTTCTTACCGGTGGGGATCGGCTTGCCCACCGGCACGGTGACGGGGATCTTTTCCGGGCGCTTGGAGTACTTCGCCAGGGCTGCCCGGGCCGCGGTCAGGCCGGGGGAGTCTGAGGCCGCTTTGGCGGAGTCGGCGGCCGGAGTCGTGTCGGTGCCGCCGCACGCCGCCAGGGCGAACAGGGCGGTGACGGAGACGATCGCGGTGAGCGCGCGACGGACCGCGCGTCCGGGTCTGGAACTCATCGTTGAGTACTCCCGTGGTGTGGCGCCTGTGTGTGCGGCCCGCGTCGCTCTCGCGACCGCGGTGGCCGGCTGTGTGCAGGCGGATTCTGTGCCGCCCATGCCGGGACGGCACGCTCAGGTGATCGAGCGGGCTGTGGGATCGCCGTCGTGGGGTACGACGCGGGCCGCCGAGGCAGCGGGCGGCGCTGTGGCCGAGACGGGGCGGACATTGCCCCAGGCCGGATAGAAACTTGTGAGGCTCTACAGCCTCGGGTGCGACGGAGTGTGGCACGCGCTGTCGGGCTTGGGGAGGGGGCAGTCGTAACAAATTGGCGAGGTGCCATGTCGATCCCCTGCGAATGGGGGTCTGCGGGGTCCTGGCGGAGTCGCGAGTATTGCTCCGAGCCGTGACCAATAACTACACTCACTCTAAAGTTTCTGGCTGAGGAGAGAAGATGGACGAAACGTCGGAGTTGGGCACGGCGCGGTGTCCCGGACCCAGCGTCCAGGACTACCTCGACCGTGACAGCCGACCGGTTCCTCCCGCGCTGAGGTACGTCAACAACGACTACATCGGCGACGAGGACATCGACACCACCCGCTTCACCTCCCGCGAATGGGCCGAACGCGAGATGCGGCAGGTATGGCGCCGCGTGTGGCAGTTCGCCTGCCTGGAGAGCGAGATCCCCGAGGTAGGCGACCACGAGGTCTACGAGATCGGCGACGACTCACTGATCATCGTGCGCACGGCGTCGGACGAGATCCGCGCCTACGTCAACGCCTGCCTGCACCGCGGCCGCAAACTGCGCACCGGCGGCGGCAACGTCGGGGAGTTCCGCTGCCCGTTCCACGGCTTCGCCTGGAACCTCGACGGCACCATGCAGACGCCGCCCTGCGCCTGGGACTTCCCCCATGTCACCCCGGAGAAGTTCGCCCTCCCCGAGGCCAAGGTGGCGACCTGGCGCGGCTTCGTCTTCATCAACATGGACCCGTACGCGGAGTCCTTCGACAGCTACCGCGGCACCTTCGACGACTACTACATCTGGCCGCTGCAGGACCGCTACAAGTCGCTGCACATCGCCAAGGTGCTGCCCTGCAACTGGAAGATCGCCCAGGACGCGTTCATCGAGTCCTTCCACGTGATCGCGACCCACCCGCAGATGCTGCCGTGGCTCGCCGACGCCAACTCCCAGTACGACGTCATGGCGGACCAGCCCCACTGGAACCGAATGATCAACATCCAGGGCGCCCCCAGTCCGCACGTGGCCGACTCGGTCACGGAGGAGGACGTGCTGGAGACGTTCTACGACTCCCGCGCCTTCTACGCGGCCGCCCAGGGCCGGGACCTGGTGATCCAGGAGGGCGACGAGATGCCCGCGATCCCGCCCGGCGGCACCGCCCGCCAGATCCTCGCCGAGCGGATGCGCGCCCAGCTGGCGGCCACCTCGCGGCAGGACTTCTCGAAGACCGCCGACACCGAGCTGCTGGACGCCATCAACTACCTGCTGTTCCCCAACTTCAACCCCTGGGGCGGCGCCAAGTCCAACATCATCTACCGGTTCAAGCCGAACGGCCTCGACCCCGACTCCTGCACCGCCGAGATCATCTTCATGTCGGCGCCGAAGCAGGCCGGCGAGATGCCGCCCCCGGTCAAGATCCGCTGGGTGCCGGAGGAGATGCTCTTCGCGGACATCCCCGAACTGGGCGTCCTCGGGCCGGTCTTCGACCAGGACTGCGAGAACCTGCCCTACGTCCAGCAAGGGCTGAAGACCCTGCGCAAGCCGGGCATCACCCTGGCCAACTACCAGGAGAGCCGCATCCGCCACTTCAACCAGACACTCGACCAGTGGATGGACAAGTGACCGTCACCCACCGGGTCGCGGTGAGGCCCTCCGGTGTCGAGCTGGAGGTGCGCGACGGCGAAGACCTGTTCAGCGCCGCCCAGCGGCTCGGCTACCGCTGGCCCACCGTCTGTGGGGGCAAGGCCACCTGCCGTACCTGCTTCGTGCAGGTCGAGGAAGGCGCCGAGAACTGTTCTCCCGTGGGCCCGCTGGAGCGCGAGGGCATCGAGGCCCTGCGCAGACCGGTGGACGGCCTGATCCGGCTCGCCTGCCGGCTCCGGGTCGAGGGCCCGGTGACCGTCACCAAACGCGGCGTACGCCGCAGACCGCAGGAGTGAGCCGTGAGCGCCAAGCAAGTGACCCATCCGCTGACCGGGCAGGTGTACCGGCTCACCGAGGACGGGCTCGTGGAGGTGACCGACCCCAGGACCGGGGCCCAGGGAATCTTCGACTTCCAGGCCCGCTGGCAGTCCGGTGAACTGCGCCACGCCGACCTCCAGATGGCCGGCTGGGTGGGCCGTCTCGCCCAGCGGCGCGGCGCCCAGCCGTCGGCGGAGTGAACCGGTGGCACCCCGCACCACCCGGGTCGTCTGCCTGGTCCGCCGCCCGCAGGGCGAGCCGGTACCCGGTGACTTCGCCGTCGAGGAGCGCCCGCTTCCGCCCCTGAACGAGGGGCAGTTGCTCGTCCGCAACCTCTACATGAGTGTCGACCCGTCGATGCGCGGGCGGCTGGAGAGCACCGAGAAGCACTACACGCACAACTTCACGCCCGGATCGCCGCTGGACGGGCGGGCCCTCGGCGTCGTGGAGGAGAGCCGCTGCCCCTCCGTGCCGCCGGGCACCTTCGTACGCCACCAGCTCGGCTGGCGGGAGCGGGCCGTGCTCGACCCGGCCGACACCGACGCCGCGGGCCGCATCGACCCGCAACTCGCCCCGTTGCCCACCTGGTTGGGTCTGCTCGGACAGACCGGCTTCACCGCCTACGTCGGGCTCGCGCGGATCGCCGAGGTGCGACCCGGTGACACCGTCTTCGTGTCGGCGGCGGCCGGGGCCGTGGGCACCGCCGCCGGACAGTTCGCCCGGCTGCTGGGTGCGGAGCGCGTCGTCGGAACCGCCGGAGGGCCGGACAAGTGCGCCCTGCTGGTGAAGGAGTTCGGCTACGACGCCGCCGCCGACTACCGCGCCGAGCCGGTGCGCGACGCCCTGGTCCGACTGGCGCCCGACGGCGTCGACGTCTACTTCGACAACGTCGGCGGCGAGCAACTCGCCGCCGCCCTGCACGCGTTGCGGACGGGTGGCCGTGTCGCCCTGTGCGGCATGATGTCGCAGTTCGGCGGCGAGCGGCGGTCCACCGACATCAACCAGCTGATCCAGGCGGTCCTCAAACGGCTCACCCTGCGCGGCTTCATCGTCCGCGACCACGAGGACCTGCGGCCGGAGTTCGAAAGCCGCGTCGCCGACTGGCTCCGCTCGGGCCGTATCACCGCCCGCGAGACGGTGACGGACGGCCTGGACAACGCGGCCCAGGCCCTGCTGTCCCTGCTGGACGGTGGCAACGTCGGCAAGATGCTGGTCCGGCTGGCCGAGGATCCGTACAGCCGCTTCTCGGCGCGGGCCGTGTAGAAGACGACGGGGGGAGGCCGGGTCCGGTCACGCACGACGCGTGACCGACGGCTCTCACCTGCCCCAGATCTTCCGGTACGCCTCGCGGTAGCCGGGTGGGTCCCAGGTCGTCGCTCCGCTGCTGTTGGCGGCCGTGGAGATGTGGACCGGGGCGACGTATCCGCTGGCGGGCTCCCCGGCGAAGGCCCGGTTGAACTCGTCGACGATCTGCCAGCCCTGTTCGGCGAGAGGCTCCGGGACGGTGGCGGCCTGGAACTGCCCGCTGTTGATGCGCTGGAAGGCCGACGGGTCGCCGTCACCGGCGCCGATGTTGAACGGGGGACCGGAGCCCTTCCGCCCCGCCTCGCGCAGGGCGGGCGCCGCGTCGGCGAAGTACAGGTCGTTGATGGCCACGGAGTACGTCCACCTGCTGCCGAAGCGGGAGAGGAGCGAGGAGACCTCCTGGGGGGTGCGGCTGCTCGCGTCCGGGATGGGGATGTTCTCGGACGCCAGCAGACGCACGTCGGCGCAGGTGGCCAGCTGTTTCTCGATCAGCTGGGACTTGTTCCTGGCGAAGGGGATCGAGGCGTCGGTGAAGACGACGACCCCCGCCCGGCCGTTGGAGTGCGCGATGATCCAGTCGGCGCTGATCTGCGCCACGGCCTCGACCTGGGTCGTGACGTTGGTGAAGAGCTTGGGTTGCCTGCTCGGTCCGGGGGAGCCGACCGCGTGCCAGCCGACGAGCGGGATGCCCGCCGCGTCGGCCCGCGCGACCTGGGCCGACGTCGCGTTGGGATCGAAGCCGCCGAGGACGATGCCGGAGGGTTTCACGCCGACGGCCTGGCTCAGGGCCGCCTGGATACCGGCCGGTGTGCCCTGCCCGTCGATGACCCTGACCTTCCAGCCGATCACCTTGCCGGCCTCGCGCAGACCGTTCGCGACGCCCGCGACTCCCGGGTTGGTCATGGTCTGCGCGACGTAGACGATCGTCTTGCCCGGCAAGGCAGCGGGTCCGGTGGTGGGACCGCTCCAGGAGACGTCTGCCTTCTCGGCCTGCCGGACAGCGGATCTCGCCTCGGCCAGGGCCGACGGGCAGCCCGCCTCCGTGGCCGCCTCGGTGGGGTCCGCCGTATCGGTGGACGAGCCTCGCTCACACCCGACGACGGCGACGACGACCGCGGTCAGGGCCGCGAGGGCCGGGCCGGTCCTGCGGTACGAGATCACGGGTGCTCCTTGCTGTGGTGAGGACGACGGGCGGACGCCTTCGCAGGTCAGGGGGACGGACACCGAGCGGGCCACGGGCTACGGAACGTCCTGGGCCTCCTGGGAGGTGCCCGCCACCTTGCCGCCACGACGGCTCGCGGTGTCGCCGGAGCGCAGCCGACGGCGGGCGGAGTAGCCGGCGAAGCCGACGGCGAGCAGCAGGGTGGCGCCGTTGAACAGCGGGGTGACCCAGAACTCGGCGCCGAGCTGGCCGATGCCGGCCAGCCCGATGGCGAGGATGGCGACCGCCACGAGGGTGCCCAGGGCGTTGGGGCGACCGGGCCTGATCGCGGTGGAGCCGAGCAGGGCCCCGACGAAGGCCGGGAGGAGGTAGTCCAGGCCGACGCTGGGGTTGCCGATCTGCTGCTGCGCGGCGAGCAGGACACCGGCGAAGCCGACGATCAGACCGGACAGGGCGAAGGCGTAGACGCTGTAGCGGCGGGTGGGGATGCCGACCAGGTCGGCCGCGCGGGGGTTGGAACCGATGACGTAGAAGTAGCGGCCCAGCGGCAGGCGCTCCAGCAGCAGCCAGAGCACGAGGACCAGCCCCAGGACGTAGAACGCGGGTACCGGCAGGCCGAGGAACGTGGAGTCGTAGAGGTCGGTGAAGGCGGGCGGCAGTCCGTCCGGCCCGGAGACGATGCGGGTGCCGCCGGTGATCCAGCCGGTGACGGCGTACAGGACGCTGCCGGTGCCGAGGGTGGCGATGAAGGAGTCGATCCGGGCGAACTCGACGACCACGCCGTTGAGGACGCCGACGACCGCCCCACCCAGGATCACCACCGCGCAGGCGAGCGGCCAGGGCCAGCCGTTGCTGACGATCAGCTGGAGCACCATGACGTGCGCCAGGCCGAGACCGTAGCCGATGGACAGGTCGAACCTGCCCGTGACGATGGGGACCATCGCGCCGAGCGCGAGGAGCGCGGGCACCGACTGGTTGGAGAGGATCGAGGAGATGTTGTCGAGCGTGGGGAAGGTGTCGGGCAGGGTCAGGGAGAAGACGAGGAAGAGCAGGACGGCGAGGGCGAGCAGTCCGTACGCGCCGATGAAGTGCCCGCGGGGGCGGCTCGGCCGCGGTCGCGGCGGGGAAGGCGGCGACGTCGGTCGGGTCGTCCCCTCGCCCGGGGGTTCCCCGTTCATCCGTCCGTCTCCGTTCCGGTGAGGGGCGGTACGGCCGACGCGGTGTGGGTGAGCCGGGTGACGGTGAGGGCCTCGCCGGTCAGCTCGGCCGCCACGGTCCCGCGGACGAACACCAGGGCGCGGTGGCACACGTGCGCGACCTCCTCGAAATCGGTGGAGATGAGCAGGACGGCGAGCCCGGCGGCCAGTTCGTCGTCCAGCAGCCGGTGGATCTCCGCCTTGGCGCCCACGTCCACGCCGGCCGTCGGCTCCTCGAGGATCAGCAGCCGGCGCTTCATGGAGAGCCACCGGCCGAGCATGACCTTCTGCTGGTTGCCGCCGGACAGGACGGCGATCGGTACCTCGCTGTCGTGGGGGTGCACCCGGAGGCGTTCCACGAGGGCGGTGGCCTTGGCGCGCTCGCGCCGGGGGCTGATCCAGCGCGGCCCCGGCCTGCCGTCGGCGCGGGGGTTGGCCAGCAGGTTCTCCCGTACGGTCAGTTCGGCGGCGCACCCCTCCTCCAGCCGGTTGCTGGTCACGAAGCCGACACCGGCTCCGACGGCGGCGGCGACCGTACGCGGACGGTAGGGCCGCCCGTCCAGCAGCACGCGCCCGCCCAGGAGGGGCCGGGCCCCGGCCAGCGCTCTGCCCAGGTCCATGTGTCCGGCGCCGATGAGGCCCACCATGCCGAGGATCTCGCCCGGGCGCAGTCGGAGGTCGACCGGGCCCGCGTGCTCGGTCCGTACGCCGTCCAGGCGCAGGACGGCTGGGGCCTCGGCATCGGGGGCGGGAACGGCGGCGGGTGGCCGGCGAGCCGGGTCGTGGCCCACGATGTCCCGCACCAGGCGAGCGGGGCTGTGACCGGCGAGGCGGCCCTGGCTGATGATCCGGCCGTCGCGCAGGACGGCGAACGAGTCGGCGACCTGGTACACCTCGTCGAGCCTGTGGCTGACGTAGATGATGCCGTGATCGCGGTCGCACAGCCGGCGCAGGACGTCGAAGAGGCGGGCGCAGTCGGCCGCGGGGAGACTGGCGGTCGGCTCGTCCAGCACGACGAGTTCCGCACGGGTCGACAGCGCCCGCGCGATGGCGACCAGTGAACGCTCGGCGCGGGTCAGGTCGGCGATGCGGGCGTCGGGCGCGAGATGACCGGCGACGATCTCCATGGCCTGCACGCAGCGCTGTTGCGCCGTCCGCCAGGAGATCAGTCCGCGGCGGCGCGGGTAGCCGGTGCCCAGTGCGATGTTCTCGGCGACCGTCATCCACTCGACGAGACCGAGATCCTGGTGGATGAAGGCCATCTGCCGGGTGGCCGCGGCCGTGCCGAGCGGGTGGCCGGCCACCGTCACCTCGCCCTCGTCGGCGCGATGGACACCGGCGAGCACCTTGATGAGGGTGGACTTCCCGGCGCCGTTGGGACCCAGAAGGGCGAGGACGGCACCGCGCCGGACGTCGAGGTCGACCTCGGCCAGCGCGCGAGTGCCGCCGAACCGCTTGCCGAGACCCCGGATCCGGACCAGAGGGTCCTGACCGCGGCCCACGGATCGGCTTGTCGAGGCGTCGGGAGCGTCGTGCACAGACTCTCTCCGGGGATCGGCTTGCGAGTTGCTTCCCGACTGCACCGGATCGGCTCACCTATTCGATGTCGGGAATATCGTCCCAATCTATCCCGGCGACGGTCGGCATTCCCGTAGGGACATCCAGAGCGCACTCGGCCCAGATCACCTTGCCGCCGTCGGTGTAGCGGGTGCCCCAGGCCTGAGCGAGCTGGGCGACGAGGAACAGGCCGCGGCCGCCCTCGTCGGTGGAGGCCGCGTGACGTAGCCGGGGGGCGGTGCTGCTGGTGTCCGAGACCTCGAAGATGAGGGCGCGGCCGTGGATCACGCGTACCTGCAGGGGGCCGCCGGCGTGCCGGATGGCGTTGGTGACCAGCTCACTGAGCAGCAGCTCGGCGGAGAAGACGGCCTCGTCGAGCCCCCAGTCGGTGAGCCGGCGGGTGACGTCGGCGCGCATGCCCGAGACACGAGCCGGGTCGGCGGGGAGGTCCCAGGTGGCGATCCGGTCGGGGTCCATGGTCTCGGTACGGGCGACGAGCAGCGCGATGTCGTCGGCGGGATGGGCGGGCACCACGGCGTCCACCACCGCCTGGCAGGTGTCCTCGGGCGAGGGGCCCGACCCGGCGAGGGCCTCACGCAGTTGGTCCAGGGCCGTGTCGATGTCGCGGTGGCGGTCCTCGATGAGTCCGTCGGTGTAGAGGACGAGCCGGCTGCCTTCGGGAACGTGGATCTCGGCGGTCTCGAAGGGCAGGCCGCCCAGTCCGAGGGGTGGTCCGGCGGGCAGGTCGGGAAAGGTCACCGTGCCGTCGGGATGGACCAGCGCCGGTGGGGGGTGGCCGGCGCGTGCCAGGGTGCACAGCTGCGAGGTGGGGTCGTAGATGGCGTACAGGCAGGTGGCGCCGATGATGCCGGTGCCGTCGGTGCCCGGGTCCTCGCCGCCTTCGTCCCGGTCCAGGCGGGCGACGAGGTTGTCGAGCTGGGTGAGGACCTCGTCGGGCGCCAGGTCCAGTTCCGCGAAGTTGCGGGCGGCGATGCGCAGCCGGCCCATGGTGACGGCGGCGTGCAGGCCGTGGCCGACGACGTCGCCGACGACAAGGGCGACGCGGGTGCCGGAGAGGGGGATGACGTCGAACCAGTCGCCGCCCACTCCGGACTCGGCGGGCAGATAGCGATGGGCGACCTCCACGGCGTCCTGCTCGGGCAGGCGCTGCGGAAGCAGGCTGCGCTGCAGGGCCAGGACCATGCTGTGTTCGCGGGTGTAGCGGCGGGCGTTGTCGATGCAGACGGCGGCCCGGGTGGCGAGTTCCTGGGCCAGCGAACGGTCGTCGTCCCCGAAGGGGGCGCGCTCTCGCGTGCGGTAGAAGCTGACGATGCCCAGGACGACGCCGCGGGCGAGCAGCGGGGCGCTGATGAGGGAGCGCAGGCCGTACGCGAGAAGGCTTCCGGTGTGCTCGGGGCCCTGGGAGAACCGGCCGGCGGTGACCCTCAGGTCGGGTTCCAGCACGGCCTGTCCCTCGGCCAGGCAGCGGAGCTGGGGAGTGGCGGGACGCAGGTGGATCCGCTCGCCGAGTGCCTGGAAGGGGCCGTCTTCGCGGATGCCGTGGATCACCCGGCGGTGCAGGTCGGTGCGGGGATCGGCGGACTCCTCGCCTTTCAGTACCGCCTCGGGCAGGTCGATGGTGACGAAGTCGGCCAGCCGTGGCACGGCCATCTCGGCGAGTTCGCGGGCGGTGCGGGGCACGTCCAGCGTGGTGCCGATGCGGGCGCTGGCCTCGGACAGCAGCTCCAGGCGCCGCCGTGCCGCGACGGCGTGCATGCCCACTCCCGGCTCGCCCAGCAGCACCAGCCGTCCGTCGGCCGTGCCGAAGGAGCCGCCGTCGATGCCGGCCGGCGCGGTGGCCGGCTCGGTGCCTGGCTCGGTGACCGGCTCGGCCGTGTGGGCGGGCGTGGACCCCGCCCGCGTCCCGGTCTCTACGTGGAGGGTCCGGGAGGGCCTTGGGTGGGCAGGGCGTCCGGTCGGCAGGACGGCAGGTACGACGGCCTCCTGTGCCGTGGGGCCGAGCTGCGCACCCGGGTGCGTGAGTACGGCGGGCCGTGGTTCCGCTGAGTCGTCGGTGAGAACCGCCTCGACGGCGACGCCTTCCACACCGGAGGCGCTCGTCACGACACGGCTCAGCAGGATGACCCGGCGGCCGTTGGAGAGGGACACCTCGACGCCGGCCCGCTGGGCCGAGGCGATCAGCTCGGCGGCCTTCTCCGTGAGGATCCTCTGATCACGTCGGCTGAGCCCGCTGTGGACCAGCTCGTCCACCGGGATCAGGTGCCCGTTCCCGCCCGTCGCGTCGGCCCGCACCCGGCGCCTGGCGTCGAGATACGCGCTCAGCAGTCCGCGCTCTCGCGCCGAGTTCTCCGCCAGGAGGCGCCGTTCGATGGCGCCTGCCGCCTCGCGTATCACGGTGTCCATCGCGGGATCCACGTCGGTACGCGGACATCCGAGGGAGAGGATGCCCTCGACACCTCCGCTGAGCAGGTCACGCACGGGGATCGCCGAACAGGCGTTGGACTGTGAGCGCTCCGCGAAGTGCTCGGCGCCGTAGACCTGGCACAGCCGTCGTTCCGCGAGCGCGATGCCGATGCCGTTGGTGCCGGCGACCTCCTCGGCGAACACGAACCCCGGCACGCTCTGGATGGGGGCGAGTTGCCGGGCCATGGACGCCATGCCGAAGCGCCGCTGCAGCACCGTCCCCGTGGCGTCGGCCAGAGCCACGTTCATGCGGCGGCCCGCGAACCTGGACTGCAGCCAGTCGAGCACCGGCCTGGCCGCGTGCACGAGCCGGCTGTCCAGATCGACGTCCTCGCGGTAGGGGAGCTCGACCTGGTCCGGCGAGAGCCCGAGCAGCACGGAGCGCTGCCAGGAACTCAGGATCAGGTCCCGCACGCCTCCCTCGACCAGGCCGCCTTCCAGAAACCGCTCACGGGCACGTGAGGGACCGATGGAATCCCCCACAAACCCCATGCGGATCACTTCCCTCATCGGACCGTCGTCGGCTGCCGCCCGGTCGCTCACCGTTCGAGAAGCCGCCCACTCTCATGTAGATATTAGAACTTTGTCCAGGGGTGAGCTTGTTCCGCCAAATTCAGGAAAAAAATACCATAGGAGTGCCTACCGCATGGACCGCGCCGCCGCGACGCTGAAAAGCTCCAGGCGGACCCCCACCCGGGTCAGCCCGGAGGTCGCCGCGCGGAAGTCCTTGATGTGCGCCGTGGTGAAGTGCTCGTCCAGAGCCTGCTGGGACACCCAGCGCTCGTAGACCCGGATCCGGCGTTCGTCGCAGGGGTCCGCGGCCATGGCGTAGTCCAGACAGCCGGGCTCCTCCTCGCGGGTGCGCTTGCCGACCTCGACGAGGTGCCCGAGCATCGTGTCGCGATCCGCGGGCTCGTAGTCCATCCAGCCGGCGACGATGATCTCCGCCGCGACGTCCGCTGCGTCTTCCTCTGCCACGGTGGTCCTTTCCACGGTCGTGCCCGTGGGCCCGTCGCCCTCTGTCAGGAAGGAACGACGGGCCCGCGGGCCGTTCAGATGGCGAGTGCCGCCGGGACGCTGTCCACGGTGACCGTGCCCTTGGTGCCGTCGACCGTGATCACCATGCCGTCCCGCAGTCGCTGCGTACCGCCTTCGACGGAGATGACGGCCGGAATGCCGAGCTCGCGGCAGACCACGACGGCGTGGCTGTTGAGCGCGCCCACATCCACGACGGCCGCTCCGGCGACCAGGAACAGCGGGGTCCAGGCGGCGTCCGTGATCGGCGCCACCAGGACCTCGCCCGGCTCCAGCGCCTCGCACGAGGCCGGGTCGGAGATCACTCGCACCCTGCCGGTGTAGGTGCCCTGGCTGCCGCCGACGCCCGTCAGGACATCCCCGGCGGTGGCGGTCGCGAGGCCCTCGTCGCTGCGCCGCGGCCAGCCGTCGATCTCGGTCTGCGCGTCCTGGGCGATGAAGAACGGCGGTTCCAGCTCGCGCAGGCGTGCGTACTCCTGAAGCCGCTGGGCGATGACAGGGCCGAAGCTGCCCGGGTGGGCGACATAGTCGTCGAGCTCGGTCTCGAGCAGCATCATGACGTCCTCGGGTTCGGCGAAGAGCCCCGCCTCGACCCCGCGGCCGCCCAACTCCCTTATCGCCATGCGGATTTCGTTGATGACGGTCACACAGTTCGCCTTGGTCCGCTCGCGTGCCGGGATCCACACCTGGGAGGCGTGCATTCCGGCGTCGAACATCGGCTGTACGTCCTCGGGGAGGGCCGCACGGATCTCCGCCGCGAGCTGTTCGCGGCGCTTCGTCAGCCTGCGGTGACGCGCCGCCGGGGAGTCGTCGTCGGAGCTGTGCCGGATACGGTCGACCAGAGCCAGCGCCTGGACCGGCGCCGTCTCCCAGGACAGCGCGTGGATGTCCCACTCGTTGGGGCCGCGGTCGCCGGACTCGGTCAGGAACTCGTCGAAGGAGTCCCGGAACGCCTTGACGTCTCCCGTCGCCCCTTCGAGGGCCTGTTCCACCGCGGCCGGGCCCCGGTCGAACAGAGCCGTCAGCTCCACCGAGGCCGCCACCTGGCGCGACAGCGTCCACAGGCCGGTCGACGGTGAGGCGGAGTCCACGTCGCCCAGCCCGCCGATGAGGTCGAGCATCGCGCCGGGACGGTCGATGCTCGCGCACAGCGGGCCGAGGATCGCCGGTCCGACGGAAGCGGGCAGCGAGGACTCGACATGCCGTTGGAAGGTCGTCTCCACCTCGTCCAGCAGCGAGCGGGCGTACTCCACCAACTCGGCGTCGGACAGGAGCGTCAGATCGGGTCGCTCGCGCCGGATCCGGCGCAGCCGCTCATGGTCGGCGTCGCCCTCCGGGTACCCGGTCTGGCCGAGCATCCCCTGCAGCGTCGCTGTGGCCTTGGCCGTCAGTTCCGCGTCCTGGTCGTCAGGGTGCGGCACGTACAGCGGGGTGTCGGAGCGCTGGCCCACGAAGGCGGCGTCGATCTGGTCGGCGGTCTGCCCCATGCGGATGCCGAACAGCCGCAGATGCGACAGGTTGAGGTAGAAGTAACCGCCGAAGATTCCGGCGAACGGAGGGCAAGGGCCCGCGATCTCGTCCCCTCGGTAGACGCCGAACTCGACGAAGCCGCGGCTCCAGCCCTGCAGGCCGCGCCCCCAGACCAGCGTCCAGCCCAGCGGGCTGGCCGGATCCGGCAGGGTCTCGCCCGCGTTGGCCCGGGTGTAGTGGGGCAGCCGCTCGCTGCGCTGCCAGTCGGTGATCCAGTGCTTCATGGCGACGGGGCTCCCGTCGTCCGTTCCGGCGCTCACCACTGCGCCGTTCCGCCGTCGACGCTGATCAGCGTGCCCGTGATGCCCGCGCCGGCGTCGCTCGCGAGCAGCGAGGCGAGACCCGCGATCTGTTCCACGGTGGTGATCTTCTTGGTGGCGGCGTGCTCGGCGAACCGGCCCAGCCACTCCTC
Organism: Streptomyces sp. Q2; assembly: GCF_056820935.1. Lineage (NCBI taxonomy): Bacteria > Bacillati > Actinomycetota > Actinomycetes > Kitasatosporales > Streptomycetaceae > Streptomyces > Streptomyces sp. Q2. Next base: position 31,855 of record NZ_JBXEJE010000015.1, on the reverse strand, counting down.
GTACGAGATGCCCTCGGCCTCGGCCGCGGCCGGACCGGCGGCGCGCATCAGGTCGGTGTCGACGGCGCCGGGGCAGATCGCGTTGCAGGTGATGCCCATGGTTCCGTACTCGAAGGCGGTCGCCTTCGTCAGACCGTGGATGGCGTGCTTGTTGGTGATGTAGTGGCTGATCGCGGGCTTGTTGGCCTGCTTGCCCTCGACCGAGGAGATGTTGATGACCCGGCCCCAGCCGCCCTCCAGCATGGGCTTCAGCGCACGGCGGGTGCCGTAGAAGTAGGCGTTGAGGTTGAGGTCGAGGGCCTTGTGCCACGCCTCGTCGCTCAGCTCGTGGACCGGGGCGAACCCCTCGGTGCCGCCGACGTTGTTGACCAGGATGTCCAGTCGGCCGAATCGCTCGACCGTCCAGTCGACCAGTGCCTCGATGTCAGCCTGGCGGCTCGAGTCACAGGTGTGGAAGACGGCCTTGTCACCGGCCTGGAGTTCCTCCAGCGCCTGCTTGCCCTTGATCTCGGATCGTCCGCTGAGCACGACCGTCGCCCCGTCGGCCAGGAATGCCTCGGCGATGGCGCGGCCGATACTGCGCGTGCTGCCCGTGATCACCGCGACACGTCCGTCGAGGCTGCCCGTAGCCACCATGCTGTTCTCCTGCGGTTTCTGAGGGTTCGTCATCTGGACGCTTCGTCCAGGAGGCGGTGGATGGTGCGGTGGAAGTGCTGGAGTCCGGGTTCGTTGCGTCCGAAGACGAAGTCGGTCCCTGCGAGGGCCTTCAGCCCTCGCTGTACTCCGTAGGTGGTCGCGTAGTCCTCGTCGCGGACCACCTCGTAGAACCATTCGCCGAACTGGTCGGCGGCGTGGCGCTCCTCCTCGGTGACGGCCGGCTCGCGCAGCAGGATGATCTGCTGGGTCACCGATTCGGTGGCCGTACGGGGGATCACGATGGAGACGGCGATCTTGTTGCGCCAGGTGCCGGCGATGGCCAGGCCGGGGAAGAGCCAGTAGATGGCTCCGACCACGTCGCCCGGGTCGCGCTTGTCCGGCGGCAGGTCCACCATGTCGGCGATGGGCCGCAGGGCCGCCGCGAGGCGCTGGTGAGGGCCCCAGGTGTCGTGGGCCATCATGTTGGAGAAGTTCGTCTCGAAGACCGTCTTCGTGTGCAGCGAGGCGAAGTGGTAGGTCTCCAGGTACCCGTCGAGCGTGACCTTCCAGTTCGGGCTGGTCAGTTCCCGGGTAGCGTAGTGGTGGCAGTCCGCGAAGCGGAGCCCCTCCAGGAGCGGCTGCAGATCGCCCAGCCAGGCGTCCAGGTCGTGCTCGGCGGAAGGATCGAGCGATACGAAGACGATGCCGGCGCGCTCACCCGCGGGAAGCGTCACCAGGCTGCGCTTCTCGCGCGGTACGTCGCCGAAGGTCTTCTCGGCGTACACGCCGCGCAGCTCGCCCGACAGGTCGTACGACCAGGCGTGGTAGGGGCAGGTGATCCGCTTCGCCACGCCGCAGCCCGGCTCCACGAGCTCGGCGCCACGGTGCCGGCAGGCGTTGATCATCGCGTGGACGACGCCCTTGCGGTCCCGGGTGATCAGGATCGGGACGCCGAGGACGTCCAGAGCCTTGTAGGTGCCGGGGCCGGGAAGCTCGCACGACATGGCGAGGGGGAGCGGAACGCTCCGGTGGACGGCGTCCATCTCCCGCAGCCAGCGGTCGACGTCGAGGTAGTTGTCGACGGGTTCCGTCCACTGCTCCTCGGCCTCATGAGTCGTGTTGTTGCGGTAGTGCTCGACGACCCGCTCGGCGAGGTCGGCCGCATCCTGCCGCATCGCCACGCCTGCGGCGTCGGTGGAGCGGTCCTGGCCGATCCATGAGTGGTATTCCGGGGCGGGGGGCGGCAAGGGACGCTCGTCGCCTGCCGCCCGGGTCTCCGGTGAATTGATCTGGACCACGGTGTCCTCAATCCTCCCAGCCGCGAGCTGGTGAAGGGTTCTGGTGCTACAGCTCCGCTGCGACCGCCACAACAACAGGAGTTAGTGTTGTGTGTCAATAGAAAGTGCCGAAGTGGGCCGTGCGGCATTCCGCAGGTCATGTCGGCTTTCTCTGGCGAGGGTAACCCCGGCTCAACTCGATCTTTCTAGGGATCGGCTCCAGCTGGCGGGCGGGGGCGGATGGCGACTCGGCGGAATGAGGGATCCAGTGCCCGACGAGATGGCCGGTCCGGACCGGGCGCCCCTGGGGGCGGTGATGACCCAGCCCTTCGAGGTCGGTGTCGTGGTGCGCGACCTGGAGATGATGGAGCGCTTCTATGGCGAGGTGCTCGGCTGCTTCCCGGTGCACCGTTCGCACATCCCGCTGGCGATCGGCGGCCCGGCGGGACTGGGCGGGCCCCTGCTGGTCGTCTGGCTTCAGGTGCCGTCGGGGGGCCGGATCAAGCTGATAGGACCTCGGGTGGATCCGGATCGGGGTGTGGGTGCGGTTGCGGCGCCGTCGGTCGTACCGCTGGCCGCACGCTGCGGCTTGTCCTATGTCACCTTCCATTTCGACGACATCGCGCCGGTCCTCGCCGCACTGCCGTCCGCCGGTGCCCGGCCGCTGTCGTCCCCGGTCGTCGTGGTGGCGCGGGACCGGCGGATCAGCTTCTGGGCGGATCCGGAGGGCAATGTCGTCGAGCTGGTGGACCGGCGCGGCGGCGACCAGGAGGCCGGTCGAGTCCAGCCCATAGTAATTAGAGAACCTCTTCAGTAAGGTGCCCGAAGCTGGTTACTGTAGACCGGCACAACAAAGTCCGATTGCGTGACACACCTCGCTCGGGGCGAAGGGGCGGACGATGGCTCAAAGGGCATCGAAGAAGTCGGCCGATCCGGTCGCGAACCAGGCATCGGCGCAGGTAGTCAGGGATCTGCACGAGCGCATGGTGCGCATCCGCCTGTTCGAGACCGAGGCGGGAAAACTCATGGAAGCCGGCAAGCTGCCAGGCTTCCTGCACCTCTACGTCGGTCAGGAGGCGGTCGCCGCGGGCGTGATGGCGGCCCTCCGTGACGACGACCAGATCACCTCCACGCACCGGGGCCACGGCCATGCCGTGGCCAAGGGCGTCAGCTTCAAGCACATGTACTCCGAGCTGTACGGCCGCGTCACCGGCGCCTGCCTCGGCCGCGGCGGAAGCATGCACATCAACGACGTCACCCTCGGCATGCTCGGCGCCAACGGCATCGTCGGCGCCGGCGTCCCGATCGCCGTCGGCGCCGCCTTCGCCGCCCAGTACCGGGGCGAGGACAACATCGCCGTCACCTTCTTCGGAGACGGCGCCACCAACATCGGCAGTTTCCACGAGGGCGCCAACATGGCGGCCATCCTGCGCCTGCCGGTCCTGTTCATCTGCGAGAACAACGGCTACGCCGAGTTCACCCCGCAGTCCAAGCACATGCTGATCACCGACGTCGCCGACCGGGCCGCGTCCTACGGCATGCCGAGCGTGATCGTCGACGGCATGGACGCGCTCGCCGTCCACCAGGCCACCCTCGACGCCGTCGCACGCGCCCGGGCCGGTGAGGGCCCCATGTTCATCGAGGCCAAGACCTACCGCTACTACGACCACCAGGGCGTCAAGGGGCTGCGTCACCCCTACCGCTCGGACGCCGAGGTCGAGGAGTGGAAGGCCCGCGACGCGATCGACCTGCTGGAGGCCCGTGCCCTGGCCGACGGCACCGCCACCCGCGCCGAGCTGGACGACACCTGGCAGCGCACCCGCGACGAGATCGCCGAGGCCATCGCGTACGCCGAGGCCAGCCCGCTGCCCGACACCGCCGACCTGCTCCTCAACGTCTACTCGGGATGACCGCCATGACCACCATCACCGAAGCGCCGGCCCTTGCCCCGGACGGCACGGGCCGCAAGCTCACCTACGTCAAGGCGTTCAACGAGGGCCTGGCGCAGGTCATGCGCGAGGACGAGAACGTCTTCGTCGCCGGAGAGGACGTCGCCGGGTACGGCGGGGTCTTCCGCATGTTCGACAACCTGCTCGACGAGTTCGGCCCCCGCCGCATGATCGACACCCCGATCTCCGAGGCCGCGCTCGTCGGCCTGGGCGTGGGCGCCGCCGCCCGGGGACTGCGCCCCGTCGTCGACCTGATGTTCATGGACTTCATCGGCGTCTGCCTGGACCAGATCGTCAACCAGGCCGCCAAGATGAAGTACATGTTCGGCGGTTCCGTGTCGGTGCCGCTCACCATCACCACCGCCTCCGGCGCGGGCCTCGGCGCCGCCGCCCAGCACAGCCAGAGCCTGGAGGCCTGGCTCTGCCACGTGCCCGGCCTCAAGGTCGTGATGCCGTCCGACGCGTACACCGCCAAGGGCCTGACCGTCTCCGCGATCCGCGACAACAACCCGGTCGTCGTCATGCTCAACAAGGTCCTGCTCGGCAGCAAGAGCGAGGTGCCCGAGGAGATCTACGGCATCCCGCTCGGCCAGGCCCACACCGCGCGGCGGGGCTCCGACGTCACCGTCATCGCCCTGGGCCGCATGGTGGGCGAGGCCCTCGCGGCGGCCGGGGAACTGGCCGCCGAAGGCATCGAGGTCGAGGTCATCGACCCGCGCACCGTGCAGCCCCTGGACACCGAGACCATGATCGCCTCCGTGCGCCGCACCAACCGGGTCCTCGTGGTCCACGAGGCCGTGACCTTCGGCGGGCTCGGCGGCGAGATCGCCGCCCAGATCCAGGACGCGGCCTTCGACTACCTGGACGCTCCCGTTCTGCGCATCGGCGCCCCCTTCTCCCCGGTGCCGTTCTCCCCGGTGCTGGAGAAGGCCTATGTGCCCGACCAGGCCCGCATCGTGCGGGGCTGCCGTCGCCTCCTCGAAAGGTCGTGACCGAATGGCGGTCGAGGTTCTGCTGCCGAAGATCGGCCTGACCATGCAGGAAGGCACGATCGACGAGTGGCTCGTGCCGACCGGCGGTGCCGTCGCCGAGGGCGACGCACTGCTGCGGCTGGCGACCGACAAGGTCGACGTGGATGTCGAGGCGGAGGCCGCGGGCCTGTTCCATCCCGTGGCCCAGGCCGGAGCGACTCTTCCGGCGGGGGCGCTCATCGGCTGGCTGCTGGCCGAAGGCGAGCAGCTGCCGGGGGCGGGGGACACGGCCGCGCCCACCGGGTCTGTGGCTTCCGGGACGGACGCGGTGCCGGACGTCCAGGGCGTTCCCTTCGTGGCGCCGTCGCTCAATGGCACTGCGGCACCCGGCGGCGCCGTCGCCCTCAACGGCTCGGGTGGCCGGCTCCTGGCCTCGCCGAACGCCCGCCGAGTGGCGGCCGAGACCGGCGTCGACCTCACCGCCGTACGCGGCACCGGGCCCGGCGGCCGCATCGTCTCCGAGGACGTGGAGGAGTACCTGCTCGCCTCGGCGGCGCAGCCGCCCACGGTCCTGCCGGCGGGCCCGGTCACACCCACCTCCCCCCTGGTCCGCCGTCTGGCGAAGGAGCGGGGCATCGACCTCGCGGACGTACGTCCCACGGGTGCGGGCGGGCGGATCCGACGGGCCGACCTCGACGCCGCCACCCCGGCGGCCGCACCCGCACCGGCCCCCGCGACGGCCCGCAAGGCCACCGCGTCACCACAGCCCGGGGACGTCATCCCGCTCACCGGGATGCGCGGCACCATCGCCCGCCGGATGCACGCCAGCCTCCAGGAGATGGCACAGCTGACGCACGGCTACGAGGTGCGGATGGACGCGGTCGTGGCCCTGCGGACCCAGCTGAAGCAGGAGTGGGCCGACAGCGACCTGCCGGTGCCCAGCCTGGGCGACTTCCTGATGAAGGCCGCCGCACTGGCCCTGCGCGAACACCCGCTGCTCAACGCAGGGGTGCGCGAGGACGGCGTGCACCTGTACGAAGGCATCCACCTCGGATTCGCCGTCGCGGTGCCGAACGGCCTGCTCGTGCCGGTGATCGAGGACGCGGCCGAGCTGCCGCTGCCCGAAATGGCCCGTAGGTCCAGGGAGCTGGCGGAGAACGCCCGATCCGGGCGGATCTCCCCGGCGCTGCTGGAAGGCGCCACGTTCACCGTCACCTCGCTGGGCGGGTACGGCGTCGACTTCTTCACCCCGGTGATCAACCCCGGCAACGTCGCGATTCTCGGCGTGGGCAGGCTCAGGGACGGCGTCGAGTGGGTGGACGAACAACCGCGGCGGACCCAGGTGCTCACCCTGAGTCTCACCTTCGACCACCGCGCCGTGGACGGGGCGCCGGCGGCCGAGTACCTGCGCACGGTCGGTGAGCTGCTGCGCAAACCGCTGAGGCTTCTGGTCTGACCACCCCCGGCCCCGCGCCCGCCGACCGTTTCCACCCATCCGGTCGGCGGGCGCGGCTCATTACCCGGGTCCGTCGCTCGTGCTTCGCCGCTCGGGCCCGCTACTCGGCCGCCGGGTCGGCGATCCGCTCGGCGAGCCGGCCGACCTCGCTGAGGAAGGAACGGTGCCCGAGAGAGCGGTAGACGTCGTCCCCCCGGACCTGCGAGACGGCCGCGGTTTCGACCAGCGCCAGCACCCCCAGGCCGGTCACCGCCGCCTCCGCGTCGGTGACCGGTGCACGGCCCTTGCGGATCAGCCCCACCAGTACGTCCAGCAACTGCGTCCGGACCTCGTGCCGTAGCGCCTCCGCCTCCTGGCTCATCCCGGCCGAGGACACGAAGAAGACGGTGGCGGCGGACCGGTGCTCGCCCAGCCAGACCACCAGCGAGGTGACGGTGGGGCCGATGTCCGAGCCGGGCTCGTGCGCCTCGGTGAGCGTCTCCAACTGCTCGCGCAGCGCGGCGGCGAACACCCGCATACCTTCCACCAGGACCTGGTCCTTGGAGGAGAAGTGGTAGTACACCGCGGCCGACGTCATCTCGGCCCGAGCCGCGATGTCCGCCACGGTCACCTCGTCCGGAGGCTGGGTGGCGAACAGCTCCGTGGCTGCCTCGATCACCCACTGCCTGCGCGAAGGGCGGTGAGCTGCGCGGGTTCCGGATGTAGTCATGGTGTCAAGTATGCCGTGACCTTGGTCTTCCAGAGCCACGCGGGTACCAGGGATTACGGGCTCGACCTGCGGGAGTAACTGGATAACATGGTCAGTACGCCGGGGCCCACAGGATCCGGTCGCGGCAACCGCCAGGGAGCATGATGGCCACCACGAACGGCAAGCAGCCCGCCCACCGACCTTCGCGACGTCAGCACATCATCAGCGCCGCCGTCCGGGTGTTCGGCCGCAACGGCTTCGCGGAGACCAGTGTGCAGGACATCGCGGACGAGGCCCAGGTGGTGCCCACGGCCGTCTACTACCACTTCGCCGGCAAGGAGGAACTGCTCGAACTCTCCATGCGGCGGGTCTTCGACCAGCTGAACACCGTCGTGGAGAGGGCCCGGCCGGACACCGAGCCGGGTGACGCCGAGGGCCTGATCCGCACCATCGACGCCGTGTGGGACTGGGTGGAGAAGAACCCGGACGAGGCCCGGCTCTACCAGGTCCAGATCGCCTCCGCCAACGGCACCATCAAGCTCCTGCGCGACGAGTTCGAGCAGCGGCACATCCAGCGTGCGTACGACTATCTGCCCGAGAGCACCGCCCGAAGCCCCCGAGCGGCCAAGGCGCGGCACGCCTCGCAGGCGCTCGCGGTCCGCACGTTCATCAGTACGACCATCCTGGTGACCGCGTTGCGCGCCGAGGGCGGACCGCTGTCCCGGATGCCGTCCCAGTCCGTCCAGGAGGCGGTCAGGTCTCTCGCGCTGCGCATCGTGGCCGCCGACCAGAAGACCGAGTCCGCGGCCACGTCCGCCTGAGCGCTCCGCTGGAAGGGCAGTGATGAACGCGCGGCCGGTGAGGGCTGGGCGCGCGGTTCCTGGCGCCCCTCAGGGGCGCGGCTGGCACCGGACTTCGCCGAGGCGCTCAGGACCCGTCCGGCAACAGCCCGCTCACCAGGGCAGCGGTCGGCGCTCGGCGAACAGCCCGCCCGTCGTCTGATCACCTTCCGGCAGAGTCGCCAGCCAGACGGGCGTGTCCGCGCCCTCCTCCGGCCCGCGCGGGGCGGCCGGGCCGCCCATGGCGCTGCGGGTCCAGCCGGGGTCGGCCGCGTTGACCAGGACTCCCGTGCCGGCCAACTCGCCCGCGAGCATCCGGGTCAGGGCGTTGAGCGCGGTCTTGGAGACGCGGTAGGCCGGGCGCCGGCCGGAGTCCATCAGCGCCAGCGAACCGTACGAGCTGGTGAGGTTGACCACCCGCCCGTAGCCGGCCCGCACCATGCCCGGCACGACGGCCTCGGCCACGCGCCAGGCACCCACGAGGTTGATGTCCAGGGTGGAGCGCAGGACGTCCTCGTCGAGGTACGGCGGCCGCAGGTCGCCGTCCAGGGACACCCCGGCGTTGTTCACCAGGACGTCGATCCCGCCCCCGCCGCCGAGCAGTTCCCCGGCCTCGCGCACCGCTTCGGTGACGCTCGGCGCGGAACCCACGTCCAGGGCGAGTGGCAGCGCCGCCGGGCCGATGGACCGGCACACCTCCTCGGCCGCCTCCCGCTTCCGCGCCCCGACCAGGACCCGCAGCCCCCGGTCCGCGAGCTGCCGGCAGATCTCCGCGCCGATCCCGCGCGCCCCGCCGGTGACCAGGGCGGTTCTGGGCTCGCTCATGACAGTTCTCCTCGGTTGGGCGCAGCCGCGCCGTTCAGACCGTCAGCACCGCGCACGCGCTGATCCCGGGCGCCCCGTACACATGGGTGAAGCCCACCCGGGGGCCGCCCGGCACCTGTACGCCCGGCGCGCGGCCCTGCAACTGCCGTACGACCTCATGGAACTGGCGCAGCCCGGAGGCGCCGACCGGTTCGCCGCCCGCCAGGCACCCGCCGTCGGTGTTGACGGGGATCCGGCCGGTGGGGTCGGTGTCTCCCGCGGCCAGCAGTCGCTCCTGCTCGCCGTGCTCGCACAGCCCGGTCTCCGCCAGGTGGATCAGCTCCGAGCCGCTGTCGGTGTCCTGCAACTGGGCCACCTGCACATCGGCGGGCCGCAGACCGGCACCCTGGAACACCGCCTGGGCCGCGTCGACGCTCGGGCTGCGGTGCGGTCCCGGCGGCAGCCAGGGCGAGAACACCTCGAACGAGCCGAACCGCCTGGTCCGGAAGGCCAACGAGGCCAGTTTCACCGGCTGTTCGCACAGGTCGAAGGCGCGGTCGCCGCGCGCAAGGACCAGCGCGGCCGCGCCCTGACCCGGGGAGCAGAACATGTACTGGGTGAGCGGCGGGCTCACCTCGGCGGAGAGGAGGATCTCCTCCTCCGTGAGCTCCTTGCGCCGCCAGGCCAGGGGGTGACGGGAGCCGTTGCGGAAGGCACGCGCGGCCACCATCGCCAGCGCCCGCTCCGGAATGCCGTACTCGTGGAGATAGCGCTGCGTCTTGAGGGCGAAGAACTGGGTCGTCAGCATCATCCCGGTCTCCGCGTACCAGTCGGCGAGACCGTAACGGGCCGCCGACACATGGAACGCGCCCCGCTCGTGCTTGTCGAACCCCACGGCCAGCCCCAGCGACGCCTCGCCCGCCCGCAGCGCGTTGGCCACCGCCAGCACCGTCGAGGCGCCGGTCGCGCAGCCGTTCTGCACATTGACGAACGGCACACCGGTCAGCCCCAGTCGGCCCACCAGTGTGTCGGGCTTGCCGGACACGTCGGAGCCGCCCGCCGCGTACCCGATGTCCTCCCAGCCGACACCGGCGTCTGCCAGCGCCTCGCGCACCGCACGTACCGCCATGTCCATCCCGCTGACGGACTCGTCGCGACCGAAGGGATGCATCCCGCAACCGACCACATAGACGTCGTCGTCCCGGCTCATCGCTGTCCTCCCGGTCGCACATCCGGGCGGAACGCGAATGTCAGCACGTCGGTGCCGTCCTCGTCCTGGTACGCGGGCACCGTGGTGAGCCGGACCGGAAGCCCGATCCGTACCTCCGGGCGGGACACCTCCAGCCGCGCCTCGACCAGCACCTCACCGAGGTCCACATAGCCGACGTGATACGGCTCGTAGTCACCGGCCGGCTGCCGGAACGGCGGCTTGGGCGGGAACGCCTGCAGCGTCCACGACCACACCCGTCCCCTCGTCGGCAGGGGATGCGCGGACATGGTCCCGTCCGAGCACCTGGGGCAGGAGTCCTGCCGGGGAAAGACGACGGTGCCGCATCCGGAGCAGCGTGCCCCCACGAGGCGCGGGGGATCGGCACCCTCGAAGAGGCCTTCGTCGATGAGTCTGGTGGTCATGCGGACGTCCTGTCCCAGCCCAGCAGTGCGGCGAGCCGTTCCCGGTGGTGCGTGGTGCCGCCCAGCAGTACGGCGTCGGACTGCGCGCGCCGGAAGTACAGGTGCGCGTCGTGCTCCCAGGTGAAGCCCATGCCGCCGTGCAGCTGGACGCACTCCGCCGCGACGAACGTGAAGGCCTCGCCGCACCAGGACTGCGCCACCGCCGCGGCCTCCGCGAGCGCTTCCGGGGACGAGCCCGCCGCACGGACCGCCCGAACCACTGAGGACCGCGCGGACTCCACCTGGAGCAGCATGTCCGCGCAGGTGTGCTTGACGGCCTGGAAGCTGCCGAGTGCCCTGCCGAACTGGGTGCGGTCCCGCACATGGGCCACGGTCATGTCCAACGCGGCCTGTGCTCCGCCGAGTTGTTCGGCGGCCAGCGCTACCAGGGCGGTGTCCAGGGCGCGGGTGACGACCTCCGTCCCCTCGCCCCCGGCGGTCAGCGCACGTGCCCGGGCACCGGAGAAGGTGACCACCGCCTGGCCGCGGCTCAGGTCCAGGGTGGGCACCCGGCGGACGGTCACGCCCGGCTCGCGCGGGTCGGCGAGGAACAGGTCCACGCCGTCGGGACCGGCGGCCGCGACCACCAGTGCCTCGGCGTCGGCCCCGGACAGGACGAACGGCGCGGTGCCGTCCAGCACCGCGACGCCGCCCCGCCAGGTGACCCCCACCGGTACGGCGCCCGGCCGCCAGACACCGTCGGGAGCGGCCACCGCGAGTGCGTGCACGCGGCCTTCGGCCAGTTCCGTCAGTGGCTGGGCGGCGGTACCGCAGCCGGCCAGTACCTGCCCGGCCAGCACGGTGGAGGACAGCAACGGCACCGGCGCCAGCGTCCTGCCGAGTTCCTCGCAGACCACGGCGATCTCCGCCAGGCCGCCGATGCCGCCCACGTCCTCCGGCAGGCCGAGGGCCGCCAGGCCCACCTGCCGGCCGAGGGTGTCCCACAGGCCGGCGTCGATGCCGGGGGAGTGCTCGTCGAGCGAGCGCACCGCGGCGATGCCGCCCGCGTCCGCGCACACCGACCGCACGGTCTCGCGCAGATCCTCCAGTTCGGACTCGGAGGCCTCGGTCACTTCGCCGGCGGGGCCGGTCACAGTGGTCATGTCGCTGTCCTGTTCCGCTCGCTCCCACTCCCGCGCAGCACGCTGTGCGCCGCCGCCATACGGGCGACCGGCACGCGGTGCGCGGAGCAGGAGACGTAGTCGAGTCCCAGGTCGTCGCAGAACGCGATCGACTCGGGGTCCCCGCCGTGCTCACCGCACACGCCGAGCTTGATGTCCGGCCGTACGCTCCTCGCCCGCTCCACGGCCAGGGCGATCAGCGCGCCGACGCCGTGCGGGTCGAGCCGGGCGAACGGGCTGGCGGTGAGGAACCCGCGTTCCTGGTACGAGGCGAGCACCTGGCGCTCCACGTCGTCCCGGGAGAAGCCGTAGGTGAGCTGGGTGAGGTCGTTCGTGCCGAAGGAGAAGAACTCGGCGTGCTCGGCGAGTTCCGCGGCCATCAGAGCGGCCCGCGGCGTCTCGATCATCGTGCCCAGCCGGTACGGCACCTCCACGCCGGTGCGGGCGGCCACCGTGGCGGCGGCCTCGCGCACGAAGGCGGCCGCGGCCTGAAGCTCCTCCTCCATGCTGACCAGCGGGATCATCACCTCCAGCTGGGGCCGGACGCCGGTCGCGGCGACATCGGCCCACGCCGAGAAGAGGGCTTCGGCCTGCGCCGGGTACAGCCGTTCGTGCAGCAGTGCCAGACGTACGCCGCGCAGCCCGAGCATGGGGTTGGCCTCGCGCAGTGACGCGGCCCGCTGCTCGGCCCCCGTGTCCCCGGCGGCCTCGGCCTCTCCCGGAGCGGGCAGGAACTCGTGCAGCGGCGCGTCCAGCAGGCGCACGGTGACCGGGCGGTCGCCGACCGCGGCGAGCAGCGCCTTGAAGTCCTCGTGCTGTGCGTGTTCCAGGGCGATCAGTGCTGCGTCGCGGGCCGCCGGGTCGGCGGCCAGGATGACGCTGCGGATCAGCGGCAGCCGCTCGCCGAGGAACTGGTGCTCGGTGCGGCACAGGCCCACACCCTCCGCGCCGAGGGCGACGGCGGTGGTCACCTCCGCCGCGGTGTCGGCGTTGACCCGTACTCCGAGGCGGCGCACGTCGTCGGCCCACTCCAGCAGGGTGGACAGCTCCGGTGGCGGTCCGGCGACGCTGATGCTCAGCGTTCCGGCGTAGACGGCACCGGTGCGGCCGTCGAGCGACACCGGGTCGCCCTCGCGCAGCACCCGGTCCCCGATCCGTACCGTGCCCGCCGCCCGGTCCACCCGCAGTCCCTCGGCACCGCACACCGCCGGCTTCCCGGCGCCGCGTGCCACCACGGCCGCGTGCGAGGCGATGCCTCCGCTGCCGGTGAGCACCGCGGCGGCGGCCAGCATCCCGGGGACGTCGGCCGGTGAGGTCTCGTGCATCACCAGGACGGCGTGCGTGTCCTCGGCGGCCAGCTCCAGGGCGCGTTCGCCGGAGAGCACGACGACGCCGGTCGCGGCTCCGGGGGACGCGGGCAGTCCGCGGACCAGGAGGTCTTCGTCGCCGGTCAGCTTCAGTTGCGGGTGCAGCAGTTCCTGCACCTGCGCGGGGCTGATCCGGCGTACCGCGTCCTCTTTCTCCAGTGCCCCGTCCCGGGCCAGGTCGGCCGCGAGGCACACCGAGGCGCGCAGCGGCGGACGGCTCTGCACGGAGGCGGCGAGCAGGGAGATCTCGCCGTCGCGGACCTCGAAGTCGACGGAGACCGGTGCGTGCAGATGGCGCTCGAGGGTGAGCAGCGAATGTTCGAGGAGGGTCGTGCCCGCCGTCAGTTTCCTGAGCGGTTCGCCGGTGTGCGGGGGCGGCGCGCTGCGGCGTACGCCCCGGAAGAACGAGCCCTCCGCCGAGAAGCGGCCGGTCTCGGGGTGGCGGCTGACCGCCGTGCCGTAGCCGGAGCGGTCCGAGGGACCGACGCGCAGCGCCTGTACGTGCAGGGCGATGCCCAGGTCGGCGGGGAGCTTTTGAGCCTTGCGGGACCTTCTGGCGCGCGGTGAGTCCCAGCGGGCCAGGACCGCCCGGGCGGCCAGGGCGAGCTGCTCGGCCGGGTCGTCGGGGAAGGGCCGCTCGGCGTGCCGTGCGACCAGGGACAGCAGTGCCTCGACCCGGGCGCGGGGCTCGGGGGCGTCGAGGAGCGCGTCGTCCAGTACGGCGGCCGGTATGTCGAGGGCGTACTCCGCGATCATGCGGACCGTGGCCGCCCACACCTCGTGGAGTCCGTCCGCGCGGCCGATGACGGTGCACAGGTCCCCGGCGTTGTCCGGGGTGGCGCCGAGACAGGCGAGGTCGGGCGGCAGCCCGGCGACCTCGCCGGGAGCGCTCGCCGACAGCCGCAGCAGCAGCGGGCGGGCGGCGTCGCCGACCCGGCGTCCCGACAGCTGCTCGACGAGTTCGACGGCCGCCCGTGCGGTGCCGGGCTCGCCCAGCGCCCGCGCGGAGCCCGCGGGCACGGTCAGCCCCGGGACCACCGGCAGCCCGAGGGCCACCAGCCGGTCCATCGCGATGCCGTGCGCGCCCAGCTCATCGGCGTCCAGCCCGCGGATCCTTCCCTGGCCGTACGGCACCAGGGTGAGACCGGGGGCCTGGGGCTGGGCCTGCGTGACAGTGCCCGCCGGTCGGTCGGTGACGCTCAACCTCGGCTCCTTCGGACCAGCTTTTCCTCGAGTGCCTCGTCGTCGGCCCGGCTGATTCCCAGGACCAGCAGCAGTTCCTGGTGCAGCCGCATCCACACGGTGTGGTACGAGTCGCACAGCGGGGAGGCCAGCCACTGGGCGCCGCCGTCGTCGAACCGGTCGAGCGCCTCCTCCAGGCCGGTGAGGTACCGTCCGCTGCCCGCGAGCAACCGCTCCAGTCGGCGCAGCACCGGCTGGATGGCCTCGTGCACGTCCTCCAGCATCTCGCGCACCTCGGCGTCGTAGGCGCTGTCGTTGTGGTCGTTGACGCTGCCGTCCGGGCGGCACTGCCAGGCCGTGCAGACCTCGCGCACCTTCCGGTTGACCGGCAGGAACGCCTCGTAGACCGCGTTGATCGGGTCCTGCAGTTCCGAGCCCGCCGGGATCCGCAGCATCTTGGCCGCGGCGTTCTTGGCGTACTCCGTGGGCAGCACCATCGGGCCCTTCACCATGGCGAGCCCGGCGTCTACCAGGGGGCGGTACCGGTCCTCCGGCACACCGCGCCACATCCCGCGCAGGACGAGGTCGATGACGGCGTCCGTGAGGGACTTGTCGAGCGTGTCTGTCCGCTCCGCGGCAGCAGAATGCATCTCCACACCTTCTTGTGGGGCGCGGGCTCAAGCCGCGCGGCGACAGTTGCCGGCTCGCAGGGACTGCGATGGGTGGGCGTCGCAGGGGACTGCGATCTGTGTTGCCCGGAGGTTACGCCCGAGCGGCCCTGTTAGTGAAGAGGTACTCAAGAAACACTTTGCGACTTGTCGGGGGTCGACCGTGCGGAAGGTGCCCTGTTGCGGGACCGGGCGGCGAGGAACGACTCCATGGCGGCCTGGGCCTCCGCCCCGCCCGCCAGAGCGGCGATCGAGCGCGCCTCCTCGGCGAGGTGCTTCTCCAGCGGCGCCTCGGTGCCCGTCCGCAGCAGCTCCTTCGCGGCCCGCAGCGCGGCACCGGAGCCGGCGGCCAGCTCGGCTGCGGTCCGGTACGCCGTGTCGTCGAGCTCGGCATCCTCCACGAGCCGGGACACCAGCCCCCACCGCTCGGCGTCCTCGCCGGTCAGGACCCGGTTGGTGAGGATCAGGTCCGCCGCCCGCCGAGGTCCCAGCAGTCGCTGGAGGATCCATGAGGCGCCGCAGTCCGGGGTGAGTCCGATCGCCGTGTACGCCAGCCGGAAGCGCGCCGACCGGGCCGCCACCACGAGGTCGCCCGCCAGGGCCAAACCGATTCCGCCGCCCGCGGCCGCGCCGCGCACGGCGGTCACCATGGGTACGGGCAGCTCGTGCAGGGCCCGTACGGCCTCGTGCGCGGCGGAGGCGACAGCGTGCACGTAGGAGGCCGTGTCCGCCGCTCGCCCGGCGAAGGCGCGCAGGTCACCGCCCACGCAGAAGTTCCCGCCCGTCGCCCGCAGCAGGACCGCGCCGCCGGGGTCCTCGGTGACGTCGGCGGTCGCGTCGCGCAAGGCCTCTGCGGTGGTGAGATCCAGGGCGTTTCCGCGTCCGGCGTCGTCCAGCAGCAGCTCGACGACTCCCTCGGAGTGGCGGACGACCCGGACCGGCTGGGTGCTCATCGGAGGTCTTCTCCCGTCATCGGGACCTGCTTGAGAATGGCGCTCACATACTGGTCCCGCTCTACAGTTTCGGCAATGGCCTGGTCTGTGCTCTCGCCGAGTGAGCCATGTCGCACAGCGGTCTCCGTAGGGATGGTGGGCTAGATACTTGACCCGTTGTACAGTTTCGGCGATGCGGCGGGCACTGGCGCCCGTACGCCTGTCGGCGGGAGGAACCATGCCGATCCAGTTCGATGTCGATCCGTCGGTCGCCCGGCTTGCCGAGGCCACGGCCGAGTTCGTCCGCGACGTGGTGATCCCGGCCGAGCGTGAATGCGGCGGGTCCGTCCACGACGCCCCGCAGGCGTTGCGGGAAACCCTGCAGAAGGGGGCGCGCGAGGCGGGCGTCTTCGCGCCGCACGTCCCGAAGCGGTGGGGCGGACACGGGCTCGACCTGCGCGGGCAGGCGGTGGTCTTCGAAGCCGCCGGATACTCCGTGCTCGGCCCGCTGGCGCTGAACTGCGCGTCCCCGGACGAGGGCAACATGCACCTGCTCGAGAAGGTGGCCACCGAGGAGCAGCAGGCCCGCTATCTGCGCCCGCTGGCCGCCGGCGAGTACCGCTCCTGCTTCGCGATGACCGAACCGGCGCCGGGTGCCGGCTCCGATCCCCGCGCGCTGCGGACCACTGCGGTACGGGTCCCCGGAGGCTGGCGCATCGACGGGCGCAAGTGGTTCATCACCGGGGCCAACGGCGCCGACTTCGCCATCGTGATGGCCCGCACCGACGGCAGCCCCGGCGGCTCGGGCGGCGCCACCATGTTCCTCGTCGACGCCGACAACCCGGGCATGCGCATCGTCCGCAACATCCACACGCTGGACGAGAGCCTCTTCGCCGGGCACAGCGAGGTCGTGTTCGAGGAATGCGTGGTGGGCGAGGACCAGGTCCTCGGCCAGGTGCACCGGGGCTTCGAGAACGCCCAGGTCCGCCTCGGTCCCGCCCGCCTGACACACTGCATGCGCTGGCTCGGTGCCGCGACCCGGGCCAGGGACGTCGCCCTGGAGCGCGCCGGGACCCGCGAGGCCTTCGGCTCGCTGCTCGGGGATCTCGGCATGGTGCAGCAGATGGTGGCCGACTCCGAGATCGACATCGAGGCGAGCCGCGCGCTGATCTGGCGTACAGCCTGGGAGTTGGACAACGGCACCGCGAGTGCCGCGCAGTTCTCCTCGGTGTCCAAGGTCTTCGTGGCGGAGGCGGTGGGCCGCATCGTCGACCGGGCGGTGCAGATCTGCGGCGCGCTGGGCATCTCGGCCGAAGACGCCCCGCTGGCGCGCCTGATCAGAGAGGTACGGCCGTTCCGGATCTACGACGGCCCGTCCGAGACTCACCGCTTCGCCATCGCGCGCCGTGCGGTGAAGCCGTACCGGCGGCCGCGTCCGGCCGGATCCGCCGGCTCCTGACAGGGCGTCGGTCTGCGTCGGCGCCCTAGTTTCTTGTCATTGACTACAGTCAAGTTTCAGAGTTACTAGGACGTCCTAGTAATTTACTAGGACGTCCTAGTAATCTGGCCCCCCAACCCGTCGCCCGTTCCCACGGGCAGGTCGTCCGGAGTACACCGTGACCGATGGCACCAGCGCACCTCAGCTTCACCAAGCGCAGCACCCGGTGCGCCTCGTCACCGCTTCCAGCCTCTTCGACGGCCACGACGCCTCGATCAACATCATGCGGCGCATCCTCCAGGCGCAGGGGGCCGAGGTCATCCACCTCGGTCACAACCGCTCGGTGGGCGAGATCGTGGACGCCGCCGTGGAGGAGGACGTCCAGGGCGTGGCCGTCAGCTCCTACCAGGGCGGACACGTCGAGTACTTCGAGTACCTCGCCGAACTGCTCCGCGAACGCGGCGCCGGCCATGTGAAGGTCTTCGGCGGCGGGGGAGGGGTGATCGTCCCCGAGGAGATCCAGCGGCTCGCCGACGCCGGCGTACGGATCTTCTCCCCGGAGGACGGGCAGCGCCTCGGGCTCACCGGCATGATCAACACCATCGTCAGGGAGTGCGACACCGCTCCCTGGCAGGACGCCCCCGCCCAGCTCACAGCGGTCCTCGCGGGCGAACGCCCCGCCCTCGCCCGGCTGATCAGCGCCCTGCAGACCGCAAGCGTCCCGGACGAGGACCTCGAAGCGCTCCGCCGTGCCGCGGCCGCCCGCTCCGTACCCGTCCTCGGCATCACCGGCACCGGCGGCGCGGGCAAGTCCTCCCTCACCGACGAACTCGTCCGGCGCCTGCGCGTCGACCAGCAGGACAAGCTGCGCGTGGCCGTCCTCGCCGTCGACCCGACCCGGCGGCGCGGCGGCGGCGCCCTGCTCGGCGACCGGATCCGGATGAACAGCCTGGACGGCGACCGGGTCTTCTTCCGGTCCCTGGCCACCCGCGGCCATCACGAACTGCCCGAGGGCCTCACCGACTCCATCGCCGCCTGCAAGGCCGCCGGATACGACCTGGTGATCGTGGAGACTCCCGGCATCGGGCAGGGCGACGCCGCCATCGCCCCGTACTCCGACGTCTCGCTGTACGTCATGACGCCCGAGTTCGGCGCCGCCTCCCAGCTCGAGAAGATCGACATGCTGGACTTCGCCGACGTGGTCGCCATCAACAAGTTCGAACGGCGCGGCGCGGCGGACGCCATGCGCGACGTCGGCCGCCAACTGGTGCGCAACCGCGAGGCGTTCGGCTCCCGCCCCGAGGACATGCCGGTCTACGGCACCAGCGCCGCCACCTTCAACGACGACGGCGTGACCGCCCTCTACCAGCACCTGCTCGGCCTGCTCACCGGACACGGCCTCCCGGCCGGCCCCGGCACCCTCCCGGCGACAGACGTACGCCACTCCAGCGGCGCGGCGCAGATCGTGCCCACCACCCGGGTGCGCTACCTCGCCGAGATCGCCGAAACCGTACGCGGCTACCACGCCGACACCGCCACGCAGGCCGACGCCGCCCGGCGCGTCCAGCGCCTGACCGCCGTACGCGACGAACTGACCGCGGTCGACGCATCCACCGCCGACGTCGAGAAACTGCTCGCCGACGCCGAGGACGGCCTCGACGCGTCCGCGCGCCACCTGTTGGAGGACTGGCCGGAGACCGTACAGGCGTACTCGGGCGAGGAACTGGTCACCGTCACCCGCGGTCGCGAGCAGCGCACCGCCCTGGTCCGCGAGTCCCTGTCCGGCAACCTCGTCCCCCGGGTCGCCCTGCCCCGCTATGTGGACGACGGCGAACTCCTGCGCTTCCTGCGCGCGGAGAACCTGCCCGGCCGCTTCCCCTTCACCGCCGGCGTGTTCCCGTTCAAGCGCGAAGGCGAGGACCCGGCGCGCATGTTCGCCGGTGAGGGCGACCCCCAGCGCACCAACCGCCGCTTCCACTACCTCTCCCGGCACAGCGAGGCGACCCGGCTGTCCACCGCCTTCGACTCCGTCACCCTCTACGGCCACGACCCGGCCCTGCGCCCCGACATCTACGGCAAGGTCGGCACGTCGGGCGTCTCCGTGGCCACCCTCGACGACATGAAGGCGCTCTACGCGGGCTTCGACCTCACGTCCCCCACCACCTCGGTCTCCATGACCATCAACGGCCCTGCGCCCACCGTCCTGGCCTTCTTCCTCAACACGGCCATCGACCAGCGGCTCGACGCCTTCACCGCCGAACACGGCCGCGCACCGAGCGCCGAGGAGACGGCCGAGCTGCGGTCCTACGTCCTGCAGAACACCCGGGGCACGGTCCAGGCCGACATCCTCAAGGAGGACCAGGGCCAGAACACCTGCCTGTTCTCCACCGAGTTCAGCCTGCGGATGATGGCCGACATCCAGGAGTGGTTCATCGAGCAGAAGGTGCGCAACTTCTACTCCGTGTCCATCTCCGGCTACCACATCGCCGAAGCCGGCGCGAACCCCATCAGCCAGCTCGCCTTCACCCTGACCAACGGCTTCACCTACGTCGAGGCGTACCTCGCCCGCGGCATGTCCGTCGACGACTTCGCGCCCAACCTGTCCTTCTTCTTCTCCAACGGCATGGACCCCGAGTACACCGTCCTCGGCCGGGTCGCCCGCCGTATCTGGGCGGTCGCCATGCGCGAGAAGTACGGGGCGGGGGAACGCAGCCAGAAGCTCAAGTACCACGTCCAGACCTCGGGCCGCTCCCTGCACGCCCAGGAGATGGACTTCAACGACATCCGCACCACCCTCCAGGCGCTCATCGCGATCTACGACAACTGCAACAGCCTGCACACCAACGCCTACGACGAGGCCGTCACCACCCCCACCGAGGACTCGGTCCGCCGCGCGCTGGCCATCCAGCTCATCATCAACCGCGAGTGGGGGCTGGCGATGAACGAGAACCCGCTGCAGGGCTCGTACGTCATCGACGAACTCACCGACCTCGTCGAAGAGGCCGTCCTCACCGAGTTCGAGCGGATCAGCGAGCGCGGCGGAGTCCTGGGTGCCATGGAGACCGGCTACCAACGCGGCCGCATCCAGGACGAGTCGATGCTCTACGAACAGCGCAAGCACGACGGCACGCTGCCGATCATCGGTGTCAACACCTTCCGCAAGCCCGGCGGTGACGGTGAGCACGGGGCGGTGGAACTGGCCCGCGCCACCGAGGGGGAGAAGCAGTCCCAGCTGGCCCGTGTCGAGGACTTCCGCAGCCGCCATCGCGCTGAGGCGGAGGCCGCCCTCACCGAACTCAAGCGTGCGGCCACCAGCGGCGAGAACGCCTTCGCCGTCCTGATGGACGCCGCCCGGGTCTGCTCGCTCCAGCAGATCACCGAGGCGTTCTTCGAAGTGGGCGGCGAGTACCGCCGCAACGTGTGACCACAGAGCACCCGTCCCCTCCCTCATCCCACGCAAAGGGCCACCCGCATGGAAACTGTCTCGCGTCTCGGTGTCGTCGGCTGCGGTCTCATGGGCTCCGGCATCGCCGAAGTCGCCGCCCTCAGCGGCAGCGGCATCGACGTCCTGGTCGCCGAGTCGTCCTCCGACGCCGCCGAGGCCGGCCGGCGACGCGTCGAGGCCTCCCTCGACCGGGGTCTGCGCCGCGGCAAGATCAGCGAGGAGGCGCGGGACGGCGCACGCTCCCGCCTGACCTTCACCGACGACCTCAAGGCCATGGCCGACCGTCAGTTCGTGATCGAGGCCGTCGCCGAGAACCGGGACCTGAAGACCGGTGTCCTGAAAACCCTCGACCAGGTCGTCACCGATCCCGAAGCCATCCTGGCCACCAACACCTCCTCGATCCCCATCGTCGACCTGGCGGTGGCCACCCGGCGGCCCACCCATGTCGTGGGCATCCACTTCTTCAACCCCGTACCCGTGCAGGCCCTGGTCGAGATCATCCCGGCCCTCACGACGAGTCCCGACACCCTGGCACGGGCCCGGGCCTTCGCCTCCGAAGCCCTCGGCAAGGAGGTCGTCGAGGCGACCGACCGCTCCGGCTTCGTCGTCAACGCACTCCTCGTGCCCTACCTGCTCGCCGCCGTCCGCATGGTGGAGACCGGCTCGGCGACGCCGCAGGACATCGACCGAGGCATGGAACTGGGCTGCGCCCACCCCATGGGCCCGCTGCGCCTGCTCGACCTCATCGGTCTCGACACGGCACAGGCGGTGGCGGAGTCGATGTACGAGGAGTTCAAGGAGCCCCTGTACGCGCCTCCCGCTCTCCTGCGCCGTATGGTCGCCGCCGGCCGTCTGGGCCGCAAAAGCGGCCACGGGTTCTATGACCACAGCGCACGACAGTGATGCGGACGCAGCGTAAGGACGACAGGACTCGGGGTCGACCTGCCACATGCTGACGGGCTGAGTACCCGGCTCCGTCCCCGAACTCCGGCAGCGACGGCCTGACGAAGGGCTGACTCAGGTGCCTGTCGCAGGGGGCGGGGCTACGCTCGTCACGACCTTGACCGGCCGGTGAGGAGAGGAGCGTCTGCGTGCACCGACCTCTGCTCTACCTGGACGTCGACGGTCCGCTGAATCCGTACGCGGCCAAGGCGTCGCGCCGTCCGGAAGGCTACACAACCCACCGGATGAGACCCGAGGGCTGGATCGCTCAACACCCCGGCACACCACGGGCCTACGTGAAGCCCCTTCGGGTGTGGCTCAACCCTGATCACGGCCATCGCCTCCTTCACCTCGCGGACAGGTACGACCTGGTGTGGGCCACTACCTGGGGGGCGGAGGCGAACACCCTCATCGCACCCGTCCTCGGCCTACCCGAGTTGCCGGTGGTGGACTGGCCGACGATGCACGACGCCGGGCCGCACGGGACCTTCTGGAAGACCCGCCACCTCGTCGCGCACGCCGCCGGCCGCCCCTTCGCCTGGGTCGACGACGACCTCGGCCGGACCGACCGCGCCTATGTGGCCGCGCACCATGACGGTTCCGCGCTGCTCCACCATGTCGACGCTCGCCGGGGTCTGCGCGAAACCGACTTCGCGGCGCTCGATGCCTTCGCCCGCTCGCTGAACTGCTCCGCAGCCTGACCGGTCGGGATCGCCGAGGCCGGCGCCGCGGCTGGTCCTACCCTTCCGGGTCGGCTTCGGAGGTACGCAGTTCGATGCGCCGAAGTGATGGCAGGAGCAGCGGCAGCAGCATGGCGGCCGCCATCACCGCGCCGCCGGTGACAGTCACCGCCGCCGCGCCGAACGCCGCGGCGAGGAGTGGGGCGGACAGCTGGCCGAGGGGGATCGAGGCGAACGATCCGAACTCATCGTAGGCGCCGACCCGGGAGCTCAGCCGTTCCGGAATGTGGATGTGCCAGACCGTCGACCACACGACGGTGAAGAACTCCGCGGCCACCCCGGCGGCGAATGCCGCCGCGGCCAGCCAGAAGGTGTTCGCTCCGGTACCGAGGAGGATCAGCGGGGCGGCGGCCAGGGTCATCGAGGACAGGGCCGGCACCATGGGTCGCCGTACCGTCAGCTTCACCATCACCACGGTGGCGAGCAGCGACCCCGCGCCGCGGGAACTCAGCACCAGGCCCCAGCCGCCGGCGCCGATGGTGTCGTCGGCGATCACCGGACCGAGGATCTGCCAGATGCCCATGTTGCCGACGTTGAAGACGGCGAAGGCCAGCGTCACCGACCAGATCCAGGGCTTGGAGCTGAAGTAGTCCCAGCCCTGCCGCAGTTCGCCCAGCATCGTCGGGCCGTCCTCGGCGCGGGGTGGCAGGTCGGGCAGCGAGATCCTGGCGAAGCAGACGGCTGCCAGGAGGAAGGACGCGGCGTCGGCGGCGATCGCCCAGCCGCCCCCGACGGACACCGTCAGCAGCCCGGCGATGCTCGGTCCGACCATGCGGGTGGTGTTCCTGGCGGAGGCCAGCAGGGAGTTGGCCTGCTGGATGCCGCGTCCGCTCGCCAACTGCGGGACGATGCCGCGCAACGCGGGGGTGATCAGCGCCTGGAAGACGCCGTTGCAGGCGGACAACGGCAGCAGGAGCACGGGGTGTTGCTGGGTGAGGAGCAGGATCGCCACGGCGGTCTGGCTGATGCCGGCGCCGAGGCTGGAAAGGCGCAGCACGGTGTCGCGGCGGTAGCGGTCGGCGATGCCGCCGCCGAGGATCATCGTCGCGATCATCGGGACCATGGAGGCGGTGAGGACAGCGGACAGCCATGCGGCGCTGTCGGCGACCTCCAGGACACCGAACGCCAGCGCCACGGGCGACATGGCGCTGCCGGCCATGGAGATCGACCAGCCGGCGAAGAACCACCGGAAGGCGGGGGAGCGGAGCGGCTGCCCGGACGCGAGGCTGGTACTGGACGGAGCTGTGGCATCGGTTGGGGATGGTGCGGGGTCCCGATTTCCAGGCGGATCTGCTTCAGGCACGAGGGGCGACGTTGCCAGCGCGTGCAGGATCCCTCAAGCGGTTTTCGGCGAGGGCGTCGGCCGGCACCGCTCCGGCAACCTGGACGTCACCGCGCGGCGGTGGCGCAGTCGGGACCGGCCGTCCCCGCTCGGAGGGTTCGCCGTCCCCGGCCACGGCTACCCAGCAGGTAGAGCAGATGCGTCCGCCGCGGCGGCGAGGGCGAGCCGGTGGTCGCCGGTGTGCTGTGGCAGCTGCTCGACCGGCTCTCCGAACGGGGCGGCTGTGTCTCGCCCTCCGTCGAGACCGGCTACACCGTGCCGTTCGATCCCGAGATCTTCAAACTGGTGCTGCTGGATCTGCTCGACGAGGCCGGAGCACGGATGCCGTTCCACGCCTTCGCCTCCTCGGCGCTGCCGCTCGACGACGGCTGGCGGGTGGTCTTCGAGACCAAGTCGGGACCGGTGGCGATCGACGCCGGTGTGGTGGTGGACGGCACCGGCGACGGCGATGTCGCGGCCGCCTGCGGAGCCCCGTACGAGACCGGCCACGACATCCTGGCCGCCCGCCCCTTCCCGGACGCCGTCGCGCACGGCGCCCACCCGATCGACATCCACAATCCCGAGGGCACCGGCACCACCCTCAAGCGCGTACCCGCCGGGTGCTTCTACGACATCCCGCTGCGGTGTCTCCTGCCACGGGAGACGGACCGGCTCCTGGTCGCGGGACGCTGCATCTCGGGCACCCACGTGGCGCACTCCTCGTACCGCGTCATGCCCATAGCGATGGCCACCGGTCAGGCGGCCGGCGTGTGCGCGGCCCTGGCGGTGCGCCAGGGGCGCGCACCTCGCGAGGTGGCTCACCCCCTCGTCCAGGACGAGCTGCTGCGCCAGGGCGCCCGCCTGCGCACCGGGACCGCGCCCGCTCCCCGCGGGTAGCGGCGACACCCCGGGCGGCCGGGGAGACGTGCGTCACAAGCGTCCGTGTCACAGGGCGTCGGGCTACCTCGTCTCAGGAGGTGTAGCCACTGACGACCACGGAGGAACACACCATGGACGCGCGACTGAACTACTTCGCCAGCCCGACCGCCGGCAAGGCTTTCAAGTACTTCATGACGGCGGGCAAGGCGCTCAAGGAATCGCCGCTGCCGGCCGCGACGCAGGAACTGGTGGCGCTTCGCGTGAGTCAGATCAACGGCTGCGCCGCCTGTATCGACATGCACACCAAGGAGGCCGTCGCCGCGGGGGAGGACCCGGTGCGGCTGCACCTGGTGGCGGCGTGGCGGGAGGCCACGGTCTTCACCGAGGCCGAACGTGCCGCGCTGGAGCTGGCGGAGCAGGGGACCCGGGTCGCGGACGCGGCCGAGGGGGTCAGCGACGAGGTCTGGGCCCGAGCCGTCGAGCACTACGACGAGGAGCAGCTCACCGCCCTGGTGATCCTGGTTTCCTTCATGAACACGGCGAACCGGTTGAACATCATCACGCAGCAGCCGGCCGGTGACTACAAGGTCGGACAGGTCCACTGAACGGCCGTCGGCAACCGGCCCGGCTCGGGCCGTGGGCTCCGGACCCCCGGCCCGTGGCCTTGCCCCGCGCCGTCGGCGAACCGGATGATCACCAGAAGAAGGCCCGCATCGGCGAGCACCGACGGGCGGGAGGACTCCAAGGGGGAGACGGCGTGAGCAAGGTCGAGGAGTTCGAGGAGCTGCGGTCGCTGCTGTTCTCGATCGCCTACCGGATTCTGGGCAGTGTGGGAGAGGCCGAGGACGCGGTGCAGGAGACCTGGCTGCGCTTCGACGGCTCGGCGACCCGGCCCACGTCGACCAAGGCGTTCCTGTCCGCCACGGTGACGCGGATCTCGATCGACGTACTGCGCTCCGCGCGGGTGAGACGGGAGGAGTACGTCGGGCCGTGGTTCCCCGAACCGCTGCTCACCGATCCGTATCAGGATCCGGCCCGCGCGGCGGAACTGGCCGACTCGGTGTCGATGGCGGCGCTGCTGCTCCTGGAGCGGCTCAGCCCGCTGGAGCGGTCGGTGTTCGTGCTGCGGGAGGTGTTCGGCTTCGGCTTCGACGAGATCGCAGCGGCGGTGGGGCGGTCGGAGGCGGCGTGCCGCCAACTGCTCGTACGCGCCCGGCGGCACATGCAGGCCGGACGGCCACGGTTCGAAGCGGACCGTCGGGAGCGCCAGGAGCTGGCGACGCGGTTCTTCGATGCCCTTCGCGAAGGCGACGTCGGCGGCCTGCGGGAGCTGCTCGCCGCCGACGTGTCGATGGCCGGGGACGGCGGTGGCAAGGCCCCGCAGCTGGCCAGGGCCGTCATCGGCGCCGAGAACGTGGCACGGCTGCTCGCCTCCGTCTTCCCCTGGATGGCCCGGATCGATGTGACCTTCGAGCCGCACGAGGTCAACGGCCAACCCGGAGCGATCTTCCGCGACCGGGACGGCAAGGTGCTCAACACCATGGTCCTCGACGTGCTCGACGGGCAGATCCAGACCATCCGCTCGGTGATCAACCCCGACAAGCTCGCCCACCTCGGTCCGGTCGCGGACGCCTGGGCTCTCGACCGGGAGCTGAAGCAGACCCGCGGCCAGTCGAGGTGACCTCAAGGACCCGGTGTGGTCGGGGTGTTCACCGTCCGTCGGTTCCTGTCAGCCGCCTCGGGGGCGTCGCGCCCCCGGGGCGCGCTCACGTCCTCACCGGCACCGGCCGCCGGAGCAGGTAGAGGGCCGCGGTCGAGACCAGGACGGCCATACACGCGATGAACACCAGCCCGGCGCCCTCCAGGCCGATCGGCCCCGTCAGTACCCCCACACCGATCACCGGCACCGAGATACCCGTGTACGCCACGACGAACAGCGTCGAGATGACTGCCGCGCGCCGGTCCTCGGGAGACGCGCCGGCGACCGCGGACAACGCACCGCGAAACGCCAGCCCCTGTCCCGCCCCGCCGACGACCGCGCTCAGCACCACCAGCGGCAGCAGGTCCCACCGCAGCGCACCGGCGAGCAGCGCCAGCCCGGCGAAGAGCCCGGCGCAGCCCAGAGGCAGTGAGCGCCCCACCCCGACGCGGCCGACGGCCAGCTGCCCGGCGGTCGAGGAGAAGAAGGCCAGGGCGACGACCAGCCCGCTCACGGCATGGTTGTGCACGTTCAAGGACTCCGCGAGGAACGCCGGGCTGACCGACGTGAACACTCCGAACAACGCGAACCCCACGAAGGAGGCGATCGCCGCCGGCACGAACACCGCCCGCACCTCGCTGGGCAGGCCGGGCCGTTGCGGCCGTACGGCGCTCAGCGGCCGCCGCTCCCGTACGGTCTCCGCAAGCCGCAGCAGGACGGCGGCCGAGCAGGCCACCAGGGCCAGGTGTACGGCGAAGGGCAGGTGCAGCGGCCAGGGGGCGTACTGGGCGAGCACGCCGGCGAGCAGGGGACCGCAGCCGAGTCCGCCCATGTTGGCGGCGGTCGCCACGAACGTGGCCCGGGAGGCGCCGCCGTACGGTGCCAGCTCCATGACGTACGCCGTGGCGGCCCCGGTGAACAGACCGGCCGACAGCCCTGACAGCAGCCTGCCCACGTACAGCCAGCCCAGCCCTTGTGCGCACAGGAAGCAGACGGCGCTCGCCGCCGCGAATCCCAGGCCCCACAGCAGCACAGGCCGTCTGCCCATGGCGTCCGAGGCGTTGCCCGCCAGCAGCAGCACGCCGATGACCCCGAAGGCGTACACGGCGTACACGACGGTCACCGTCAGCTCGGAGAACCCGAACTTCTCCTGGTACAGGCCGTAAAGGGGCGTCGGCAGCGTCGTGCCGGCCATGCAGACGGCGAACACCGCCCCGGCGAGCGAACACTGGCGCCACCCTCGGCGATCACCATCCATGCCGCCGACCGTAACCCCGCGGGCCGTACCGATCCGGCCAGGCGTGCCCGGCGAGCCGCCGGTACCGGGCGCGTCGAAGGGGACCGGCCCCCACCGCCGATCGGCCGGCGTCAGAGTTCCTTGGCGGGCCAGTCCAGCAGGCGCGCACCGATGACCGCCGTCTGGAGCATGTAACGGTGGGCGGGATCGGCGGGGTTGGCGCCGGTGAGCTTGTGGATGCGTTCCAGGCGGTACGTCAGCGCCCGCACGCTGAGGGTGAGGCGGCGGGCGGCCTCCGCGGCCACGCAGCCGGAGTCGAAGTACGCCGTGAGCGTGTCGAGGAGAGGCTGGGCGCCGCCGCGGGCCGCGGTGAGCGGGCCCAGGGTGTCCACGACGAGGTCGGCCATGGCCTGCCGGTCGCGGGTGAGGACGGGGTACACGAGCAGGTCGGCGGCGCGCAGCACCGGGTCGTCGAGGTCGAGGCGCTCGGCCAGTTCGAGAGTGTTGAGCGCCTCCTCGTAGGAGTGGACGACGCCGCCGGGGCCGGGCTGTGGGCGCCCGACGGCAACCCGGCCGCCGCCGGTCGCGGCGTGCGCCTGCTTGGCGAAGTACGTGAGGACCTCGTCCTGGTCGCCTGGGGCGATGCACAGCAGGCGGCCGTCCTTGGTGGTGAGCAGGACGTTGCGGTCGCCGAAGCGGGCGATGACGGTGCGTTCCACCTGCCGGGGCACGGGGTCGCCCTCGTCGTAGGCGGCCGGGCCCTGGGCGACTGCCACGGCGTGGGCGTGGGACAACCGCAGCCCGAAGCGCTCCGCGCGTTCGGCGAGGCGGCCCAGATCGCTGCGGCCGTAGAGGAGGTCGTCGATGAACTCGCGGCGGGCGGCCTCCTCTTGACGCACGGCGAGGCGCTGGGCGCGTTCGTATCCTTCGGCGAAGGCGTCGATGACCTGCTGTACGGCGGCGAGCGCGCCGTCCGCCGAGCCCGACGTGCCCGGCCAGGCCGTGCGAGCGGCGGTCAGGTGGGCGCTGACCAGGGTGCGCAGCCCGTGGCCGGCCTCCGCGGCCTGTTCCCCCAGGGCGCGGCGGGAGGTGATCTCGTCACGGGTGAGTCGCCGCCCGGTGTCCGCTACCTCCGCCAGAATGAGGTCGTAGCCCTCGAGATACTGCTCGGGAATCGTCCCGTCCACCACGTCGTCCCCCCGGATCCTTGACGCGCCGGCCACGATTTCCTGACAGTGACCGGCATCCAGACCCTAGAGAAAACTGCCGGGATCCGGCAATGCGCGACCGGGATCCGATCGTGCAGCATGGTTCACGGGGAGCACACAGGATGATTCCCGGTGCCGGACACCGGCAGGTGCCGGCACCGGGAATCGAGACCAGGCCCTGCGCCGCGTGACGAGCCTCGTGGGGCCGCGGCCAGAAGCGCCGGGGGCATGCGGGCGTTTCCGACAGCTGCCAGGAGCCTGCCGGCGATGCTGCTCACCACCGCTGCCGCGCCTTCCAAGTCGCGGCCGACGACCGAGGAGTGCGGCCATGCCAGGGGCTCCGCTGTACATCCCCGTGGCGTCACCGGCTCACGGCCGCGGGGTGTTGCCCATCTCGACGGCGAAGGCCATCGGGTCGCAGTCGAATCCGCGGACCATCTCGTGGAACTCCCACCTGCCGGAGGCGTCCTTGGCGAACTCCGCGACCGTGGTGGCGGTGGATCCGGCGACCCCCGCGAAGTCGTCCTTCAGAAGCTCCGCATAGCCGTCGAGGACCACAACCCCGGCGTTCGTTATGTCGCCGAACGTCTTCGGGCCGCTGTTCTGATGGATGGCCACCCCCACGACCACCCGTGCGAAGGAAGGCGCCAGGCGATCGAACTCCAGCATCATCGCCTCGACGAACCCGAAGCCCTGGCCGGTCTGGCTGTGCCGGCTCATGTTGATGGTGCCGTCCGGTGAGCGGCTGTCGAAGTGGACGACGTAGACCGGCTGTCCGTAGGGATCGTCCGACGAATACGTCGTGGCGATGATGTCGAGGTGATGAGGGGGCTGGTTCCAGGCGCTCGGGTCCCACTTGAGTTTCACTTCGGCCTTGCCGAGTCCCCTGCTGACGCTGCCCACTGGCCGCTTCCTCTCTCGCACCATGCCACCAAGGGACGACGATCCCCCCGTACTGACAAGTATGGCTCCTGGCCAGCCCGTTGAAGCCACCTGATGCCGCCTCCCGCGCACGCCGTCGACGGGCTGCGCCGGCGCCGCGCAGGCACGCAGAGCGCCCGACCCGGACCACGGCCTACACCGTTCCGCCAGAACCCGGACCGGTCGTCACCCTCGGACGGCTTGGGAGGAGCTTGCGGGCGCCCCGGTCAGCCCGGGCGGAATGAGGAACTCGAGCTCGGGACGGTCCCACATCACGGCGGGCGGGTTCGCGGACGCTGTCCCGGTGCGTACCGCACCCACGCTGCGGTAGAAACCCTCGGCGGGAGGATGCGACACCACCCGGACGCGCTCGAGCCCCGCGGCGCGGGCCTCGGCCCTCATGTGCGCGACGAGCAGCCGTCCGATGCCACGTCCCTGCGCTCCGTCGGCGACGAACATCAGGTCAAGCTCCGGCGGCACGAGGACGAGCGAGTAGAACCCGAGGACACGGCTTTCACGCTCGTCGTCGG
Source organism: Streptomyces sp. Q2 (assembly GCF_056820935.1). NCBI lineage: Bacteria > Bacillati > Actinomycetota > Actinomycetes > Kitasatosporales > Streptomycetaceae > Streptomyces > Streptomyces sp. Q2. Next base: position 1,934 of record NZ_JBXEJE010000015.1, on the reverse strand, counting down.
AGACGGCAACGAAGACACGGTGGGTCTCGATGTAGTCGGGACCGACCCGGTAGCCCGCCACCATGGCCGCGTACGGGCCTTCATAGGCGCGCGAGCCACGCACGAGGCGCGTGAGCCGTTTGGCGTCCCGCGCGACGGCCCGCCGTATCGTGGCCGGCCCGCTCCCAGGCGTAACGCTCGACATCATGAGGGGAGTATTACGTACCGGGGAGCGACTGCCCGCAGCGGGCCCCTGTTCAGCCCGTCCCGAGCTGATCTTCACCGGATCGCGCCGTCCGGGAGCAGTGACTTCGACATCCCCGACATGGACGAGCGACCGCGGTGGCGACGAGTTCGTCCTTGGAGGCGAAGTAGGTGTGTTCCTCCATGGCAGCCGGGGCTTGCGCCTCGGCTGCCGCTGGTCAGGTCAGTGTGCCGCGCCTGCGAGGAGAGCGGGGAAGTTGATCCTCGCGGTCTGCAGTTTCGGGTCGTGGGGCTCGGGGACCCCGCCGTCGGTGATGTAGAGACGGTCGCCGCGCACGGCGGTCGCGGAGGGTGAGGCGAGACCGTCTGCGCTGGTCAGGACGGGCTTGTAGGTGCCGTTGGGGTAGATCACCACGACCCTGTCCGGACCGTTCTGCGAGGAGGAGCCGTTCTGCGCCGCGAACACCACATCGGACCAGGGGGTCAGGAAGCTGAGATCGTCGATGTTGGGCAGGCCACCCGCGACCTGGCGGATGGGGCCGGGCGCACCGGTGGTGGTGACCGGTACGCGCAGCAGGGTGCCCTTGTTGAAGTTGCTGATCCACAGGGCGCCGTTGTGGAACCTGAGCCCGTTGGCGCCGATCGGCAGGGCTTCGGTGGGCACCGGCGCCAGAGCGGCGTCGGTCAGCCACGGGGCCGGCGATCCGCCCGAGACGGGGACGGACCAGATGGTGCCCTTGAGGCTGTCCGCGATGTAGAGGGTGCGTCCGGCCGGGTCGACGGCCAGCCCGTTGGGGCCCGAGTCGGCGGGCAGGGCGGCGACGCGCTGCGGGGTACCGTCCGGAAGCAGCTTGTACACGCCGTTCCTGGCGGCGTTGCCCGGGGCCCACAACGCGTAGTAAACGGTGCCGTCACTGCCGCGGGCGTTGCCGCTGATCGCCTCGCCCACCTGTCCGGTGACGAGCACCGTGCGCTCGCCGGACGCGGAGATGCGCACCAGCTCCGGCCCGTGGGTGCGCTCGCACACCGCGCAGCTGCCGAGCATGGACAGGGTCACCGAGCCGTCGGGGTTGGCGGTGATGTTCTCGGGTATCTCGCCGGCGCCGAAGTCGAACTTCGCCACGGTCTGTACGTCGGTGACAAGGGGTCCGCTGTATGAGTGTCCCTTCCCGCCTCCCGGCCATGCGGACGCGGACGGCGCCGAGACTAGGACGGCCGCCGTCGCCGTCACCGCCAGCGCGATGCCGACGTTCCTCTTCACGAAACGCCGTCTGCCCGATGCACTGCGCCGGGCTGCTTGCTGACGTTGCTGCTGCATGACTCTCCTCGGTAAATCAACGAGTGACTGATCAGTGGACATTCGGGGACATCACACGCGTCAGGCCCGGGCCGACGGTGTCGAAGACGCGCCGTTGCTTTCGGCCGGGTCGGGCACGTGAAGGGTGGGCGTCAGTTCGGCATCCGGTTGAACCTGCGGACGATGCGGTCGAAGATCCGGGCCGGAAGGACGCGGTGGAACACGCTGATGCCGGCGGCCGTCGAGCCGGCGGTGCGCCGCAGTTTCGGGTTCTTGTCGGTGGCCGCCGCGACGATCACCTTGGCCACGGTGGCGGGATCGTCGCCGCCGCTGGTGTTCTTCGCCAGCACCTCGTCGAAGGTGCGCCGTCCCGACGCGTAGAGCGGCATGGGGGTGTCGCCCTGCACGCTGTGGTCGCCGAACGGGGTGTTGATCGGGCCGGGCTCGACGAGCA